>JANMQV010000210.1:0-14415 GCA_031370645.1 Candidatus Eiseniibacteriota bacterium | reverse complement strand
GGCAGCCGGATCGGCGGGGCGTAAGGAGTCGCGGAACTCTTGGTCCGAGAGCGGGCGCCGGGCGAAGCCGACCACGGCGCTCTTCGGGTGAAAGAGTTTTTCACGAGAGAGCGCGAACAGGGCGGGGAGGAGCTTCCGGTGGGTGAGGTCGCCGCTCGCGCCGAACACCACGACCGTGCAGGGGTCGGCCGCGCGAAGCGTCACGCTCCCTTCCCGAAGCGGATTCGACGAAGGAGCTGAATCCGGCGCGGGTGGGGGAGCGGCCGCGGACGGGGCGTCGGGCGTCACGCCTTCTTCACCGCGTGGCCGCCGAATTTGTTCCGCATCGCCGCGAGGAGTTTTCCTTGGAAGGACGACTCTTGCCGTGAGCGGAAGCGTGCTTGAAGCGCCAGAGTGAGGACCGGAGCGGGCACCGCGCGCTCCACCGACTCGATGACCGTCCAGCGCCCTTCACCTGAATCCTCTACGTAATCGGCCACGCGGTCCAAGTTTGGATCCTCGCGTAGCGCGTCCACGGTCAGGTCGAGGAGCCACGAACGGACCACGCTTCCGTGCTGCCAGAGGGCGGCGATCTTCCCGAGGTCGAGCTTGTAGGGCGACGCCTTCAGGATTTCGAAACCCTCGGCGTACGCCTGCATCATGCCGTACTCGATTCCGTTGTGGATCATCTTGACCAGGTGCCCGGCGCCGTTCGGGCCGACGTGGGCGTAGCCGTCGGGGGGAGCAAGCGTGGTGAAGACCGGCTCGAGCCGCCGGCAGACTTCAGCACTCCCACCCACCATGATGCAATAGCCGTTCGCGAGTCCCCAGATTCCGCCCGAGGTCCCCGAATCGACGAAGTCGATCTTCCGTTCGGCGAGGATGGCCGCGCGCCGGACCGAGTCCTTGTAGTTCGAATTGCCGCCGTCGATGACCGTGTCGCCCGGCTGGAGGAGCCCGGCCAACTGGCGGATCGTCTCCTCCGTGGGATCTCCCGAGGGCACCATCACCCAGACGGCCCGCGGCTTCGACTCGAGCCGGGCCACGACGTCGGCGAGACTCGTCGCCCCGATCGCTCCCTCGCGCACCACCTCGGCCACCGTCTCGGCCGACCGCGCCCATCCCACCACCCGGTGCCCGCCCTTCAGGAGGCGAAACACCATGTTCTTCCCCATGCGGCCGAGTCCGACGAATCCGAGTTCCATCCCGCCTCCGGGCGGCCTAGCGCCGCGGCGCGAGCGCGGCGGAGCGCTCGCGGATCGTGTCCATCATCTCGCGGAACGACTGGGCAAACGACTTCACGCCGTCGTCCAACAATTTCGCGCAGTGTTGTTCCAGGGAAATGCCGGCCTCGGCGAACGCCGCGCGCGTCTTTCGCGCGGTCTCGATCCGCGGATCGAGTCGGTTTCCCTCGACGCGGCCGTGATCGAGCCACGCGTCGATCGTTTCGCGCGGGGCGGTGTTGATCGTGTCGGGGCCCGCCAGCTCCTCGACGTACTTCACGTCGGAGTAGGAGGGATTCTTCGTGCCCGTGCTCGCCCAGAGCATCCACTGAGGGCGGGCGCCGCGCGCGCGGAGAACATCGAATCGGGCGCCGAAGAACTGCGCGCGGTACTCCTCCCAGACGTCGAGGGCGTTGGCCACGGCTGCGGCACCCCGGAGCGAGAGAAGCCGTTCGCGCTCCGCGGGCGCGGCGGCGGCGGCCGCGCGCGACTCGAGCTCCTTGTCGACCGCGGTATCGAGGCGGCTCACGAAGACGCTTGCTACGGAATGAAGCCCCTCGATCGACCCGCCCGCCGCGAGCCGCCGTTCCACGCCGCGCCGGTAGGCGTCGGCGACCGCGGCGACTTGCGGGCGGGAGAAGAGGAGCGTCACGTTCACGCTGATCCCCTCGGAGGTTAGCGATTCAATCGCCGGAATGCCGGCGGGCGTCCCGGGGACCTTCACGAGCAGGTTGGGTCTCGAAACCAGCTTCCAGAGCCGCCGCGCCTCCGCGACGGTGGCGGCCGTGTCGTCCGCGAGATCGGGCGAGACCTCGAGACTCACGAAGCCGTCTCGGCCGCTCCCCGCGCGAAAAGCGCCGGCGAGGACGTCGGCGGTGCGGACGATGTCGTGCACGGCGAGCGCGTCGTAGATTTCGTCGGGGGTCTTGCCTTCCGATGCGAGGCGCGCGATGGCGGCGGGGTATCCGAACCGGCCGCCGCCGATCGCGCCTCGGAAGATAGTGGGATTCGAGGTGACGCCGTAAACCGTTCCTTCCGCGACCATCCGCGCCAACTCGCCAGACGTCAAGAGTCCATCGCTAATGGTATCGAGCCAGAGACTCTGACCCAGTTCGTGCAGCGCGACCGCGGGGGAGGGCTTCATCGTCGATCTCCTCGAGACTTGGTTAGGAATTCTTCGGCTTCGGAGTGGCGAGCAGGACGCGGCGCCCTTCGGGATCAACCGTCCCGACGACGCGGTGTCCCCACGGCATGTCGGCCGGCGGACCTTCGAAGTGGACGCCCTTCGCGGCGAGCTTGGCGTACGCCTTGTCGACATCGCTCACGATGAAGTAAAGCGTCGGCTCCTTCGCCGGACTCGGTTCTCCCATCCCCGGCATCGGCGGCATGAATCCGACGCTCGACGTATGCCCGGTCCGCACGAAGAGGTATTGGAATTGCGGATCGTGGTCGAACTCGGTGAACCCTAGCGTTTCGACGTAGAAGCGTTTCACGCCCTCGGTGTTGTGCGTCGTGTAGTCGAGGTGGTGCATGACGAGTCCGATGTCGTTCGGCGGCGCCTTCGGCATCGACGGCGCGGGCTTCGGCCGCGACGTGGCGCGCGTCACCTTCCTCGCGCTCTTCTTGGCGCTCTTCTTCGCGGGCTTCTTCGCGGCCTTCCGGGGGGCCGCCTTCCGCTTCGGGGCGCTCTTGCCTCGCGAACTCTTCTTCGCAGGGCGACGGGACTTCTTGCGGGCGGGCATCGTATCCTCCTTGGGCTGAACTTCTCCTAGCGCTACCGGCGCAGGGGCGCGCCGGAGCCGAGTGCGGGGGCTCCCTGCCGCGCCATCCCCCGATCATGCCGCATGCCGAAACAAGGGCGCAAGCGATTGACCTTTGAAGCGATCCGGGCTAGCGTGCCGTCGTGCCTCGATTTCGATTCGCCGCCCTTCGTTCGGCCCTCTTCCTCTCTGCTCTCCTGGTGGCTCTGGTAGCCCTGGTCGCCGGCTGCTCGTCCGCGCGCAGGGCGACGCAGCCCCCGGTCGTGATGGGGGACGCCGAGGATCGCGTGCTGGGGGCGCGCGTCGCCGCTGCCTTCGAGGACAGCGAGAGCGTGTTCATCGATCGACAGGTATCAAGTTACGTGAACCAAATTGGGCAAAAGCTTGCGAGACTTTCAGATCGGCCGACGATCCCCTATACCTTCCGGGTCCTCCGCGGAGAGACGCCGCGAGGTCTCGCCCTCCCAGGCGGGTATATCTACGTTTCCGTGGGGCTCCTCAAGCAGCTTCGGTCCCAATGCGAGGTGGCGGCCGTACTGGCTCACATGATGGCGCACGCATCCCTCGGCCACCCCGCCAAGGCGCTCGAGCGGGTGAACGGCGTGGGCCCGACGGGGATCCGGGAAATCCTGGGCGCCGCCGATCGCCGGGAAGGGGTCGAGAAGGCGCGCGTCGCGCTCCGAGGCCTGAAGGGATATCCGCGAGATTGGGAATCGGACGCCGACAAGCTCACGCTCCTCTACCTCGCGCGCATCGGATTCACCTCCGAGGGGTACGCGCGCTCGATCGAGGCGTTTCTGCCGCCGGCGACTCGCGGGCTCTCCGGTTACTGGGAAGCTGCGGACGATCGGCAGACCCCGCTCGACAAGCGGTTGAGCGGAATCCGCGCGGAACTCTCCGGAATGGGTCTCGACGCGGGGCTTCCCTGCGAGCAGCAGCCGTATGCCCCGATTCGCGCACGCCTTGGGGGGACTCCGTAGCGACTGCCGGTCGCCGCGGTCGTCTCGCGGCAAGTAGCGTCACTCTCGCCTGTTCATCCCGCATCATCCTCGTGCTCTTCCTCTCCGTTGCGCTCCTGATGATCCCGCCGCCGTTGCCCGCGCTCGCCGGGGCATGGCTTCGCGCCCCAGGCGAATCCTACGTGAAGGCCGCCCTCTTTCGGAGCCGCGGCGTGGAAGAATTCGACGTGACCGGGAAATCGCGCCCTCTCTTCGATCCTGCCGTCGTCGAATCGGGACGCTACTCTGAGACCGGTTCGAGCCTCTACGCCGAGTACGGCGTCTCTCGCGATGTGACGCTCGTCGCCGGCGCGCTCCTGAAAGTGGCCGACTTGGAAGCGCACGATCGGGAGGTCGCGGGCGATGTCCGCGGGCTTTCGATCGGGATTCCCGATCTCCAGCTTGGCGCTCGCCTTCCTCTCTCGCGCGGCCGGTGGGCGGCGGCGCTCGAACCGAACCTTTCGATCCCGCTTCGTCTCGTCGACCGGCGGAGCGATGATTCGCCGCGCATCGGAAGTGAATCGGCGTCGTTCGCGCTCAGCGCGTCCCTCGGAAGATCGCTCCCGGTGGCTAACGGGTATGTCCAGGCGAGCGCGGGTTATCGAGCGCGCGCGGGCCAGGCCTCGGACGAGTGGTTCGCCGATGCGGAAGCGGGAGTTTCGCCATGCGGGCCGCTTCGCCTGCGGCTTCGTTACGATCGCGTCGACGCTCGCCGCGTCGCGACCGGCATGGAGGGAGATTTGTCCGCGAATGCAGGGGCGCGGGACGCGCGACGACTCTCTCCAACGGTCGCGCTCGGATGGCGCGGGGGGAGTGAACTCTCGCTCACGTGGCGCCGGACGCTCTCCGGGCGAAGCGCGCTACGGGGAAGCGAGTGGGAGCTCGCCTACGCCTTTCTCGGAACCGTGCGGCGATAGCGCCGCACGCGCTTCAAACCTTCGCCGCTACCGCCCGCTCGATCGCTTGATTCACCACCGCCAGCCCCGCCGTCACGCCGCGTCCTAGATGAAGGCGAAGCGCCGGCTTGTCGTGGGCCGCGAGCGATTCCATGTCGCCGAGCGCCTGCGCGCGAAGAAGCTGCGCGAAGGAGAAGTCGCTCCCGGGAATCGCCGCGTCCGTCCCGGGTGGGGCGTCGGCCGTAAGGACGAGGAAGAGCCCCGTCGCCGGCCCTCCCTTGTAGAGTTGGCCGATCGAATGGAGATATCGAGGGCCGTAGCCTTGTAGGACCGGAAGGTGCGTCGCGTTTCGAACCGCGCGGCGGAGATTCGCGAACGCCGACTCGCTCTCAGCCGTCCGTTCGATGTAGGCGAGCACGGCGAGGTAGTCGTCTTTACGCGCGAGCGAGAGGAAGCGCTGGAGCGCGAACTCGAGACTCGAATGCGCAGGCAAGCCGGCGGTCATGCGCTCCCAGATCTCCGCGTTCGCGCCGATGGCGACGCCTTCGTCCTCGGCTCGTGGGGTTTCCTCGGGGAAACGGCCGTCCCGCGCGAGCGCTCCGAGAAGGCGCTGTGTGGCGTCCTTGCTCTCCTGCACGTTCGGCTCGTCGAAGGGATTGATCCCGAGCGCCGCGCCCGCGAACGCGGTCGCCGCCTCCCACCGGAAGAATTCGCCCGCGATCTCCTCGGTGTCGGGTAGTTCGATTCGGGCCGTGGGGGCACCGATTCGGGAGAGGTCGCCCTGCAGCCTGTCGAGATCGGCGTCGGGCGGTCCCGCGAGCGTCAGGCAGACAAAGACGCGATCGCCACCATAATGGTGCGCGGGGCCGAGCGGCTCCCCTTCGATGGGGATAAGGCCTCGTCCCTCCTTCCCGGTCGACTCCGCCACCAGCTGCTCGATCCAGTATCCGAGCGGGCGAAGCGCCGGCGGCGTGAGCAGCGTCAGCTTGTCGCGCCCCGCTTTCGCGGCGCCGGCGAGGAACGCGCCGAGGCGAAGGGCGGGATTGGAGGCGGGATCGCGCTCGGTCGCCGCGGTCCGCGCCCGCGCCGCGCGCGAGGCCAGCGTATCGAGATCGAGCCCGAGCAGCGCGGCCGGCACCATGCCGAAGTAGGAGAGCGCCGAGTAGCGCCCTCCGATGTCGGGCGGATTCCGAAAGACGGCGCGAAACCCTTCCTTCACGGCGAGCGTGTCGAGCGCCGATCCCTCGTCGGTGACCGCCGCGAATCGAGTGCCGGCGTCGCGGATGCCGGCCGCCTCCAGCGCGGCGCGGAAATAGCGGTACTGGGAGCGCGTCTCCACCGTCGAGCCCGACTTACTCGAGACGAGGAAGAACGTCCGATCGAGGCGCGCACCCGCTTCCGCGCTACGAAGCGCGGCGGGGTCGGTCGAATCGAGCACGGAGAGAGTCGGCGTACCCGGCCCGGGGCGGAGCGACCGCTGCAGCACCTCGGGCGCGAGGCTCGAGCCTCCCATGCCGAGGAGGACGATCCGTGTGAAGCCCTCCGATCGAACGGCGGCAGCGAAGCCGCGGAGTTCATCCCGGTGCGCCACGAGCCAGGCCGGTGAATCGAGCCACCCGAGGCGATTCCGAATCACGGCGGCCGGTGCGGGCTCCCGCTTCCAGAGGAAAGGGTCGCGATCGAAGAGCCGGGCGGGCGCCTGCTGCGCCACGAGTCGATCGAGCGCGTCGCGGTACGACGCGGCGAGCGATCCGGGCTGTTCGGTTTGGTTCGAGGCAATGCGGGACATGTTCGTTGCTCCTCTTCGAAACGCGAAACCGGGTCGGAGCGCGCGGGGTTTTAGGCGCCGCTTCGCTGGTGCTTTCGTTCGTAGTCGGTGATCTGCCCGACGCGGCGAGCGTGCCGCCCGCCCTCGAAGGCGGCCGAGAGCCACGCGTCGAGCGTCGGCTCCTCGGCTTCGCGGGGAAGGAACTTCGCTCCCAGCACGAGGACGTTTGCGTCGTTGTGTCGCCGTGCGAGCGAGGCGTGGTCGGGAGTGACGGCGATGGCCGCGCGGATTCCTTCGACTTTGTTCGCGGCGATCGCGATTCCATTTCCGGAATCGCAGACGAGGATCCCCTGGGCCGCGGCGCCGTCGCGGACCGCCTCGGCGACGAGAAACGCGTAGGCCGGATAGTCGGTCGACTCGCACGAGCCGGTGCCCATGTCGAGCACCTCGTGGCCGCGTGCGGTCAGGTATCCCTTCAGCCGTTCCTTCAACTCGAAGCCGGCGTGGTCGGCGCCGATGGCGATCTTCATGGCGAAACGCTCCTCCGGAAAGGATCGGATGTGCGGAAATCGCGTCGATTCGACACTAGGGCAGGGGGGAGGGAAGCGCAACCGCCGAGTCGGATCGCGCCGCGGCCGCGGCGATCGCCCCGCGCGGCACCCGGGGGAAGAGGGTTGACACCGGGGGTGGAGCCGCGCAAAACTGCCGCTCAATGACCCCTGAACCGACCGGAACGCCGTCGCCGACCGCATCCCTGCGCGAGGAGCACGGCAAGTTCCTCGCGACGACGCTCGCCCTCGGAGAGCGTCTCGAGAAGCTCCACGAACAGACGACGCTCGAGCAGATGAGCCTGGCGCGGGAAGTCGTGGACTTCGTGAAGCGACAGATCGTCCCTCACATGCGCGCCGAGGAGTACTCGCTCTATCCGGCGGCCGACTGGGCGGCGGGAGAGGGGGCGAAGCTGACGGAGCTCGCCCGCTACGAGCACACGCTCGTGTCCGGCCGGCTAGAGATGCTCGAGAAGGCGATCTCCAAAGGCGCCACTTCCGGGAAACTGATGCATCTTTCCTACGGGATGCTCGGGCTCATCGCGGCCCACTTCACGACGACCGACGAAGTGGTCCTTCCGTATTTGGACAAGGCGTTCGACGCGGCGCGGTTCGAGAAGGAAGTCCTCTCGCCGCTCCGCGCCGAGCGCGCCGCCAAGCGCTGATCCGCCCGGCGGCGCGCTCGCCGTCGACCCCCGCTAGTTCGCCTTCGTCGTCGCCGGCTTCAACCCCTCCCGAATCCACGCCTCGTACGCGTCGTAGTTGTAGTCGCGTCCTAGGAATGAATGCACGAGTTGGGCCGCCGGTCGCGCTCCCCCCGGCGCCAGCACCATCTTCCGGTATCGCGTCGCCACGGTGGGGCTCAGCAGGTTGTTCTTGTCGAACTTGCTGAAGAGGTCCTTCGCGATCACGAGCGACCACTGATAGGTGTAGTAGATGGCCGAGTAGCCGTCGAGGTGGCCGAATGACGTCTGCATGTGGGTTCCTTCCGTAGCCGGGAAGGGCACCATCTCGCGCTCGTACTTCGCGACGACCGCGTCGGTGTTCACGTCCTTCGGGTCCTTGTTGTAGATGTTCAGCGATACATTGGCGTAGAAGAGCTGGAAGGCGACGTCGATGGCGCGCCCGAAGGTGTCGGCCCGCCGCATCTTCATCACCATGTCGGCCGGGATCGGCTCGCCGGTCTGGTAGTGCTTCGCGAACGTCGCGAGGACCTTCGGATCCCACACCCACTCTTCCAGCATCTGCGACGGAGCCTCCACGAAATCCCGCTCCACGGAGGTTCCCGCGACGGGCTCCCAGCGTCCGTCCCCACCGAACATCGAGTGGAGGAGGTGGCCGAACTCGTGGAAGAAGGTCTCCACGTCGCTATGCTCCATCAGACCCGGGTCGCCTTCCTTGTCGCCGGGGAAATTGCAGACGAGCGCCGCCTCGGGCAGCTGCACGCCGTGGACACCCTTCCGGATGCCGAACTGGGCGGCATGCTCGAACTTTCCGGCGCGAGGATGGAGGTCGAGGAAGAAGCGGCCAAGGAGCTTCTTCCCCTCGTAGACGTCGTACGCTTCGACGCTCGGGTGCCAGACCTGCGCGTTCGCGACGCGTTCGAAGCGGACCGTGAAGATCTGCGACATGGCGTCCATGAGCCCCTTCTTCACGTTCTTGAAAGCGAAGTAGGGGCGCGCCGCCTGCGCATCGAAATCGTAGTCGCGCTTCCGGATCAACTGTCCGTAGTAGCCCGACTCCCACTGCTCGACGGCGGTAGCGTTCGGGACGTCCTCGCGCTTCCGGGCGAGGTAGATCTGATACTCGTCGCGTGCCGCGTTCACGGCGAGCGCGGAGAGTCGGTCAAGGAAGGCCGCGGCGTTCTCGGCGCTCCCGATCATCTTGTCCTCGGTGATGTACGACGCCCAATGGGGGTAGCCGAGCGTGGTCGCGATCTCGTTTCGAACCAGGAGAAGCGAATCGAGAACCCCCATGTTCGCCGGATAAGCGACGCTCAGCTTCTCGCGCCGCATCCTCTCCCGCACCTTTCCGTTCTCGGCGTAGCGCATGACGGGGAAGTAGTCGGGGTAGTCGACCGTCAGGGTGATCTTGCCGTCCGGCCCGGGCGCGTGCGTCTTCAGCCAGTCTTCGGGGACGCCTTTCAACTCCGCGGCGGAATCGACCGTGAAGCTCCGGCGGTCGCTTCGGATGTTGCGGCTGAACTGCTGCGACAGAAGCGTCAGGCGCTCGTTCAGCATCGAGATGCGGGCGCGCGTCGCGTCGTCGCGATCGACGCCGCCTCGGCGGAAGCCCTTCAGCGTCCGGTCGACGAAGTAGCGCGTTTCCGCATCGAGGCTTTTCATGTCGATGGCGGACAGCGCGTCGTAGACGGCCTTGTTGAGGCCCAGGTCCGTCTGGAACTTGTCGACTTCCTGAGTGACTCCCTCGGCGGTCGTGCGGAAGATCGAATCGGGATGGACCGATTCCATGAGGCCCGACGCATAGCCGGCGTTGTCCGAGTGAATCGAAATGTCGTTATAGATGTCGAGCGTGTTGGCGACGGTCCGCTTTCCCTTCACGGCCAGGAGCCGGTCGAGCGACGCGTGGGCGGCCTTCATCTCCTTGCCGGCGTATTCCTGGAATGAAGTCGGGTCCATTCCGCCCGTGTAAAAGCGGATGGGGTAACCGGCGGCTGGAGCCTTCGCGGGTGAAGCGACCGCGCTGCCGGGAGCGAAAGCGCCGGCGAGGAACAACGCCAGGAGCGCTCCGGCGAGAGTGCGCCCGCCTCGAGCGGCGGGGGAGACGGATCGAACTCGATACACGATTCCTCCTTGATTCGGTGGTGAAGGGAAGCGAGGCGCGCCCGTGGGGGCGCCATGCTCACAGATAGAGATTCCGATAGACCCCGGTCGCCCGTTCGGGGAGAAACGTCGCGGCGAAGGCTTCGAGGAGCGCCTCCCGGCTCGCGATCTCGGCGATGCCCGCGTACTTCATCTCGGTCTTCAGGTGGTCCCTGAAGTGCGTCAGCGTGTCGATGGAGGGGTTCAGGAGCGCGCCCTCCAGAATGCCTCGCGTATCGGGACGAATTTCCAATCGCTCGATCTCCGGCGTCAGCCACTTGAAGGGCGGCGCCCAGCGGTGCTGCAGCGTGAACCAGAGCGAGACGCCCGCGAGCACGGCTCGGAAAAGATTCAGTTGCCGCTGCGCGTCGAGCCCCGCCACGTCGCTCTTCACGGCGTAACCATAGGCGCCACCGAGAATGAGGTACTTATCGATAGCGCGCTCCTTCCAGCCTTCCTCCGGAAAAGCCGCGATGCGCCGCCGCCGCTCCTCGAGAGTGCCGGTGCGGTCGTGGAGCACGATGCCGTCGGCGTAAGGCCAATGGTCGATGTCGAGCGGCGACCGCTCGTGCAGGTCGAGATGCTCGGGAGCGAAAATCGAAAAATCTCCCACGACCCGGGCCGGAAACTCCCCCTCGGCCTCAAGCCAAACCAGCGTGTCGCGCACCGGAACTTCCCGGTGGCGCTCAGGCGTCACGTAGACGAACGCGTCGTAGTCCGAATCGGGAGCACCCCAGCCGTTCGCACGGCTTCCGACCAGGATGACGCCGAGCGTGTCGGGGCGGGCCGCGACCTCCTCGATCCACGCGCGGGCTCGCGGTTCATGCACGTCGCCGATCGACCGGACCGGCGACGTGCTCATGAGGCGAAGTCCTCGATCACGGCTCGAGCTCCAACATGGTGGCCGAACGCCGGTCCTTGTACTTCTCCCGGTCGCTCCCGAAGACGCCCTTCTCTCCGGACGAAGCGAAATAGTAGACGCGGCTCTTGTACTCCTCACGCGGCGAAGAGCGCGTGACCCGGAATCGGTCGTTCGTGACCGGATCGCTCAAGACATTTACGTAACGGAGCGGGTCGCGATCGAACCGCCTCAACGCTGTGGCGTTCGAGAAGTAGAAGAGGTCGTGCCCGATTTTTCGCCGCAGCGACGAATCGATTCTCGCCTTCCGATTCGGATAGATCACGCAACGAACCTCGATGTTCTGGGCGCGAAGGTACGGCTCCGGGTCTTGCACGAAGACCCCCGGGCAGGTCCTTCAGCAGAACCCGATCGGTTTCCCATTTACGTAGACCGCTTTGAACGCCGGATTCAGCGCCCCTTGCCGAACGATGCAGCGGTCATTCAGCGAAATGAGCGAATCGGCGTACTGAACTCTCGGATGCGCCGGGTCTTTCGTGGTCACGATTCCCTGACCCCTTGCGGGGACTGGGGCCGTGCCCGTCAATCCGGCGAGGATCGCCGCCCCCAGGGCGGCGCGATACCAGGGCGCCTTCACCGAGTCCCTCCTTCCACGACGACCGACTCTCCCTGCTCCTCTAGATGAGGCTTCCCGGAGAAGTCGATGTAATGGCCCGACTTGAGGGCCTTGGTCTCCAAGTAGAATCGATTGTACTGGTTCGGCGGGATCACGTGTGGTTTCCGCCCGGTGATTTGGATTCCATATCGGGCCAAATCGTTGATCTTCCGCGGATTGTTCGTCATCAGCCTCACCGACTTGACCCGGAGGCTATCGAGCATATGGGCGGCGATCGAGTATTCCCGCTCGTCGTCTCGGAACCCGAGGGCCACGTTCGCTTCGACCGTGTCTAGCCCCCGATCTTGCAGGCCGTAGGCGCGGATCTTGTTGAGGAGCCCGATCCCTCGGCCCTCCTGCCGGAGGTAGAGCACGAGACCCCGCTCTTCGGAGCCGATGAGTCGGAGCGCGGTTTCCAGCTGATCGCGGCAGTCGCAGCGAAGAGATCCGATGGCATCTCCGGTGAGGCACTCCGAGTGAACGCGCGTCGGCACGTCCTCGCCGCCGAAGACGTCCCCATGAAGAATCGCGACGTGCTCCTTCGCGTCCCGGTTGTTCCAAAAGGCCGCGATCTGGAAATGGCCGAACCGAGTCGGCAGGTCGGCGATGGCGACGATCTTCACGCAGATCTTCGCCTCTCCGACGCCGGGGCACTCGTGGTCGGCTTCCGACTTCAAGATCTCATCGATGCGTTGTGGAGTCAGGGGCACGAGCCCTCCTTTCAAAAGGCGTGGGTCGGCGCGTGGCGCAGCGGTCCCCGACGATTACCGCCCTTGGCGAGTGAGAAAAGTCCATAAGACCTTTGATTATGATGCCTTGGTGCGACGGGAGCCAGCACCAAGGCTGGCCACCGCAACGGGGTCGCCGGGGCAGACGGTCCCTGCAAAGCGATCGGAAATCGGCTACTCTACGCTCTATGAACGCCCATCCGCGGGCCCCGGAGTTGAAGCCCGAGTTCGCCTGGTTGAACACCGACCGCCCCCTGACTTTCTCCAAAGAGCTGAAGGGACAGGTCGTCCTTCTCGATTTTTGGACGTATTGCTGCATCAATTGCATGCACGTCCTCCCCGATCTCGCCTTCCTCGAGGAGAAGTACGCGCGAGAACCGTTCATCGTGATCGGGGTCCACAGCGCCAAATTCGAGAACGAGGGGAGCCGCCAGACGATTCGCGCCGCCATCGGCCGGTATGAAATACATCACCCTGTGATCGTGGACGAGGAAATGTCGCTTTGGGGCGAGTACACGGTTCGCTCCTGGCCCACGTTGGTCCTGGTCGGCGCCGACGGACGCGTCATCGGGGCCGTGGCGGGAGAAGGAAACCGCGCCGCGCTCGATGAGACGATCGGGAAGGCGCTCGCCGACGCGAAGGCCGCCGGCATTGCCGCGGCGGGACCCCTTCGATTCGAGCGGGAGCGATCGGTGCGCGCGGCGAGCGGTTTGGCGTTTCCGGGGAAGGTGCTGGCCGATGCCGCATCGGGCCGCCTCTATATCGCCGACTCGAATCACAGCCGCATTGTCGTCTCGACCCTTCCCGGCGCATCCGGACGTGCGCGATTGATCGCGACGATCGGAACCGGCCGCGTCGGGCGCGACGACGGGTCGGCGGATCGAGCGACGTTCCATCACCCCCAGGGGCTCGCGCTCATGGGAGAGACTCTCCTCGTCGCCGATACCGAGAATCATCTGATTCGAGCGATCGACACCGAGAGCTTCGAAGTCCGAACCGTCGCGGGCACGGGCGAGCAGTCCTACGACCGCTCGGGCGGGAAGCGGGGAACGGCGCAGGGACTCAATTCACCCTGGGATCTCGCGGTGGAGGGGGGCACCTGCTACATCGCCATGGCCGGACCGCACCAAATTTGGCGCCTCGATCTTCCGATGGGCCTCTGCCGGGCGTGGGCCGGTAGCGGACGGGAGAATCTCGTCGACGGTCCCGCCGAATCGGCGGCGCTCGCGCAGCCGTCGGGACTGACGCTGATCGGAAACCATCTCTACTTCGCCGACAGCGAGGTGAGCGCGGTGCGCCGGATCGATATGGCGACGGAGAGCGTGGAGACGCTGGTCGGTCGCGGCCTGTTCGACTTCGGCGACATCGACGGCGACGCGAAGCGCGCGCGGCTGCAACATCCGCTCGGGGTCGCCGGCTGGGGAACGAAGATCCTCGTGGCCGATACTTACAACCACAAGATCAAGGAACTCGACCCCGAGGCGCGAGCGATTCGAACGCTCCATGGAGACGGGAAGCCCGGTACCGACCGGGGCGACGCACTCGCGCTCTTCGAGCCGGGAGGACTCCATGTCGCCGGCGACGAGCTCTTCATTGCCGACACGAACAATCATCGCGTCGTTCGTGTCACCCTCACGACGGGGGCGTGGAGCGAAGTCACGATCGAGGGGCTTGAATCGCCGGCTCTGTCCGCTGAGAAGAACGCCTCCTCGGCCGGTCTGCCGGGCGCGATCGCGGCGGGTCCCGCGCGGCTCGTGGCGAATCGGACCACGCGGTGGAGCGTGGCGGTCGCTCTTCCGGCAGGCGCCCACGCGAGCGAGGAAGCACCCGCCAGCGTTCGCGTGAGCCGGGGCGGCGACATTCTGCTTCAGCGGACGCTACTCGGCGCCGCCTGGCCGCTCGCGTTCGAATTGCCGGCGCAACCCGAGGGCGCCGCCGACTTGCGCGTGCAGGTCTCCTTTGCCTACTGCCACGAAGGGCAGGGCGTCTGCGTTCCGGCGAGCCCCGCCTGGAATGTCCCGGTGCGGTTCGAGGACGCGGGCGACGCCGTCGCCACCCTCACCGCCGCCCTCGCCTAACCGCCGCGCCGCCCGAGATCCATGGAATCGTTCTGGAGCGCCGTCGGCACCAGCATACAAATCATTTTCATTCCGATCCTCGTGCTGGGGAACGCGTTCTT
>JANMQV010000023.1:0-18089 GCA_031370645.1 Candidatus Eiseniibacteriota bacterium | reverse complement strand
TTTCGAACCTCGGGTCGATTGATCGTGATCTTCGCGATCCCTTCCGCCTTCTCGAAGCGGATGTCTTGGAACTCCCTGGCCGGCTTCCAGGCGAGCGCGGGGCGAATCGTCATGGTGGTCTCCTTCACGAGGTCGCGGGAGATTCGAGCGGCACGCGTCCGCCCTGGCGGCGAAGATGCGTGAGGAGCGATCGCTCGAACCACTCCGGTTGTTCCAGATGGACGTTGTGCCCGGCGCCGGGAATCACGACGTGGAGCGCCGCGGGGAAGCGCTGCGCCATTTCCGCGGCGAGCGAGACGTACTTGGAATCGAGCGAGCCGGTGACGAGAAGCGCGGGTCGCGGAAACGCGGAGAGCCGAGCGCCCCAATAGGGCTGAGCCCCTTGGCCGACGGCGCGGAGCGAGGCGGCGAGGCCGGTCGCATCGTTCCGTTGCCGGCGCCGGAACAGATCGGCGCGCACTTCTTCCGGGAGGGAGTGCTGGCTCGCGAAGACCGGCAGATCACTCCACGATTCCGCGAACCACGCCACCCCTCGCGACTCGATGGAAGCGGCGAGCGCTTCGTCGGCGCGGACCCGCGCCGCGCGCTCGTCCGAATGGGCGATTCCCGGCGCGGCGCTTTCGAGCGTGAGCGTGTCGACCCGGCCGGGATGCGCCAGGGCGGCTCCGAGAGCGATTCGTCCTCCCATCGAGTAGCCGACCCAATGGGCGCGCGGTACTGCGAGCGCGTCGAGGAGTGCCACGAGATCGAGCGACGTTTCTTCGAGCGAGAATCGGACGGGGGCGTCCGCCGCGCGGGCGGCCGTACCCGTGGCCGTCGCGCCGTGACCGGGAAGATCGACGGCCACCGCGCGATATCCGGCCGCGGCGAGTGCCGAGGCCGTCGCGCTCCAATCGTCGCCGGAGCCGGCGAATCCGTGGAGCAGAAGCACGACCGGCGCGCCGACGTCGCCCACGATGCGCACGCCGTAGGGAAGTCCGCGTAGCGTTCGCGTCCCAAGCGTCATCGAGGTCCCGGTCACGCCGCTCCCTCCACCGCTCGGCGCGCCGCTTCCGCGAGCGCCTGATGGGCGTCCCGGTTCGCGGCGCGTTCGGTTCGGACCTCCAAAATCACCGTGCTCCGCGTGCCGAGCGACGCGGCGGCGCGCGCGCGCAGCTCCTCCGCACTCGTGCAGCGGGCGTAGGGAACGCCGTAGAGCGCCGCCGCCTTCGCCACGTCGAGTCCATGCGGCGTGCCGAAGTAGCGCTCGAAGGAGTCTCCGTGGCGCGCGACCGGAAGGAAGGAGAAGATTCCGCCTCCGTCGTTGTTCACCACGACGATCGTCGCGCGCGCCTGCCCCTCCCGGAGCGCCGAGAGCCCGTTCAGATCGTGATGGAAGGAAAGATCGCCGACCACGAGCGCGAGAGGCGCGTCGCTCCCCGCGCTCGCGCCGAGCCCGCTCGAGACCACGCCGTCGATGCCATTGACGCCTCGGTTGCCGAGCACGCGAAGGCGCCTCCCGCTTCCGGGCGCGGAGAGATCGAGATCTCTCACGGCCATCGAATTCCCGACGTAGAGCGTTCCACCGTCCGGGAGGGCGCCGAGAAGGGCAGGGAACACGCCCTCCTCTCCCAACGTCGGCTGCGAAGCGAGATGGGACTCCACCGCCAATGACGCCGCGCGCTCCGCCTTCGCGAAACGCTCGCCCCAAGCGGCAAGCGGCTCCGCCCCCTTCATCAGCGCATCGGCCAACGCGTGCGCCGCGAGCGCCGAATCGCCGGTGAGAACTCCCCTCAGACGGCGAGAGGGATCGCGCCAGGCACCCGCCTCATCGACGGCCAGGCGCACGGCATCCGGATAGCGCTCCGCGTACAGGTGATACGCCTTCGAAGTAATCGGCGCTCCGAACTGCACGATCGCTTCCGGCGCGTCGCCCTCCACGAACGTGGAGGCTCGAAGGAAGAGATCGTAGGCGCCGTGAACGCGCGAACGGTCGTGCTCGCCGAAGCGGACGCCGGAAAGCGGGTCGGCGAGGATGGGGTAACCCGTGATCGCCGCGAGACGGGTGATCGCCTCCGCGAACGCCGGCCCTCCGTCGTCGGGACCGCAAACGAGAAGACCGCGGCGTCGGCCACGAAGCGCGCGTGCGGCGCGAGCCACCGCGCCAGTCGCCGGTGCGACACCTTCGGGACGATCAACAGCGGCCACTTCCATCCGCCAGCCGCGCGGCGCGAGAACTTCGATCGTCGCGGGATCCGGGAGGAGCGGTTCCCGAAAGGCGAGGTTCACGTGCACCGGGCCGGCCGGAGGTCCCCAGGCGGTGGCCACGGCGTGGGCCGCGAGGGAAGCGACCGTACGAAGCCCTTCCTCTCCCGCCGTCGGCGCTCCCGCTTCCGCGAAGAAAAGGACGCCCCCTCCGAAGAGCCGGATCTGATCGATCGTCTGAGGCGCGCCGGTGTCGCGGAGTTCGGGCGGCCGGTCGGCGGTGAGAAGGAGCAGCGGCACGCGAGAGTGGCGCGCCTCGAGTGCCGCGGGGTGGAGATTTGCCGCGGCTGTTCCCGACGTTGTGAGCACGGCCACCGGGCGACGCGAGGCTTTCGCGAGGCCGAGCGCGAAGTAGGCGCCGGCGCGCTCGTCGATCGCGATCTGGACGCGGAGCCCCGAGCGATCGAGGGCGAGCGCGAGCGGCGCGCTCCGCGATCCGGGCGAAACGATCGCCTCCCGTACTCCCGCCTCGGCGATGGCGCGGACGAACGCGAGCGACCACTTAACGTTCAGCGCGCCGACGCGTGCTTCAGCATCGGCCAGCGGCGCGCCGAGCGACCGGCGGTTCGCGACGTCAGGCGTTCTCGAGGGCATCGCGCATCACCGAGAGTTTGCCTTCGGTCTCTTTCCATTCGAGCGATGGATCGGAGCCCGGCACGATCCCGGCCCCGGCGGCAAGGAGCGCGCGGCGGCCCGAGAGGAAGGCGCCGCGGAGGCCGACCGCGAAGTCGCCGTCGCCCCCCGCGGTCATCCATCCAATCGGGCCGGCGTACCAGCCGCGGCCGCCCGGCTCGCGCTCGTTGATCCAGGAGAGCGCCGCGTCGCGCGGGCTTCCCGCCACGGCGGGCGTCGGGTGGAGGCGATCCGCCAGGCTCAGAACATGGGTCCCCTTCGCGGTTTTTCCCGCGAGGCGAGTCCGAAGGTGAAGGAGGCGGCGAAGGCGCTGCACTTCGGGCTCCGGATCGACGGAGAGTTCCGTGGCGAAGGGTGCCAGCGCCTCGCGGACGTGGCGAACCACGATTTCATGCTCGCTTCGATCCTTCGCACTTCCGCGGAGCCGCTCGATCGCTTCGGCTTCCTCGGTTGGATCGGAAGGCCGCGTCGCGGTTCCCGCGATGGCGTCGGAGGCGACGCGGACGCCGCGAAGCGTGATGAGTCGCTCGGGACTCGCGCCGGTGAAGACGCCGCCGAGCCCGAAGTCGAACAGGAAGCGATAGCACCCCGGGTGGCGATCGCGAAGACGATCCAAGAGATCGAGCGGATCGAATCCAGGCGGAAGCGCCGCCACGACCCGACGCGCGAGCACGACTTTCTCCATCGCGCCCGCGTCGATACCGCGGAGCGCTGCCTCCACGGCGCCCTCCCACTTCTCTTGAGTCGCGAGTCCCTCGTCGAGCGCGCCGCACGGAACTTCAGGAGTGAAACCGAATCGCGGCGCCGCCGTGGGAGGATCGCCCTCGACCGGATCGTCGTCGCGGCCCCAGACGATGCGAATTGTCCCGACGTCGGGGCGGCGATGAATGAGCACGCGCGGCACGACAAAGGACGCGGGCTCGAACCCTTCGCCCCAAGCGCCGTCGGGAGCGAACGCGAATCCGCCCAGAGCGACGAGGTAGCTCTCGGGGCGCGGACCGCGAGGAGCGCCGGTGAGCGTCGCGGCGGCTGCGAGCCGCGTGATCCAAGCGCGCGCGTCCTCGAAGCGAGGGGGCCCCTGCGACCGGAACCAGGCGACGGCCCCCCACCCGAGGACCACTTCGCCGTCGGGGCTCTCCCAGTAGAAGTGGGGCAGACCCGGCCGGCCGGCGCGCGCGGCGCGAAGTAGCGTCGGCTCCACGTCGCGCCATGGCTCGATTCGCCCGGAGAGAGCGGGAATATCCCCTCCCCACGCGGGCTCGAGCTCGGGGGGCGCGGAGACGCCGCCCGTCGCGCCGGTTCGGTGGCGAAGGTCGAGACGCAACGATGTGGGGGACGAATTTCGGTTGGCCACGGCGCCGCCGAGTATAGAGAGGACGGGCGGAGGGGGCAATCCATGGAAGCGCCAGCAATTCCGCGAGATGCCTTCCTTGGGGTCCGCGCGCCGGGGGATGCAATTCGGGGTTGGCCCCGGACCCGGCCTGCGCTAGATTGCGCGCGTGACCGCCAGCCCCCTCCGTCCTCGCGCCTGGCGGGCACGGCATCGCGCTCGGCGCGGGGCACGATCTCGATCCATTTCGATAACGGGGAACGGATGCCTTCGGGGACCGCGAAGGGTCGTGTTCGCGACGCAAGTCGCTTGACGACCGTTCGGGGCATGTGACATAGTTCACAAAGTTTTTTGCGGCACCCGACCTTTTCGCAACCCTCTGGTACCAAGGAGGTAAAGAGAACCGCGGTGAGCTCTTTGACCGGAAGCCGCCTCCTTCCACTCCTGGTCGTCGCCGTGCTGGGCGCCGGCGCGTGGGCGTTCCTCGATAGCTTCAGCAATATCGGATACGCTCCCACGCAACCGATCCCGTTCAGCCACAAGATTCACGCCGGCACGAACAAGATCCCCTGCCTCTACTGTCATTCCAGCGCGGAGCGGTCGCGGCACGCCACGATCCCCGCGGGGAATGTCTGCATGAACTGCCACACGGTCGTCGCGACCGACAAGCCGAACATCCAGAAACTGACGAGCCTCTACCAGTCGAATCAAGTCGTGCCCTGGATCCGGGTCCACCGGCTCCCCGATTACGTCTATTTCCCGCACAAATGGCACGTCGCGAAGGGAATCGCTTGCCAACAGTGCCACGGCGCCGTCGAAACGATGGATGTCGTAAAGCAGGTGCAACCTCTCAAGATGGGGTGGTGCATCGGCTGCCACCGGCAGAACAAGGCGACGCAGGAGTGCAACGCATGTCACATGTGAGCGGAACCGGAAATGGGAATGGGAGCGGGAACGGCCACGCGAACGGCAAGCCGTCGGAGCCGGCCGTGATTCGACTCGAACCGGCCGCGCCGCCGAAGTATTGGACAAGCCTTGCCGACCTGGCGGGAGATCCCGCCGTTCGAGACCTCCAATCGCGCGAATTCCGCACTCCGAGCGAGGATCCGACCGAGGTTCCGTCGCGCCGCGACTTCCTGAAATTCCTCGGCGCGGGCGCGGCCTTCGCCGCGGCGGGTTGCGCGCGGAAGCCGGTCGAAAAGATTCTTCCCTACTTGAAGGCGCCGGAAGATGTCACGCCCGGAAACGCCGTCTATTACGCGACCACGTGCGGCGAATGCCCCGCGGCGTGCGGCGCGCTCGTGAAGACGCGCGAGGGACGGCCGATCAAACTGGAAGGAAACCCCGACCACCCTCTCACACAGGGGAGACTCTGCGCGCGCGGGCAGGGGGCGGTTCTCAATCTCTACGATCCCGATCGGTTGAAGTCTCCGGTCGTCGTTGATCGCGCCACGCGCGCGGCGAGCGCCGGCACGTGGGGTGAAATCGACAAGAAGGCGATTCGCGCCTTCCAGCAGGCGACGGAGCAGGGGAAGGCGGTCGTCCTTCTCTCGGGCACGATCACGAGCCCCTCCACGCTCGCTCTCACGCACGATTTCCTATCAACGTTCCCCGCGGCCGAGCACGTCGTTTACGACGCGGTTTCGAACGACGCGCTCGCGCGGGCGCAAGAGCTCTCGTACGGCGAACGACTCGTGCCGGGATACAACTTCGACAAGGCCGATCTCATCATTTCGCTCGGCGCCGACTTCCTCGCCACGTGGCTCTCGCCGGTGGAGTTCGCGCGCGGCTACTCGCGCCGCCGCCGCCCCGAATCGGGCGTCATGAACCGGCTGGTCATTCTGGAGCCGTCGATGAGTCTGACAGGCACGAACGCCGATCAACGGATTCGCGTTCGCCCCGAGGACCTCTACCCGGTCGCCATGGCGCTCGCCCACGAACTCCTGGTTCGGGAGCCGCGTGGCGGCATGGCCGGCGACGCCGGCGTGGTGCAGGCGCTTCGCGCGTTCCCCGCCGACGGTGTCGAGACGACGGCCGGACTCCCGCAGGGCACCTTGACGGCGCTCGCGAACGAACTTTGGGCCGCGCGCGGACGGAGCCTCGTCGTCGCCGGACCGCAAGCCGCACCCGCCGCGCACGCCGTGGCTCTTCAGGTAGCGGTCAACATTCTAAATAGCGCGCTCGGCAACGAAGGCGTCACCGTCACCGCGGCCACCGCGTCGCGGCAATCGCAGGGTTCGGAGGAGGCGATGACGCGGCTCGTCGAGCGGATGCGCTCGGGCGACGTCGGCGTTCTTCTCGTGCAGGGGGCGAATCCCGCCTACACGCTTCCCACGGCGGTCGGCTTCGCCGAGGCGTTGAAGCGCGTGCCCTTCGTGGTCTCCTTCGCGGAACGTCTCGACGAGACCGCGTCGTTGGCCGATGTCGTCGCTCCGGACGCGAACTTCCTCGAATCGTGGAATGATCACGAGCCGCGCCGCGGGGTGCGGAGCCTCACGCAGCCCGCCATCTCCCCGCTCGTCGACGTGCGCCAGTTCCAGGAGTCGCTCCTGGCGTGGGCGCGCTACCTCGGGAAGGGGCCGCTCGGCGCTTCCACCGCTTCGTGGCACGACTGGCTGAAGGAGCGCTGGCGGACGGAGGTCTATGCGGCCGCCGACGCCGCGGCGCCGTTCGAGATCTTCTGGGAGGGCTCGCTCCGCACCGGCGTGGTCGCCGTCGGAACGCCCGCCCCGTCGGCGCGACCGTTCCGCTCCGGGTCGACGGCGGGGCTTCCGGAGCCGGGGACGCGCGCGGACGGGTCACTCACGCTCGTACTCTACACGCCCACCTCGATGTATGACGGCCGGAGCGCGAACAACGCATGGCTTCAGGAAGTACCCGACCCGGTCACCAAGATCACGTGGGACAACGTGGCGCTCATCTCGCCCTCCCGGGCCAAGCAACTCGGCCTGACGGGTCCGACCGAGAGCGAGCTTTCCTCCGAGGTGATCCTCGTCGACGCCGGCCACGCGAAGGTCGAGATCCCCGTCCACGTGCAGCCGGGGCTCCACCCCGACGTGGTGGCCATCGCGATCGGCTACGGACGGAGCGCCGCGGGGCGCGTCGGAAACCGCGTCGGCCAGAACGCCTTCATGCTCGCGCAGGCGACGGGCGGCCGCATCGGCACGGCGGGGATTTCCGTGAAGGTCTCGAACACCGGACGCCGCGCCTCGGTCGCCATGACGCAGGGACATCAGTCGGCGGAGAATCGCCCGATCATCTACGAGACGACCTTCGCCGAATTCCAGCGGGACCCGCGCGCGGGGAACGAATCGCATGGAACGCTCCCGAGCATGTGGACGCGGCACAAGTACGCCGGTCACAAGTGGGGCATGGCGATCGATCTCACTTCCTGCATCGGCTGCAGCGCCTGCATGGTCGCCTGCCGCTCCGAGAACAACATCCCGGCCGTCGGAAAGAAGATCATCCTGCAAGGGCGCGAGATGGATTGGATCCGGATCGATCGCTACTACTCCGGCGACCCCGAGAACCCCGACACGGTGCACCAGGCGATGCTCTGCCAGCACTGCGAGAATGCGCCGTGCGAAACGGTCTGCCCGGTGCTCGCGACGACGCATTCGTCGGAAGGTCTGAACGTTCAGACCTACAACCGCTGCGTCGGCACGCGCTATTGCTCGAACAACTGCCCCTACAAGGTGCGTCGCTTCAACTGGTGGGAATACAGCCGCGTTCCGGAGAAGAGTCTCCGCCTCGTCCTCAATCCCGACGTCACGGTGCGGACCCGCGGCATCATGGAGAAGTGCACCATGTGCGTGCAGCGAATCCGCGACGGCAAGGAGAAGGCGAAAGCGCTCGGCGTGGCCGTGGTGGACGGCGACATCCAAACGGCGTGCATGCAGACGTGCCCGACGGACGCGATCGTCTTCGGCGACTTGAACGATCCGCTGAGCCGCGTGGCGAAGCTCGCGAAGAACGATCGCGGCTACCACGTGCTCGAGGAGTTGAACACGCTCCCGTCGATTACCTATCAGACCAAAGTGCGTAACCGCGAGGAGGCGAACGCTTGAACGAGCCGATGGCCGTGGCTCTCGGCGAGCCGGCCCTCATCGATTCGCGGAAGTCCTTCGGCGACGTCAGCGCCGATGTCGCCTCTCCGATCGAGAAAAAGCCAGGGCTTCTCTGGAAGGTGGCGTTCGGCATCACGCTCCTTCTGGTGGGGCAGTTCGCCGTCGAGGTCTTTCTCCAGCTGCGCCTCGGCATCGGCGTCTGGGGACTCAATCATCCCGTCGGATGGGCGTTCGACATCACGAATTTCGTCTTCTGGATCGGTATCGGGCACGCGGGGACGCTCATCTCGGCGATTCTGCACCTCTTCCGCCAACGGTGGCGTACGGGGATCAATCGGTCGGCCGAGGCGATGACGATCTTCGCCGTCATGACCGCGGGCCTTTTCCCGCTCCTCCATCTCGGGCGGACGTGGTTCGCCTACTGGCTCGTCCCGTATCCGAACTGGCGCTACCTCTGGGTGAACTTCCGGTCCCCGCTCGTCTGGGACGTTTTCGCCGTCAGCACGTACCTGACCATCTCGCTCTGCTTCTGGTACGTCGGTCTCGTGCCCGACTTCGCGACGCTGCGCGACCGCTCCATCGGATGGAAGCGGGGCATCTACGGTCTCCTCTCGCTCGGGTGGCGGGGAAGCGAGCGGCACTGGCAGCACTACGAGCGCGCCTACATGATGCTGGCGGGGCTCTCGACACCGCTCGTGCTCTCGGTCCATAGCATCGTTTCCTTCGACTTCGCCACGTCGCTCCTGCCGGGCTGGCACACGACCATCTTCCCGCCCTACTTCGTCGCGGGCGCCATCTTCTCGGGCTTCGCGATGGTGGTGACGCTCCTCGTCATCCTTCGCAAGGTATTCAAGATGGAGGAGTACGTCACGCTCCACCACCTCGAGAACATGAACAAGATCATCCTCGTGACGGGGATGATGGTCGGCTACGCCTACGCGACCGAGTTCTTCATCGCGATCTACAGCGGAAGCCAGTTCGAGCGGTTTACGTTCTTCAATCGCGCGGGCGGTCCCTACGCGTGGGCCTACTGGACGATGGTCACCTGCAACGTGATCGTCCCGCAGCTCTTCTGGTTCAAGAAACTCCGGCGGAACATCGCGCTCATGTTCGTCGTCTCGCTTCTGGTGAACGTCGGAATGTGGTTCGAGCGCTTCACCATCATCGTGACCTCGCTCCATCGCGACTTCCTGCCGTCGATCTGGGGTTACTACCGGCCGACGATCTACGATTGGAGCGTCCTGGTCGGATCGTTCGGGTTCTTCTTCATGTGGTTCCTCCTCTTTTGTCGCTTCTTCCCGACGATTTCCATCGCCGAGGTGAAGTCGGTGCTCTGGACGGCGAAGCTGAACGCCAAGGCCGACCCGAAGCGCCTGCCGGAGGCCGAGCATGTTTAATCCGTTCGCCAAGAAGCCGCCGTTGCGCGGCGTCCTGGCGCTCTACGACGATCCCGATACGCTCCTCACGGCGGCCGCCCAGGTGAGGGCGCACGGCTTCACCGGCGCCGATGCCTATACGCCTTACGCGGTCCACGGGCTGAGCGAGGCGCTCGGCATCAAGAAGTCCTGGATCCCCTTCGTGACACTGATCATGGGGCTCTCCGGGGCTGGACTCGGACTCTACTTCCAAATCTGGACCTCGGCCTACGACTGGCCCATCAACGTGGGAGGGAAGCCGTTCATCTCACTCCCGGCCTTCATCCCGATCACGTTCGAATGCGGCGTCCTGATCGGCGGGACGATGACGTTGGCGGCGCTGCTCGTCGCCTGCGGGCTCCCCGACTTCAGCACGCCCGTCCTCGATCGGAGCCTCACCAACGACCGGTTCGCGATCTTCATCCCGGAGTCGGGCCGCGACTGGAACGAGGAACGGACGCTTCAGTTCCTCAAGGGGACGAATGCGTCGGAATTGAGGGTGGTCCGTGCGTAACGTGTCGCGCTTCGGGAGCCACCTCCTCGCCGGCTCGTTCCTCGCCGCGCTCCTCGCCACCGGCTGCTCCACCAAGTCGCAGCCGACGCTGGAGTACATGCCCGATATGTCGTACGGGCCTCGCCTCGCGGCACAGCACGAGGATCCGCTCCGGGCGGGCGAACCGGTCATGCGTCCTCCGGTGCCGGGCACCGTTCCGCGCGATTACACGCCGTATCCGTACGCGCAGGCCGACACCGCGCAGGCGCAGGCCGAGCTGACGAACCCGCTCCCGCGCACGGCCGAAGTGCTGGGTCGCGGGCAGCGCGTCTACATGACGTACTGCGTCGTTTGCCACGGACCGAAGGGCGACGGGCAGGGCTACATCGTGCCCAAGTTCCCGATGCCGCCGGCGCTCTTCTCCGACAAGGTTCGGAATTGGAACGACGGTCGGATCTTCCACGTCATCACCCGCGGGCAGAACCTGATGCCCTCCTACGCGTCCCAAATCCTCCCCGAGGATCGCTGGGCCGCCATCCATTACGTCCGCGTGTTGCAGCGCGCGGCGCATCCGAACCCGCAGGACGTGACGAAATGAATCACGCGACCGCCGCCCACGGCTCGACCGACGCCCTTCGCGCCCAGGTCGGCCCGATCACCGCGCCGGTGGGGCTGAAGGCGATGTTCGCCCTCCTGATGGCGATCGGTGCCGCCGCGTTCCTTCTGGAAGTGCGAAGCGATCCCACGCGCGCCTACGCGGCCTTCCTGCTCGGCTATTTCTTCACGCTCGGCTTGGCGCTCTTCGGCGCGCTCTTCACGGCGATTCAACACCTCGTGGGAGCGACGTGGAGCGTGGTCGTCCGGCGCGTCGCGGAATCGTTCACCTCGTACTTTCCGGTGGCATTCCTCCTCTTCTTCGTCCTCATGCTCGGCGTCCAGCACCTCTACGTCTGGTCGAATCCCGGCGTCCCGGCGCATGGCGTCGACGCGGAGCACCTGACGAAGGGGGGATGGCTGACGCCATCGGCCTTCGCGCTTCGATCCATCCTAGCGCTCACCATCTGGTCGCTCTTCGGCTGGTTCTTCGTTCGAAATTCGACGCGGCAGGATCACACGCGCGATCCCCGGCTCTCCCAGTCGAGCACCAAGGCGGCGGCCATCTTCGTGCCGGTCTTCGCCATCACGCTCACGGTCATCAGCTTCGATCTCCTCATGTCGCTCGAGCCGCTCTGGTTCAGCACCATGTTCGGCGTCTACAGCTTCGCCGGACTTTGGCAGGCGGGTCTCGCCACGCTGACGATCGTCGTCATCCTCCTCCGGCGTCAGGGCGCGCTCCAGGGAGTCGTGACCAAGATCCACTACCATGACCTCGGCAAGTTCCTGTTCGCCTTCTCGGTCTTCTGGATGTACATCGCGTTCTCCCAGTTCATGCTGATCTGGTACGCGAACCTTCCCGAAGAGATCGAGTGGTTCATCCCGCGCACCTACTCGGCGTGGGGCGGACTCGGAATCGCGCTCATGGCGTTCAAGTTCGCCATCCCTTTCTTCGCGCTCATGCATCAGAAGGCGAAGGAGAGCGAAACGGTTCTCCTGACGGTCGCCGGCGGGATTCTCATCGGCCACTGGATCGATCTCTACTGGGTGATTCTCCCGGCCTTCTCTCCGGAGCGAATCGTTCTCGGCTGGCCCGAGCTCGGCGTCACCCTCGGTTTCTTCGGACTCTTCGGCTGGACGGTCCTCAACTTCCTGGCCCGCCACCCGGTCGCGGCGCACGGTGATCCACTCTTCGAGAAGAGCGTGAGGTTCCACGGATGAGCCACGCACCCGAACACGATTCGCACGGCGACGACAGGCTCCCCACGTACCTCGCGTGGGCGCAGGTGATCGTGACCGCGGTCATTCTGGGCGGCATCGGCACGCTCGCCTACGTGGCCGGCTTCACGTCGGGCAAGGGGGGGCACGAGCCGGCAGCCGGCGCGGCGCCGGCGGCGGTCGCCGCGAGCGCCGATCTCGGGACGCTCCTCACTTCCACGCCCGAGTTGGTGGCGCAAGGGAAGTCGCTCTTCTCCGTCAACTGCGTCAGCTGTCACGGTGTCGGCGGCGGGGGCGACGGGGCCGCCGCGGCGGCGCTTAACCCGAAGCCGCGCAATTTCACGTCAGATCAGGGTTGGAAGTACGGCCGTGGCGTCGCGCGAATCGCGCGCACCCTCTCCGAGGGATCGCCCGGGACCGCCATGGCGGCCTTCCAGGCCATCCCGATGCCGGAGCGGATCGCCCTGGCCCATTACGTCCGGTCGCTGAACGCGACACCCGCCGCCGACCAGAAGGCGGACCTCGATTGGCTCGGCATCGGGGCCCCCGGGGCGGCGACAGGTACTACCGCTGCCGCGGCGGCTCCCGTCGCGGGCCCGACGATTTCGATCGAAAAGGCGCTCGCGCTCATGACGGAGCCGGCTCACGCCGTCGGCGCCGTCACGGCCCCGGCCGCCGAAGATACGGGAGAAGGCGCGCGACTGTACGCGGCGCGCTGCGCCTCCTGTCACGGAAGCGCCGGACAGGGCGGAGTTCGAGTCCGCATGCTCGGATCCGCTCCCTACGCCTACGTCGTTACGGAGAGCCTCGGCGATTCGCGAGGCGATTGGGCCGTCAATGCCGCCTCGTTCGACCGGCACGTCCTCCAGGGATTTCCTGGGAGGATGATGCCGGGGAACG
The DNA here is from genome assembly GCA_031370645.1 of Candidatus Eiseniibacteriota bacterium. GTDB lineage: Bacteria > Eisenbacteria > RBG-16-71-46 > SZUA-252 > SZUA-252 > SZUA-252. The sequence goes on along the minus strand of JANMQV010000023.1, from coordinate 5,195 downwards.
GCGATCTCTCTCGCGCCTCGCTCCGCGAGCTCTACTCCTACACCCAGACCTTGCGCGCGCGGCAGGAAGCAGCGAGCCGCGGCCGGAGTTCCTGAGCCCCATGAACCGTTCGTGGCCGTCCCTTCGATTCATCGCCGCCGCGCTCGCCGTGGGCGCGGGGCTTCTCGCCGCAGGTGCTGCCTCCGCGTGGATCCTCGATCCCGTGACACCGGTGGCTCACGAGGTCCGTTCGCTCTTCTTCAAGGCCCTCTGGGTGACGGGCGGGTTCTTCATTCTCGCCGAGGGGCTGGTGCTGGTCCTGGTCCTCCGATTCCGCGCGAAGCCGGGCGTGCCCGCTGCCACGTTCCACGAGAACGTGAAGCTCGAGCTCGTCTGGACCGCCATTCCGGCGATCGCCATGGTGATCCTAGCCGGCCCAACCTTCACGACCCTCAAGTACATGGAAACCGTGCCCAAGTCCGACCTGACGATCGAGATCATCGGGCACCAATGGTTCTGGGAATACCGCTACCCGCAGCTCGGCGTCGTTTTCGCGAACGAGGCGCTGGTCATCCCGCAGGGGAAGATCGTGGCGGCCGACGTGACGTCGATCGACGTGGTCCACTCCTGGTTCGTGCCGCAATTCGGCGTGAAGATGGACGCCAATCCGGGGCGCGTGAACCACACCTGGTTCCAGGTGGAGCGGACCGGTTCGTTTCACGGACAATGCGCGGAGCTTTGCGGGGTGCTGCACGGCGACATGATGATCAACGTCAACGTCGTGACGCCTGAAGAATTCGACCGCTGGATCGAGCAGAAGAAGAAGGGAGCGTAGGACCATGGAAGCGGGAACCCTGGCGGGCGGCCATCACGCCGCGGGAGCGCCGGCCGTCGGCGTGAAGCCGAGTCGCGGGCTGGCGAAGTGGCTCTTCACGACCGATCACAAGCTGATCGGCGTGATGTACATGTGGCTCGCCTTCTTCTTCTTCGCCATCGCCGGCATCTTCGCCCTTCTCATTCGCACGCAGCTTTTCGCGCCGGGGCTCAAGGTGCTGGCGCCTCAGGTCTACAACCAGATCATGTCGCTCCACGGAACGTTCATGATCTTCTTCTTCACGATCCCGATTCTGGCCGGAATCGGAAACTACGTCGTGCCGATTCAGATCGGCGCGCGCGACATGGCATTCCCGCGGCTCAATGCCATCTCCTTCTGGCTCCTGATTCCGGCCGGACTGATGATGCTCGCGAGCATGTTCCTGCAGGGCGGAGCGGCCGCCGGCGGGTGGACGTCGTATCCGCCTCTCTCGTCGGTGCAGTATTCGCCGGGACCGGGTGTCGATCTCTGGATTCTCGGACTTCACCTAGCCGGGCTCTCCTCGATCCTCGGCGGCATCAACTTCGTCGTGACGGTCACCAACCTTCGCGCTCCCGGCATGACGATGTGGAAGCTCCCGATGTTCTGCTGGGCGGTCTTCATCACCCAGTGCATCATCCTCGTCGCCACGCCGGTTCTGGCGGGCGCCCTGACGATGCTCCTGACCGACCGCCTCTTCGGCACGTCGTTCTTCGTTCCCGCCGCGGGCGGCGACCCGGTTCTCTGGCAGCACCTCTTCTGGTTCTATTCGCACCCGGCCGTCTACATCATGGTCCTTCCGGGCATGGGCGCGATTTCCCAGATCCTGCCTGTCTTCTCCTCGAAGCGGCTCTTCGGCTACAAGGGCCTCGTCTTCTCCACGGCGGGCATCGGGTTGATCGGATTCATGGTGTGGGGACATCACATGTTCGCGTCCGGCATCGATCCCCGGCTCCGTTTCTTCTTCTCGTTCGCGTCGATGGTCATCGCGGTCCCGACGGGGGTGAAGATCTGGTCCTGGATCGCCACCGTCTGGGGAGGCTCGGTCCGACTCCGCACGCCGATGCTCTTTGCGCTCGGCTTCATCATGCTCTTCGTCGTGGGCGGGATCACCGGCGTCTGGCTCGCGCTCGTGCCGTTCGACGTGCAGGTGCACGACACCTACTTCGTCGTGGCGCATCTCCATTACGTGCTCTTCGGCGGGTCGCTCATGTCGATCTTCGCCGCCATCTACTACTGGTTCCCGAAGATCTCGGGCCGGATGTACCACGAAGGGTGGGGGAAGGTGCACTTCTGGCTCACGTTCATCGGAATGAATCTCACGTTCATGCCGATGCACTTCGCGGGCATTCTCGGGATGCCGCGCCGGATCTACACCTACAAGCCGGAGTTCACGTCGTGGAATCAGATGGCGACCGTGGGCGCCTACCTCCTCGGCGTCGCGATGACGATCTTCGTCCTGAACATGCTCTTCAGCCTCTGGAAGGGGCGGAAGGCGCCCGTCGATCCGTGGGAACACCTCGACGTGAACCGCACGCTCGAGTGGACGGTGAGCTCGCCGCCGCCGCCCGAGAACTTCGCCACGCTTCCGATCATTCGCTGACGGAGAGGGCCGCCCGCTCGGGCGGCCTCATCCGGCCGCACGAGGAACGACCCCGCAGACGCGCATGAACGAACGCCGCTCGCCGCTCGCCTCGCTTCTGATCACGACGCTCGTTCTCCTTTTCATCCTCGTCGTCTGGGGGGGAGTGGTGCGCCTGAGCGGTTCGGGGCTCGCCATCCCCGACTGGCCGCTCGCGGAAGGGAGGCTCCTCCCGCGCCCGCACCCAAACGTTCTCATCGAGTACACGCATCGGGCTCTGGCCGGCACCGTGGGGCTCCTCACGGCCGTCATCGCGTTCCTTCTCTTCCGGAGCCCCGTCTGGCGGCCCCGGCTTGGGGGATGGATGGCGGCGGCGCTCCTAGTCCTCGGACTTCAGATTTTCATCGGGGGACGGGTCGTGTTGGAGGAATTGCCGATCGACCGCGTGGTGACCCACCTCCTCCTCGCGTTCCTTTTCTTCGCGCTCCTTCTTGGAATCACGCTCCGCGTGCAGGACGGCCCCGAGGGGCGGCCGCGATCCGCTTCCGGAGCAGCCCGAGGGCTCTCGCGGTGGGCGGGACTCGCGTCGCTTCTCGTCTTGGGGCAGGTAGCGCTCGGGGGATGGGTCTCTTCCTCCGGAGCGGCGCTCGCATGCCCCGACTTCCCGACCTGCCACGGGTCGTGGCTCCCGCCGATGAATGGGCTGATCGGCATTCACTACGCGCACCGGCTGGGCGCCTATTTGGTGACGCTCGTGATCCTCGCGCTTCTCGTCCGATCGGTGTCGGTTCCGCTCCCGAGCAAGTCGCGCTGGATTCTCCGAATCTCGGGTATACTCCTCGGATTGCAGTTCACCCTTGGGGTGGGGAACGTGCTCCTTCGGCTGCCCTTGCCGGTGAGCGCTGCCCATCTCGGAACCGCATTGATCCTCTTCGGGAGCCTCCGCATCGCCAGCCATGAGCTTGCCCGTGCGTGATTACATCGAGCTGATGAAGCCGCGCATCGTCGCCCTCGTCATCGTGACGGCGGTGGCGGGCGTCGTGGTGGAAGGATCGTTGCTCCACCAGGGCTGGCGCCTCGCTCTCGTGCTTCTGGCTATCACGCTCACCGCCGGGTCCGCCAACGCGTTCAATCAGTACTTCGAGCGCGATCTCGACGCGCGCATGGAGCGCACCCGGACACGCCGGCCGCTCCCGCTCCACCGCTTGAAGGCCCGAAGCGCGCTCTATTTCGCGATCGGCATCGGCGTCGTGGCCACGATTCTCCTCGCCGTCGTTTCGAATCTCCTCGCGGCGTCGCTCGCGCTCGGCACGATCGTCTTCTATGGCTTCTTCTATACGCTCTGGCTCAAGCCGCGCACGGTGCACAACATCGTCATTGGGGGAGCGGCCGGAGCCATGGGGCCGGTCATCGCCTGGGCCGCCGCGGCGGGAACGCTCGCCCTTCCGCCGATCCTCATGTTCCTCGTGATCTTCCTCTGGACGCCCCCCCACTTCTGGGCGCTGGCGGTCTGTATTGGAGAGGACTACCGGAAGGTCGGCATTCCGATGCTTCCGATCGTGAAGGGGAACCCAGAGACCTTCCGGCAAATCGTCTGGTACAGCGTTGCGCTCGCCATTCTCACGGTCGCCATGCCGTTCCTAGACGCCGGCGGCGTGGTGCTCGCCGCGATCGCGCTTCCGCTGAGCGGCCTCTTCGTCTGGAAAGCGATCCAGGCGCGCCGCGCGGCCAGCGTGGAGCGGGCCTGGGACGTCTTCGGCTATTCGATCGTCTACCTCTTCGCCCTCTTCCTCGGAATGATCGCCGACGCCATCTGGCACGTGCCGCTCGGTCCGTTCCTCTCGTAGGCCGCCGTGAAACGCCCCAGCAACGCGCTCCTTGGAATCATCCTCGCCTCGGGAGTACTCGTGATGTTTTCGGTCGCCTATGCGAACGTCCCGCTCTTCAAGATGTTCTGCCAGCGGTTCGGGGTCGGGGGCCAGGCGAAGGCGGGATCGAAGGAGCCGGACTGGAGACTGTCGAGCGCGACCGGGCCGATGGCGTCGCGCGACGTGCAGGTGAAGCTCATGGGGGTGGTGGGAAGCGGGCTGCCGGTGCGATTCGGGCCCTCGGAGCCCGTCATCACGGCGCGAATCGGAAAGCCGGTGCATCTGATGTACACGTTCACGAACATGGGCGACGACTCGGTCTTCTTCCGGGCCGTCCACTCGATCGCCCCCGTCGAGGCGGCGCGCGAATTCCAACTCATGCAGTGTTTCTGTTTCGACGATCAGACGCTCGCTCCGCGCCAGACCGTGACGTTGCCGGTCTACTTCGCGCTCTCCCCGAGGACGCCCGCGAACGTCCACGAGGTGGTCCTCTCCTACACGCTCTTCCCGCGCGATCCCAAGATTCGGCTCCCGGTTCCCGCGAAGGAGGCGAATTGAACGGCGCCACGCACGCGGGGCCGGCGTCGCCGGCGCGCCTGCGGCGAATTCTCGTCGCCGTCCTCGTGATCTGCGGAGCGCTCGGGGTGGCGGGGTATTTCTACGGCGGATGGCTTCTGAAGCACCCTCCCACGAAGGAACAAGCCCAACCGGGGCACTGAGAATTCGTAGCCGGTCCCGGGATCGATCGCCGCTACTTCGCCTCGCCCGTGTAGACCGCCATGATGCTCTTCAAGAGCTTGATGGCCTCCGGCTTCTTCCGCTGGAACGAATTCCGCCCGATGATCGAGCCGAATCCGCCACCGTCCCGAATGGCGCGCGCCTCGTTCACGACGTCTTCGTCGTTTTCCTTCTT
>JANMQV010000180.1:0-2956 GCA_031370645.1 Candidatus Eiseniibacteriota bacterium | reverse complement strand
CTCGACCGTCGCGCGCGCCACGAAGAGGCGTACGGCTTCGTACTGAAGCGCCTGCTCGGGCGTGAGCGCGTCGTCGCGCGGAGGCGTGGAAAGCGAAGGGGTGTGCCAGCGCGCCTCGGCGGCGGCTCCGAGCACGGCTCGGCTTGTCGCAAGTATTCGGCACGCCGGGCAGTTCGTGAGAATCGCCTCGGCCAGAGCGGCACAGGCTTCTGCGAGGTGTTCGCAGTTGTCCAAGACGAGAAGCGTCTTTCGCTTTCGTAGGTCGTCCACGACCGTGTCGACGATCGCTCGACCGGCCTCCTCGCGTAGCGCCATCGCGCTGGCCACGGCCCGCGCCACGAGCCCGGGATCCGAGAGCGACGCGAATTCCACGAACCACACTCCGTCCGGGAACTCGGACAGAAGGTCGGTCGCGACCCGCAGCGCGAGCCGCGTCTTGCCGCATCCGCCCGCGCCCGTGAGCGTGACGAGGCGATGCCGGACCAGGAGCCGCTTCACCTCCGCCGCCTCGCGCGCCCGGCCGATGAGGCTCGTCGCGGCGGCTGGGAGATTGTTCGGGGCCAATGCGGCGGAGGCCTCCCGCGTGGGAAGTTCTCCGGAAACAACCGTCGCCAGCAGTTCGCGGAGCGCGGCCCCGAAGTCGTGCGCGGTCGGGTAGCGGCGCTCGCGATCTTTGGAAAGTGCTCGTGCGATGACGAGGTCGAAGTCGTAGGGAAGATCGGCGCGCAGCGCGCTCGGCGGATCGGGCTCTTGCGTCGCGATTTCGTGGAACATCGCGACCGTGCTCGGCGCGTGGAACGGCTGCCGTCCGGTGGCCAGTTCGTAGAGAACGCCGCCGAGGGAGAAGACGTCGGTCCGGTGGTCGACGCGCTCGCCGCGCGTCTGCTCGGGCGACATGTACGCCACGGTGCCGACGATCATCCCGCTCCCGGTGAGCTGGGCGCTGGTCGTCGCGTCGTCCGCTACGCTGGTCGGAGACGGGATTCGCTTCGCGAGGCCAAAATCCAGCACCTTCGCCTGCCCCTCGGGCGTGAGGATGATGTTCGAGGGCTTGATGTCGCGGTGGACCAGGTGTGCCGCGTGGGCCGTCTCGAGCGCATCCGCGACCTGCCCGCCGATCTCGAGAATTCGGACGAATGGAAGTGGGCCGCGTGAAACGATGGCAGCCAGCGTTTCCCCGGCCACGAACTCCATGACAATCACTGGCGCGCCGTCGAATTCCTCGACCCCGTGGATCGCGACCACGTTCGGATGATGGAGCGCCGAAGCGGCGCGCGCTTCGCGGAGGAATCGCTCCGTCGCGGTCCGATCGCCGGCCGCGTCGGGGGGAAGGAATTTGAGGGCGACATCGCGACCGAGGCGCAGGTCGAGAGCGCGGTAGACCTCGCCCATTCCGCCCGCACCGATCTTCTCGAGGACTCGGTAATGGGAGAGCGTCTTCCCAATCAGGGGATCGCCGAATGAGGAGGACGGGCTGATGGCTGTCTCCCGTTCCGGGGGGATTTCGGACTACACTCCAGAGGAGAAGGATACGCTAGCGTGTCCCCAAGGGGCCCACTCTTTGGGCGCCTAGCCGGCGTAACACCCTCGAGATTGCGCGGATCCCCCGAGAATGCCTCTAGACGCGGCGAGGAAAGGTTTGATCTTTGGTCCGTGTGGGCGTATTCTACGCGGTCGAAGTTAGTAACATCGACTTTCGCGTACAGCCGTCACGGCAGGAGGACCGTGAGCCAACGCGACAGACCCCACGAAGACCTCCTCGAGTAATCGAACCAGCCTGGCAGTTCGCGCCCTTCCCGTTCCGGTGATTCTTCACAGAATCCTGCGGTCCTACTTGCCGTGATTTCCCCAATCACGGAGCGAATGGCGAGGTGTCGTCCATGAAAATTCCACGACCGAGCCCTGGCTATTTCCTGCTTATCGTTCTGCTCCTGCTGGCGTGCGGGGTCAATCCTGCGGCCGGACAATACATCTACATCGATACGGACGGAGACGGAGACCACGACGCGTCGGACGTCCTCAGCGCCGCGGGACCCACGACCGTCGCGATCTGGCTCGAGACGAATCACAATCGGAACGGTGCGGCTGCCGTATGCGCCAACGGCTCCGGACCGCTCGACATCTTCTCGTACGAGTTCATTCTCCGCGCGTCGGGAGGAGCGGTCACCTGGGGTCCGTACACGGATACGATGGCGTTTCCGTTCGATTTCGGGGTAGGGAGTTCGAGCTCCGACTTCTTCGTCACACGAGGGGGCTCACCCATCACGGCGCCGGGCCGATATCAACTCGGCTCGGTGACCGTGGACGTGAATTCAGGAACCCCGGTTCTCGAGTTCGCGAGGTCCACGTTGCTTCGACCGGCCACCGGAACGAGATTCGGGTCGAACTGCACCGGAGTCAATTTCAACAACACGATCGAACTCGGCGTGGACTTCTTCGATGCAGACGGATCGGCGCCGGTGTTCACGGCGCTCGTCGGCACGACCGGAAGCCAGGATATCATCAACTTCCAAGCCAACAATTGGACTCAGAGATGCATCGAGATCAAGGCGAATGCCGGATCGTTCAATCTCACGGACATCGACGTGAGTTCGATCCAGATGGTGTCGCCCGGAACCGGCAATGTGAACGCCGTACCCTGTAAGAATTCAGGCATCATCAATACCTCCACCGGCACGCTCACGGTCTGCTTCACGAGGAGCGAGCTACTCAAGCTCTTCTGCTACGTCGCGGGATCGAACAATTTGATCACCGTCAAGGTGATCGGCAATCTCTACGGCGGCGGCAGCTTCTCCGGAACCGTCACCCTCAAGGTGAGCTTCGGGACCATCAACTGCGTGGCGAGGCTTTGGCCGAACCCGCTGGCCAAAGAGAGTGTGATCGAGCTTCGGACCTATCAGCCCGGTTTCATCCGCGTCAGTATCTACGACGTACAGGGGAGGCTCGTCCGGAGACT
>JANMQV010000169.1:0-1500 GCA_031370645.1 Candidatus Eiseniibacteriota bacterium | reverse complement strand
ATGGGACGGGCATTGGTAGCTACTGGCGCGACTTCGACAGTAGCGGTGCGGTGACGTCGACCGACTTGAACCCGGTCAACACGCACTTCAACCACAACTGTCTCATGGGAGCGGCGCAGCCCCCGATTCCCAACCCGTAGGACTCTGGAACTGTCCGCCTGGATGGTGCCTGGGCAACCGGCCTAGGCACCGTCCGGGAGGGCGCAAGCCGGTACGGCAAAGGAGGAAACATCCCATGAAGCATTCGCTACTGCTCGTCGCGGTTGTCGCTCTGGTTGCTTTCGCGGCGCCGGCGTATAGCCAGTACATGTACATTGACACGAATAACGACGGAATCTGCGACAACACCGATATCTTGACGCCGAGCTCCACGTCGGTCGATATCTGGCTCGTGACGAACGCCGACAAGTTCGGCGCGCCGGTCACGTGCGCTCAGTCGAGTTCGAACTTGACGATGAATTCCTATGAATTCTTCATCCGCTCGAGCGGCTCCGTGACGCTTGGCGCTTGGTCGTCGAATGTGGCGCTCAATTTCACAGGCAGCTTCGGCGACTTCACCGCCGGCACCGACGCCTACCATGGCCGTTCGGGAGCGCAGGTTATCCCTGGTCTCTACAAGCTCGGTTCGCTCGCGATCTCCGGTGTGGCTTCCGGCGCGACGCTCTCCCTCGTGAGCGCCTCGACGGTCAATCCGCCGGCCTTCACCTCCTTCGGCTCGAACTGCGAAGGCATAGATCTCGACAACACGATCAAGCTCGGCTCCGACTGGTTCGACGTTTGCGGCACGGCTTCGCCGACGCCGACGACGGCGACGACGTGGGGTAACATCAAGAACATCTACCGCTAAGTTGTTCCCGCTCCAATCACAGGAGCGGCTGAAAACCTAAATCAGGGGCGCACGCTGGAAGGGTGCGCCCCTGATTGTTTCTCGGAAGACGGAAATCGTCGAATCCGCGGCCGGACAAATCGGTCGCGGCAGGTAGCACGGGCACGATGCGGCGCCCCGCGCGATCGGCGCGGGAGCCGGTCGCCCGAATCCTTCGGCCCTCAGGGCCGGGAGATCCGGGCGGCATGACGCTCGGGAGGCGTCTACGCCCGCTTCGGGGGCAACACGGGCCCTCGGTTGAGTGCTGGAGGCACCGGTCCGGGATACGGGGTTTCACCACCGGCCGGTGGTACAAGAGCTCGCGGTTTCGCCGATGCCTCGGGACAAGGCGCGGCGGAATGCCGGGCAAGACCACGACCAAGGGCTTAGCCCTCTGGTTCTAGGGAGGAAGCAGCATGCGTAGTCGATGGAAGGCCGTGCTGGTAGCGGGAGCCTCGCTCGCCTTGATGGCGGCGGCCGTTCCCGTGATGGCCGGCATCCCCGATGTTGCGGCATCGTTCTACGTTCCCCAGACGGGCACGGTGGCGACCCCGACTGAGGGTACGGTGGCGATTCGTAACTTCCGGATGTGTCCGAACAACGATGGCCTCACGAACCTTCCGAACAACGCTCGT
>JANMQV010000017.1:0-9310 GCA_031370645.1 Candidatus Eiseniibacteriota bacterium | reverse complement strand
GGTGCCGAGCACCTGGCCCGCGCCCGAGATGGGGGACTCTGCCGTGGCGTCGATGGTGGCTCCAGGATCAGGCCCCTCGGTAACCGCCATTTTCGCGAGGCCGAAATCCAACACCTTCAGGCGTCCCTCGCGCGTCACCATGACGTTTCCGGGCTTGAGATCGCGGTGGATCACGCCTCGCTCATGCGCGGCGATGAGGGCGTCCGTAAGGGGGATCGAGAGCTCGAGCACGCGGGAGAGGGGCAGCCCGCCGGGCGCAACTAGATCGGAGAGGGTTTGTCCATCGACGAGTTCCATCGTCAGGAAACGAACGCCCTCCTCATCCTCGACGGAGAAGAGTGTGACGATGTTCGGATGATTGAGCCCCGCGACCGTGCGCGCCTCGCGCTCGAAGCGGACCAATCTGTCCGGCGAAGTGGCCACCACCTCAGGCAGCACCTTGACCGCGACTTCGCGGCCCAGGCGGAGATCCTTCGCGCGATAGACCTCGCCCATCCCTCCGGCTCCGAGGGGGCCGATGATCTCGTAGGTGCCGAGGCGGGTGCCGGGGGAAAGAGGCATGGTCCAGCAGTCTAGTCGCCAGAGAGCGACCTGTCAGCAGTCCTGGCGAGGGTGGTGAGACACGATTTCCGAAATTGAACCCACCGCCAACCACGCTATACTCGATCATTTGCAGGGGCGGCATAGCCAAGTGGCTAAGGCGACGGTCTGTACAGGCTTTTTACCCAATTTTCATCGATTTGGAAGCCGGTTCTCGAAGCAGGGTCGCTGCAATGCAATACGGGAAGCCTACTATCCTGATACGTGGTTCCGTCAAAGCCTTGTTAGGCAGACAAGAGGATAGGGATGCGGAGACCCCTATGAAGCTATCCGATGCGGTCGGCCGCACCTGGGCGATGTTCTTCGCCCGTTCGATCCTTGGCTTTATATTTTTCATGGCGGGCTTCTGGAAAGTGTTCGACCTCGGTCCACTGGAACACGCACGTCGTCTATTCGTCGAACCGTACGCCCAGACGTTTCTGCCGCGTTGGTCGCTCTGGGCTACGGGTACCACGGTCCCAATCATTGAGCTAGTTGCCGGTGCGCTTGTCTTGATAGGTTGGCACACGCGCGTGGCACTTCTGGCGTTGGGCGGTGTGCTCGTACTCGTGACATTCGGGCACTTGCTACTCGAACCGTTGTACGAATTCCATACCCACGTGATCCCTCGGGCAGCACTGCTTCTCTTCTTGCTCGTCATGCCACAAGGTGACGACAAGATATCGATGGACCACTGGCTAGAGGGTCGACGAAGCAAAGACTAGGTGCTGCCCAGCACCTCACGGTCGACGTGGCGCGCGGCGATCGCACCCTGGGCTTCATCTGCATCGGAGCAAAGATGCGAACGATCCTATTGTCTTGTCTACGGTCGTTGGCACTGTTGGCCGTCGCTGCACCGGCGTTTGCGCAAGAGGAGGTGGACTGGAGCCAAATCCAACTCAAGATCACCAAGGTGGCCGGAACCGTGTACATGATCGATAAGGTCGAGGGCGCCGGTGGCTTTGCCGGCGGCAACGTCGGCGTCTGCGTCGGCGCCGACGGCATTGTTCTCGTCGACGATCAGTTTGCGCCGCTCGCCCCCAAGATCGTGACCGCGTTGAAAACCCTGTCTGACAAGCCCGTGCGCTTCGTCATCAACACCCATGTTCACGGTGACCACACGGGTGGCAACGTGATCTTCGGCACCACGGCGACGATTATCGCCCACATCAACACCCGCCTCCAGCTCTTGGCCGACCGCCCAGAGCCTCGGTACAAACCCACGCCCGCGACGGCCCTGCCGATCATCACCGTAAACGACATGCTCACGCTGCACCAAAACGGCGAAGACATCCAGGTGTTCCATCTCCCCAATGGCCACACCGATACCGACGTCGCGGTCTATTTCAAGCAGTCGAATGTGGTCCACATGGGCGACGAATTCTTCTCAGGCATGTTTCCTTTCATTGGTGACGGCGGCAGCGTTAAGGGGCTACTTGCCAATTTTGAAAAGGTGCTGAGCCTCATTCCAGCGGACTCTAAGATCATCCCGGGGCACGGCCCGCTGTCCACCCCGGTTGAGCTCCGGGCCACCCTCGCCATGCTTAGGGAGACCAGCGCGATCGTCGAAGACGGGATCAAGAAGAAGAAGTCTCTCGAGCAACTGACCAAGGAGAAGGTGCTGGCCAAATACGAGAAATGGGCTGGCGGCTACCTGAACGCCGACCAATACCTGGAACAGCTGTACAAAGTTCTGAGCCGATAGTGTTCGCTTGGGTGACGATCTTCCTACCGTCGCCCGGGATCATTTCCGATCTTGCACCCGCCGCCAACCACCCTATACTCAATCACTTGCGGGGGCGGCATAGCCAAGTGGCTAAGGCGACGGTCTGCAAAGTATTTTCATCTGAATTCCACCGATTTAGAAGCCGGTCCTCGAAGTAGTGTCGCGACAAGGTAATACGAGAAGCCCGAGGCGGATGACTCTCCTGGGGCTTCCTTCTTTGGGTGGCCAACGATGGCCAACGATTGCCAGGAATGGCCAACCTGACCGTAGCCACCACCGTAGCCAGTGATTCGAAGCAGGCCTGCCTTGCAGCCGGCCTCCACCCGATCAAATCGTCTGGTTCCAGAGCCGAGCGAGGAATTGCTCCACCGGCAGGATCTCGATCCTGTCCTCCGTGGTGCGCGGATGTGGTTCCATGGACACCACGATTTTGCGGACGCGGGGCCAATCCTCGCTGAAGGCGCGCAGGCCCTTCAGGTCCTGGGAAGAGACGGATCGTGAAGACTTCACCTCGATCGCAACCACGGGCTTCTGTCCAACGGCGACGATGAAATCGACCTCGATCCGGGAGAGAGACCTCCAGAAGAAGAGATGCCGGTCGCTCCGGAAATAGTCGATCGAAGCTCTCAATTCGCGTTCGATCAGATGCTCGAGCACGCGGCCGTATTCGGGCGTGCGGGGTGACAGGCTCCAGCGCTCCACCAAGGCATTCGTCACGCCCACGTCGAAGAAGTAGAACTTCTCGGTGGTGACGGCCTTCCGCGTCCGGGTCCGCTGAAACGGCGGGAGGAGATCGCCGATCAGCGTATCTTGCAGGATTTGGAAGTAGTCGCGCACCGTCCGCGGTGAGAGCTGGGCGTCGTTGCCGAGCTTCGTGTAGTTCAGGATCTCACCGTTCATGGCGGCCGCGGTCTCGAGGAAGCGACTGAAGTTCGGGACGGAGCGCGCCAGCCCTTCGGCGCGGATCTCCTCTTGGAGGTAGAGGCCGATGTAGGCTTGGAGGTTCTCCTTCGGTGTTTCGGAATCGAGCACCGAGGGCAGACCGCCCCATCGGAGAAGATCGGTCCACGGTCGGGGCGGCGAGACTGTTCCCAATTCGGGAAACACGATCGGATGCATGCGCACGAGGCCTGCTCGGCCGCCGAGCAGGTTGCGTCCCCGGGTGCGGAGCTTTCGCGCGCTGCTGCCCGTCAGGATGAAGCGCAGTGATTTCTCGAGCTCCATGAGGCGATGAATCTCGTCGAGCAGCTCGGGCATCTTCTGGATTTCGTCGACGATCACGACCCGGTGGCGTCCCTTCAAAGCCCGAGCCCGCTCTGCAATGAGGGTGGGAGACACCGCGAGAGATCGAAACGTCTGGGCGTCTAGGAGATCGAGAAATAGGGCATCAGGAAACGAGGTCCTCAGCAGCGTGGACTTGCCGGTCTGGCGGGGCCCGAGCAGAAAGAAGCTACGCGCCGCCGCCAGCGTGGGTAGGTCGAGGAAGCGCTTGTACATGGTCCGAGGCTATCTCAAGAGGGAGGTGAAAGCCAGTGGCTTCTCCACCAGATTTCATGAAATCCAGTGGAGACGGCCCGTCACATCGGCGGTCCTTAGGATCCCCACTCCCACGCGACTTCCTCATTTGCGCCCACCGCCAACCACGCTATACTCAACCACTTGCGGGGGCGGCATAGCCAAGTGGCTAAGGCGACGGTCTGCAAAGACTTTTCAGCGGACTTTCACCAGCGGTGAGGCCGGCCCTCGAAGTAGCGTCGCGCCAAGGTAATACGCGAAGCCCCAGGGGGAGGACGCTCCTGGGGCTTCCTTCTGTGGGTGGCCAACGATGGCCACCGACGCCAGGCATTGGCCAACCTGACCGTAGCCACGGCCGTAGCCAGGTGCCCGGCGGCCGCTCTGGGAGGGCGGTTCGTCGCAACACGTCGGGAGTGGGAGTGGGCCACGATACCGATTAGCAGGGGTTGTTCTCTCACGAATGGAAGTGCAGCCGGGCGCTTCGACGACGAGTCAGTCGGCATCCGCGGGCCGAAGTCGCGTGCCCGTGATTCATCGAGGAGTTGCCAAGCTTTAGCGGCGCCCGCGGCCCCGCTGGACTATCCTCATGCCATGATCCCGGCTCCCGTTCCCGCAAGGCTGACGAGGCTTGCGTCGATATTGAATTGGCGGCGTGTGCTGTTCACGCTCTCCCTTTCCGTTGCTCTCGGACTGCTTTTCAATTACCTGTGGGGTCTTCCAGGGTTCATCCGGATCGTGCTCCTCGGGCTCATCGCGATGCTCGTATTCGGCTTGTTCGAACAGTGGCCAAAGCGATTGCCCGCGAGGCTCGCACGCTGGGTGCTGCAGGTGTTGGGTGTGGCCCTGGCCATGCCGATCGGTACGCTGGTGCTCAACGTGCTCACTCCCGACACCGGCATGCCGCCCTACTGGGAGGTTCAGGGGCTCGGGCTGCTCGTGGCGCCTTGGGTGGCCCTGGCGGTCCTGGTGCGACAGAAGGACGCGCTGGCGCGCCATCAGGCGCTGGCCTTCGACCTGGAACGAAGCGAGCTCGAGCGTCAGGCACTGGACGCGCGTCTGCGTCTGCTGCAGGCGCAGGTCACACCGCATTTCCTGTTCAACACCCTGGCAAACGTGCGAGCCCTGGTCGACGCGGGATCTCCCCAGGCGTCGGCCCTGCTGCATAGTCTGATCGCCTATCTGCGCGCGGCCGTGCCGCGCCTGAACGAGCCGGCCACCACGCTCGGCCAGGAACTGCAGCTAGTCCAGGCGTACCTCGAGCTAATGCACATGCGAATGCCGGATCGCTTGCAGTTCGCGCTGCACGTCGATGAAACGGCGCTGACGCTTCACTGTCCGCCGATGACGCTGCTGACCCTCGTGGAGAACTCGGTGCGTCACGGTATTGACCCCAGCGAGGAAGGCGGTCGCATCGACATTTACATTCAGCGGCGCGACGATCGCTGCGTGGTGCGAGTCAGCGACACCGGCGCCGGCATGCGGCAGACGGGCAACGGGACTGGCGCCGGGACCGGCATCGGCACCGGCCTCTCGACCCTGCGCGAGCGCCTTCATTTGACCTTTGGCGGGGACGCACAGCTGCGCGTCATTGCACAGCGGCCGCGGGGCGTCTGCGCCGAAGTGGATCTCCCTGCACGCAGAGCGGGGGACTGATGGGCCCTCGTCCGACCGCATTGATCGCCGACGACGAGCCGTTGCTGCGCGAGGCCTTGGCCCGCCAGTTGGCGCAGGCCTGGCCCGAGTTGGACGTGGTCGCGCAGGCGCGCAACGGCCGTGAGGCCATAAAGCAATTTGAAGCCCTGCGACCCGACGTCTGCTTTCTCGACGTGCACATGCCGGGCCTTTCCGGCGTCGAAGCGGCGCACCATGTCGGCCACCGCGCGCATCTGGTGTTTGTCACCGCCTACGACCGCTATGCCGTCCAGGCCTTCGAGCAGGGCGCCCTGGATTACCTGGTGAAGCCGGTCGAGCAGGCGCGTTTGGCCGAAACAGTCGCCCGCCTGAAGGAGCGCTTGCGGGCCGCGCAGCCCGCGTTGAACACGGAGGCGCTGCTGCAACGACTCGCCGCCCAGATCGCGCAGTTGCAGAGCGGCGCGGCTCCGGCGCCGCTGCGCTGGATTCGAGCGCAGGTCGGACAGTCCCTGCGCCTTATCCCGGTCGACGGCATCGACTACCTGCGCTCCGAGACGAAGTACACGCTGGTCGCCTGGCGGGACGACGCCGGCCAGCCCGGAGAGGCGCTTGTCCGCACCGCGCTTAGCGAGTTAGTCGCCCAGCTCGATCCCGCCCATTTCGCTCAGGTGCACCGGTCCGTCGTGGTCAACCTGCGGGCCATCAGTCACGTCACGCGCGGCGACAATGAAACGGCGGACATCCACCTGAAAGGCCGCGAAGAGGTGCTGCCGGTCAGCCGCAGCCACCTCCACCTGTTCCGCCAGATGTAGGCAGCTCCCGCGGCGCAAGAGCCGCCGAGGAAACCAAGCGGGACCACGAAGCCTCGGCCCGCGCCCCGCCCAAACCCGCCCGTCGTCCGACCCCGCCGTGCGTCGACCGCGAAATCCCGTCGTTCATCCCAAGCCGCTTTCCGGCCTCCGGCCACGCAGCCAGACTGCGTCTGCGGCTGAAGCGCGACGAACCGACTCCACGACGCAGTCTCGCGGCGACGGGTATCCGCCATTCCGGAGGAATCATGACTCGCAGGACGAATGCGCGACTCGCCGGATTCACGTTTCTCCTCTACATCATGGCGGGCATCACTCACATGATGCTTTTCAGCCAGGCAACCGGTAGTGCCGAAGGGACTCCCGCGACGCTGGCAAGCATCGCCCAGCACGCGTCGCTCGTGAGCGTGACCATCATCCTCACCCTCTTCGAGGCGGCATGCGCTCTGGTGCTGGGCGTGACGCTGCACGCGCTCACGTGCGACGTCGATCCCGACCTCGCCATGCTGGGTCTCTGCTTCCGTGTTGGGGAAGGCGTGATCACCGCGTTCTCCAGTGTCAGGCTGCTCGTGCTGCTGTCGGTCGCGGCGGTAGCCGCCGGGGTGGCCGGTCCCGACGCGGTGGCGGCGAACGCCCTCGGCGGCTTGCTGCTGAGGGTGGGAGGCATGGGGACGATCTCTTCGATCCTGTTCGCCGCCGGGAGCATGCTCTTCTGCTTCCTTTTTCTGCGTGCCCGGAGTATCCCCGTCCAGCTGGCATGGCTGGGGCTGCTCGCGTCGGTGACGTGGGTAATCGGGTTTCCCCTGCAGTTGATGGGCTTTCTCGGCGGACCGGTGACCTACTTCATGTGGATCCCGATGGCGCTGTTCGAAGTGACGTTCGCGTTCTGGCTACTACTCAAGGGAGTCGCCACGCCGGCGATTCGATGAGGTGGGACGACCTGATCCAATGGATCGCAGGGGAGGTTGGAGCATGCGCATAGACGAAGTGGCGGAACCGACCGGGCAATCGTCGCCGCAGTCGCTGGCCAAAAGCGCCGGTGTATTCTACCTACTCACATTTCTGACGGGAATCCTCTCCCTCGTCCTGCGCGGCACGTGGGGCATCGCTACCGGTCTCGCGGCGGGCGCGTGCTATATCGCCGTGACGCTGATGTTCTATCGTCTTTTCAAGCCGGTGAGCCGGAGCGTCTCGTGGTTGGCGGCGTTCATCAGCCTCGCGGGCATCGCCATTGGACCTCTGGGCCGGTTCCATCTCATCCCGTTCCAGATCAACTCCCTTGTGTTCTTCGGATTCTACTGTCTCCTGATCGGCTATCTGATTCTCAGGTCGCTCTTCCTGCCTCGAGTCCTGGGCCTGCTCATGGTCATCGCCGGTTTAGGCTGGCTGACCTTTCTGTCGCCCTCGCTTGCCAAGGATCTTTCACCGTACAACATGATTCCAGGCATCGTGGGTGAAGGCGTGCTGACCCTTTGGCTCGTCGCGGTCGGGGTCAATGCTCCACGATGGAAGGAACAAAACGTTGCGGGAGGGCGCGCCATCGTCGCGTCGCCAGGCGGCTAAGGCGACGGTGTCCAAACTACTCTAATCCGATATCTGTCGGGCGAAGGCACAGGCACTCGGTCAGATCAGCGGCGTCCGCTCCACCAGGGATCGATGTCGCGGGTCCGTGTAGAAGCGATTCGGAAAGAGGCGAGGCATCAGCTTGAGGAAGTAAGGTCTTCCCCCGCAGTGGCCGGTTTTCCATACGGCCCGGTGACATGCCTCCTGTGGATCCCTCTGGAAGTGTTCAAAGTGACTCTCACCGTGGCACCCAAGGAGATTGATCATGACGCGAGTCCACGCTGCAGCCGCGGCACTGCTGGTTGTCATCATGCTGTCGCCGCCGGTTATGGCGAGAGAAGTGACGCTTTCCCAGAGGCTCGACGCGATCGCCGCCGAAGCTTTCGCGAAGGACGGGCCCGGCGGCGCCGTCATCGTCGTGCAGGACGGAAAGACGCTGCTGCGGAAGGGTTACGGCATGGCCGACCTCGAGCTCGGCGTACCGGTGAAGCCTGAGATGGTATTCCGCATTGGATCGATGGGCAAGCAGTTCACCGCCGTCGCGATCCTCCAGCTCGTGAAGGAAGGAAAGGTGAAGTTCGACGATCCGCTGTCGAAGTACGTCCCCGACTTTCCGGGGGCTGAGGCGATCACGGTCGAGCAGTTGCTCACGCACACGTCGGGAATCAGGAGCTACAACGACGTGCCGAGCGCTCTGATCGGCATCCGTGAAGACAAAACGCCGATGCAGCTGGTCGAAGGAATTCGGAACGAGAAGCCCGCCTTCGCGCCCGGCGAGAGTTGGATGTACAGCAACAGCGGCTACCTCTTCCTCGGCATCATCATCGAGAAGGCGAGCGGAATGAAGTACGCAGACTACGTGCAGACGAAGCTCTTTACTCCTCTCGGCCTGAAGAACACCTTCGTTGAAGACGAGACCCGGATCGTGGTGGGGCGGGTGAAGGGCTACGCGATCGGCCCCGACAATGTGCTACGGAACGCCGGTTACATGAACATGACGTTTCCGTACGCCGCGGGTTCGATCGAGACGAACGTCGACGACCTCGCGAGGTGGAACGAGCTCCTCGTTGCGGGCAAGGTGATCGACAAGGCGCTCGTCGATCGCGCGTGGACCGAGTCCAGGACGAAGGACGGCAAGCCGACTGGCTACGGATACGGCTGGTATGTGAGCGATGAAGACGGAGTGCACTTCGTCGTGCATGGCGGCGGAATCACGGGCTTCAGAAGCAACGGCGTGCTCGTTCCCGAGAAGAAACTCTTCGTCGGGGTTCTGCACAACGCGCTCAGCTCTGGGAACGATATGCTTTACGCCCTGAAATACACCACGACACGACTCGCACTCGAAGTGCTCGGGCAGAGCTGGAGCGTGACGCCGGTGGTCATGTCGGACGGCGCAAAGAACCAGTTCACCGGCATCTAGGATTTCGACGGCGTGAAGCGTACGGTGAGGTTCGAGGACGGGAAGCTCAGCGCCCAGCAAGAGGGC
>JANMQV010000149.1:0-6569 GCA_031370645.1 Candidatus Eiseniibacteriota bacterium | reverse complement strand
TTTCCTTCGCCGGAGCGACTCGCCGCCGTCCGCGAGCGAGACCTTCGCGCGTTGGGGATCGGCTTTCGCGCCCCCTACGTGCTCGGCGCGGCCCGGCGGCTCGCTCGAGATCCGTGGGACTGGGACGCGCTTCGCCGCGCGACGATCGAGGAAGCCCGCGCCGCGCTCCAAGAACTCCCCGGCGTCGGCCCCAAGGTCGCCGACTGCGTCCTTCTCTTCGGCCTCGATCGGCTCGACACCTATCCGGTCGATCGCTGGATCCGGCGCGCCACGCTCGAACTGACCTCGCGACGGAGCGCGCGCGACGAGGATTTGGAGCGCTGGTCGCGCTCCCTCGGGCCCTCGCGCGGCTACTTGCAGCAAATCCTCTTTCATCTCCGCAGGACGGGAGGGCCCCTGCCGTTCATCGACGGCCTTCCCACGGTGAAGCGCGCTCCGCGGGTGCGGAGGCGAAAGGCGTCGTGAGCGACATCGCCACCGACCGCGACCCTTCGGAGATGACCGCGGTCGCGCTCTTTGCCAAGGCGCCGGTGGCGGGACGTGTGAAGACACGCCTCTCGCCCCCTCTCTCCGCGGAAGAAGCGGCCGAGGTGGCCGCGGCCTGTCTCTACGACACGCTGGCTCGTGTTTCGACGCAGTGGGGGGTGGCGCTCACGCTATTCCTGGAAGGAAAAGCGGAGGAGACGCTCGAGGCATTCGCGGCTCACCTGAAGGTGCCGATCGTTCCCCAATCCGAGGGACCGCTCGGGGGGCGGCTTCGCGCGGCGCTCGGCACCCTCCTCGACGCGGGGCACCCCTGCGCGATCGCGATCGGCTCGGACAGTCCGACGCTTCCCACCGCGCGCATCGCCGCCGCGGCCGCGGCACTCCGCGTGCACGACGCCGTGTTGGGCCCCGCGGAGGACGGGGGCTACTACTTGATCGGGGTCTCGCGCCCAGCCTGGGCGCTCTTGGAGGGGATTCCCTGGAGCACGACCGACGTCGCGCGAGCGACGCGCGAACGCGCGGCGGCGGCCAAGATCTCGCTCGCGGAGTTGGAGCCGTGGTACGACGTGGATGACGCGGAAACACTCCGGCGCGCTCTCGCGGATTCGGATCCGCGGAGCGCGCTCGGACGGTGGGGTTCTAGGACCCGGACTTGAGCTTCGCGAGTTCCCCGCGAATGGCGTCGGAGTGGGTACCGGTCGGCTCGAGCTTCAAGTAACGCTCCCACGCCTCGATATTCGTCTTCCGATCTCCCATCGCTCCAGCCACGACGCCGAGGTTGAGCCAGGCGTTCTTGTGGTCGGGCCGCTCCTTCGTGACGCGCTTCATCTCGGAGAGCGCCTTGTCGTCCTGGCCGAGCGAGTGATAGGCGATGGCGCGATCGACGCGCGCATCGGCGTTCGTGGGCTCCTTTTCGAGCGCGGCCGTGTAGTGTTCGATCGCCTTGTCCCACTTGCCCGAGTCGAACATCATGTTGCCGATGCCGATGTTCGCCTCAACGTTCTTCGGATCGCTGGCGAGGGTGGCTCGATACTTTCCAAGCGCTTCGATCACTCCGGGAAGCATCTGCGTCTTCTCCATGCCCGCGGGCATCCCGCCACCCATGCCGCCGTCGGCTCCGCTTCCGGCGCCCGTCGCGCCCGCCATGATGTCGGCAGGCCCTTGCGCCATGCCGCTATCGTCGCGAGGAGCCACCGCCGCGCGGAGCGCGTAACCGACCGCGCCTCCCACGACGAGACCGATCACGAGGAACGTCCAAGGCGGGAGTCCTCCGCCGGAGCGCGGGGACGGCGCGTGCTGCTGCCCCTTGCTCGGGCGTGATGCCGACGGGACGTGCTGCCCGCCGCCTGACTGTCCGCCGGTCGAAGGAACGATATAGGCGCCACAGGCGTCGCAGCGAGTCATGCCGGCGGGCAATCGTTCGCCGCAACGGGGGCACGTGAAGCTGTTCGTGTGTTGGCTCATGCGGAGCAGTCTAGCGGGGTCGGGCCGCGGCGGCAACCGGGTCCCGTCTGGTCCGGTCGTACCACCTCCGCTACGACGAAGGCTTGCCGCACCGTCGTACGCTGCCCTATTCTCGGCGGACGCGTGACTTCCCCTTCCTTCATCGTCGCACAGGTCATGGGGCAATCGGCCCTCCTGTGGGACGGGAGCGCCCTCCACGAAGCGACCCTCGCCGGTCGCATGCGGCGCGGTGCCACGAAAGCGCGCACGAATACGCTCGCCGTCGGGGACCGAGTCGAAGTC
Organism: Candidatus Eiseniibacteriota bacterium; assembly: GCA_031370645.1. Classification (GTDB taxonomy): domain Bacteria; phylum Eisenbacteria; class RBG-16-71-46; order SZUA-252; family SZUA-252; genus SZUA-252. Next base: position 4,337 of record JANMQV010000149.1, on the reverse strand, counting down.
GAGGCGCCTGATTCGGGCCCCTGGCAGATCATCGGCGTCGGGCCGCGCGAGACGAAGCTCGAGCGCGCCGCGGGCGGGCATGGCGCCTATCAGCGCACGCAAATTATCGCCGCGAACGCGAAGCAGGCGCTCATCGTGGCGTCGCTCAAGGACCCGCCCTTTCGGCCCGGGTTGGTGGATCGCTGGTCGCTTCTCGCGCATCGCGGCGGGCTCGTTCCGCTCCTGGCGTTGAACAAGGCCGATCTCGGAACCGTTGCCGAAGCGGATCAGGCGGTGGCCGAAGCGTGCATCCCGCTCGAGGCGATTCGCGTGAGCGCCACGACGGGTTTCGGAATCGACGAACTGCGAAAGCACCTGATCGATTCGGTCACGGTGTTGGTCGGACACTCCGGCGTTGGAAAGTCTTCGATTCTTCGGCTCCTCGTTCCCGAAGCGGAGATCGTGACGGGCGAGGTCAGCGAAAAGAGCGGAAAGGGAAGGCACACCACGAGCAGCTCACGTCTTTACGCGCTCCCCGAAGGGGGGCTTCTCATTGATACACCCGGAGTGCGAAGCGTCGTTCTCGGAGAGACGCACGCCTCGGAGGTTGCCTCGGTCTTCCGCGAAATCGCCGAAGCGGAGCCGTGCCGATTCCGCGAATGCACCCATCGCATGGAGCCGGGCTGCACCGTGCTGGCGGGACTCCAGAGCGGTGCGGTGCCGGCGATCGTCTACCAGCGCTATCGGAAACTCCTCGAAGAAGCGGACGTACGATGACTCGCGACGAATTGCTCGGCCGGATCGGCGAATTGATGATCGTGGGGGTGCCGGGGACGTCGCTCGACGCCGAGACCGAGGCAACCCTCCGCCGCATACGCCCCGCGGGCGCGATTCTCTTCTCGGAGAATTACGTCGACGCCACGGGCGCCGCGCGCTGGACGCGGGAGTTGCACACACTTTTGGGATCGCCCGACCTCCCCGCGCTCATCACCGTGGACGAGGAGGGCGGCCTCGTTTCGCGTCTCTCGCATTTCTGGGAAGTGCCGCCGGCGGCGCGCGCGGTCGCCTCCTCGGGCGGCCCTCCGCTCGTGAAGGATCTCGCGACCCGTACCGCAAGACGCCTCCTCGCGCTCGGCTTCAATCTCGACTTCGCGCCCTGCCTCGACATCGATTCGCATCCGAAGAATCCCGTGATCGGCATTCGCTCCTTCGGCGAGAACCCATCGCAAGTGACCGCCTGCGGGCGCGCCGCCATCGAGGGATTTCTCTCCGTCGGCGTCATTCCGGTGGCAAAGCATTTCCCCGGACACGGCGACACGTCGCTCGACTCGCATGTCGCGCTGCCTCGAGTGGAGGCCGACGAGCGATTGCTCGCCCGCCGCGAACTGAAGCCGTTCGAAGGAGCGATCGCCTGCGGCGTCCCGATGGTGATGACCGGGCACATGCTCGTGCCCGCGCTCGAACCCGACCCCAAGACGACGGCCACTGTATCCCGCGCCATCGTCACCGGATTGCTCCGAGAACGGATGAAGTTCAACGGCGTGGTCGTCACCGACGCGCTCGAGATGGCCGGCGCCACGACCCTCGGTTCGTATGGCGAGGTCGCGGTGCGCGCGTTGGAAGCGGGTGTCGACTTGCTTCTCTACTCGAAACTCACGCCCGGTCCGGAAGAGGCGCTGGCCGCCGTGCGCGAGGCGATTGTGAGCGGTCGCCTGAGCGAAGCGCGCGTCGCCGAATCGCTCGAGCGCCTGCGGCTTTTGCGCGCGGGAAGCGCCTCGCGACCCGGCTCGTGGTCGCCGGAGTTGGAGCGACAGGCACGAGATCTCATCCCCGGCGAGGAATTGGCGCGCATTTGCGAGGGAGCGATTCGGGTGATCAAACAGGGAGCGGGCGGAATCCCGCTTCGCACCCCGGTCGAGGTCTTGGAGATCAATCACCCCGAGGGACGCGAACCGCTCGCGCAACTGCTCCGCGTGCTCGGTGCCGACGCGCGAGAGCATGAGCCCACACCGAGTGGATGGCCCGCCCGCGTGAATGGAAGCGCTGTGATGACGGTGGCGGCGCGCGCCGAACTCTCCGGGGAGCAAGTGGCCCTCGCGCAGGAATGGCTTCGCCGCTTTCCCGAAACGGTAACCATCGCGCTCTTGAACCCGCACGTCTGCGATGAGTGGCCTGGGGTGAGGACACTCATCGCCACCTTCGGAAACAGCCCCGCCGCCCGGCGGGCGCTCGCGAGAAGGCTTTTGGGGCGCGTCATGGCCGTCTAGAGGGCCAACCTTTCGGAAATCCTCCTGATCCCAACGACTCGGATTGAGCCGCCCACCATGACCGGGAATCGTGCCATGATTAGTGTCCGTCTTCGAACAGCCACCACATCATCCACAACTTTGTGCAAGGAGCCTCTTCGCCATGGCCACCCCCAACTTCATCCCTGAGGGCTATTCTACCGTCACCGCCTCCATCACCCTCGGCGACACGCGCAAGGCGATCGAGTTCTACAAGAAAGTGTTCAACGCTACGGAACGCATGATGATGCCGGGTCCCGACGGAAAGATCATGCATGCCGAGATGCAGATCGGGAGCTCGATCGTCATGATGAACGACGAATGCATGGGCCAGCGCTCGGCCGCGTCGATCGGCGGCTCGCCGATCAGTTTCTATCTCTACTTCGAAAATGCGGACGCCATCTTCCAGAAGGCGATCGCCGCGGGCGGGAAGGCGATCATGCCCGTCACCGAGATGTTCTGGGGCGACAAGATGGGCAAGTTTGAAGATCCGTTCGGCGTCGAGTGGACGGTCGCGACGCACGTGAAGGACCTCACGCCCGAGCAGATGATGAAGGGGCAAGAAGAGTTTATGAAGCAGTTCGCGGGCGCCAAGTAGGGCACCCCGCTCGACCGGCAACAACGAAGAAGGCCCCCCGGTTCATCCCGAGGGGCCTTCGCTTTTTCTACGCTAAAGCGGCGCCGAAAGCGCCGCCGCAACTATCTCAGACCTTGTCCTTCGGCTTCGCGGCGCAGCAGGCGGCGCCCTTCTCCGTTGAACCGGTCATCTTCACGAACTCCGCGCGAACGGTCTTGCTGTCGCCGCGATACGAGTTCTTGAACCCGGCCGTCGCGATGACCTTGGCCAGGGCGTGCTTGTCCATCTTCTTGTCGGCCACGACGTACGCCACGCGCGTCTTCAGGTCGACGTGCGCGCAGTGAATGCCGCTTTGCGCCATGAGGGCCTTCGTGATTCCGTCGGCGCAGTGATCGCACTCGGCGGTCGGAACGGCAAACGAATAGACCATCTGATTCGCGCCGAGCGTGCACTTGCCCGACGTCATGGCGTTCGCGCCCTTCCCCATGTCGCAATGGCCGCCTTCGGAGCCGGCCATCTTGGCGTTCGTACCAACCTTGCACGACTTCGCCGACGCTTCATCCTGCCCCGAACAAGCCGCGCCGCCCGCGAAGGCCGTCGTCGCCGCCAGAAGGGTCACCATGCTCAATGCTGCCAACACGCTCATACGCTTCATGTTGCTCTCCTTCTGGGTGGGTGCTGTCAGACCGGACTGATCAATCGTACACCGGGAGCCGGCGATCGTCTCCCGTCAATTCGAAATTCCGCCTAATGCCTTGTCTCGTTGTGCTTTGAATGCCTGGACCCCATCCGACAACATCTCCGCGAAACGGCGCTGGAACTGGACGTCTTTCAGCATGGCCGCTTCCCGCGCGTTCGTGATGAAGGCTGTCTCGACGAGCACCGAGGGTATCTCCGGCGCCTTGAGCACGACAAACCCTGCCTGCTTCACCCCGCGCGTCTGGAGCCGCGAATCGGCATTCAGCGCGTCGATCAATTCCTCCGCCAGCTCGCTGCTCTGCCGGACGGTGTCGTTCTGCCGAAGATCGAACAGAATCGAGAGCAACTCATCGCCGGTTTCCGGAGGGACGCCGCCGATCAAGTCGGCCGCGTTTTCCTTCTCGGCAACCGATCGCGCGGCCTCGTCCGTGGCTCCGGTCATGCTGAGGAAGTAGACCTCGGTACCGGTGGCCTCGCGATCGCGACTCGCGTTGCAGTGGATGCTCATGAAGAGATCGGCCTGATAGCGGCGCGCGATCTCCATCCGCTTTCGAAGCGGAATGAAGTAGTCGCCGGTGCGCGTCAGCACCGCGGTCACGCCGGGCACCTGATCGAGTTCCGCCTTCAATCGCTTCGCGATCGCGAGCGTGATGTCGGCTTCCTGAAGCCGCCGATGTCCGATGGCGCCAGGGTCGTCGCCGCCATGCCCCGCGTCGACCGCGACGATCAACCGCCGCGATTTCTTCAATTCCTCCACGCGCTGTGCCAGCGCCTGGTCGGCCTCGGGATTCGCCGGC
>JANMQV010000139.1:0-2169 GCA_031370645.1 Candidatus Eiseniibacteriota bacterium | reverse complement strand
CGGTAGGCGTTGCCCTCCTCACTCCCCGAATCGGATACACCTGAGGCGACAAATTTTTGGTCTCCGGTCGGGGACCGAGCCTCGCGAGTATCCACCGTCCGCCACGCCCACTCGAGATCCTCATATTCGGTAACTCCTCCTCCTCCGCGATAGCGGCGGTATCGACCGAGAACTTCTCCAGCACGCTCACGATGGTCGGTCACAAGGTGACCAAGTGCGACAATCCGACCGCCTGCGCACAAGCGATGGCCACAGAGAAGTTCGACGTCGTGCTGGCCGATCCGAGCGACGCGGCTAGCCTCAAGGGAACGGCTGGTCCACGTGTCGTTCCGGTCGCGATGAAGCCATCGAAGGACGCCCTCGGGAAGCTCAAGGCCGACTATTCCGAAGCGTTCGATGCCTCGCGGGACGCGCTGAGGCTATTGCCGATCTTGGTCAAGATTACCAAGGCCGCCCGCTGAGACTGCGCTTCGCTGCGGGAGCTGTAACGCCAGGGGGATCCGGATGAACACGAACTGTACTCAGATCCGCGCACTCATTTCCGCGATCGTTGTCGCATGCGCCTTGGGCGTTCCAGCCTGGTGCGGCGCTCAGTGGGTGCCGAATCCCGGCGAGGGGGCAGTGTCGCTCGGCATCCAGCACACCAGGGTCACCAAGCATCTGTTTTCCGGCGACATGACCCCCTACGGGGGCAACGCCAGAGGGGAACTCTACATGGGTGACATATTTGGTGAGTCCGTCAACTTGGGCGCGGACTATGGCATCTGGCGGGGGCTGGCGGTGAGTGCAAGTGCCGTGTACCTCAGAAATAAGTACTCAGGGGTTGCCCCCGAGGGCCCCGAAGATGACGGCACCTACCACGGGAGCCTACAAGACGCGTCCTTCACTGCCGAATATATGTTTGCATGGGAGGGGTTCGCGATCACACCATCGGTGGGCGCAGAAGTGCCCATACGAGACTACAGCCGGCTGGGCCACAGCGCCCTCGGCGGACGTCTTCGCGCACTTCCGCTCGGAATCAGTGTCGGCCGATCCCTCGACCCACTGCTCCCGCGGGCTTATCTGGCCGGATCCTTCTCCTACTCCACCGTCGAGAAGCTGCATGGGTACAACCTCGACAACCGAGAATTCGGGCTTTCCGGAGGATACATTTTGACGAAGTCGATTTCGGTCGGTGGCTCCGTATCGCACTTCAGCAACGTAGGTGGGATCGACTGGTTCGAAGACGATCTTAGCGGCGCGGAGATGTGGGCCGACCATGATGCCGCGGCCAAAGCCAAGTATGTCCGCGGGAGTGGATATGTGAATTTTTCGCTCCGTCACGACATTGGCGTCAGGATTTCCTACATCGACACGATCTCCGGCGAAAATACTCACAACGGGCGCTCCATCACGATCACGCCGTCTTGGAGTTTCCGAACGCCGTTCGCGAAGTAGCGCGCGCCGTATTCACAAGCGCCACACCCGCCACGATGGGAATCCCGCCTAGTATTGCCAGTACCGTCGGCGCCTCGCCCAGTGCGATCCACGCGATCGTGAACGCGATCGGGGGTACTAGGTAGAGTAGACTCGCCGCCCGCGAGGCGGGCATGCGGGAGAGGGTGTAGGTCCAGGTCATGTAGCCGATCGCGCCGGGGAAGATTCCGAGGTAGATTATCGATGCGATCGCGGCCGGTGGTGCCACGCGCAACGCGCCCCAGGCCTCGCCCGCGAATGGCAGCAGAAACAACACACCTAGCCACACGGTCCGACACGTTGTCTCGAACGCGCCATGTTTCGCCAACAGCGGCTTCGACACGCCGAACCACGCGGCCTGCGCTACCGCGGCGAGCATCACCAAACCCGCGTCTCCGGCCCACTTGAATTCGGCGCCCATCCCGCGCGCGACGACGAGGACGCCAGCAAATCCGCAGAGTAACCCACCCCAACCTCGCAACCCGAGCCGCTCGCGAAGAAAGAGCATCCCCGCGATCGCCGTGAAGATCGGACCCGTATTCACGAGCAGGCAGGCGACCCCAGCCGTGACGGTGCGGGATCCGGCATTCAGCGAGGTCTGATAGATCCCGACGGTGAACAACCCGGCGAGCGCAAGGCGCGCCCATTCGCCGCGAGTCGGTTTCGGCGCCGCCGCCCTCTCCCCTTTCCGCCCTCGCCACCACCAGCTCGGGC
>JANMQV010000107.1:0-7548 GCA_031370645.1 Candidatus Eiseniibacteriota bacterium | reverse complement strand
CCTCCACGCGGCGTCGCTCGGTCAGGGTTTCCCCCATTGCCGAAGCCTCTCGACTGCTGCCTCCCGTAGGAGTCTGGGCCGTATCTCAGTCCCAGTGTGGCCGGTCATCCTCTCAGATCGGCTACCCATCGTCGCCTTGGTGGGCCGTTACCCCGCCAACTAGCTAATGGGACGCAGGACCATCTTCGAGTGGTAGCTTATAAATAGAGGCCACCTTTGACTACAGAGCCAGGAGACTCCGTAGTTTCATGCGGTATTAGCACCCCGTTAGGAGTGTTATCCCCCTCTCGAAGGCAGGTTTCCTACGCGTTACTCACCCGTTCGCCACTTTACTCGGGTATTGCTACCCTTTCGCGTTCGACTTGCATGCCTAATCCACGCCGCCAACGTTCGTTCTGAGCCAGGATCAAACTCTCCGAAGTTTATCCTTCAACACCAAATACGGAATCCTGTGGATTCCGCTCATTGACAAGGATCTTCCCAACCCGAGGGTCGGAAAAGATTCCTCCAGGGCTCCACATCACAGCGTGCGCTATTCGTTTGTCAAAGAGCAAACACGCGACTTATCGCGAGTCGCCAAAAATTAGGGCGAACCGCGAAGTTACCGCTCTCAGCCGCAGCGTGTCAACGAAGAATGTTGCTGCGAGACAGGAGGCCGAGCCGCCGAAGCAGCATCGGCCAAACCTTGCGGCAACTGGCAGGACTGAAGATAAAGCCCTCTGCCCGTCGCGAAGAGAAAGATAGCGGACGTTCCATCCCCTGTCAACAGACCTAAGTGACAATTTTGCAACAATTTGCATTTTTTCTTTGGGGCGTGGAAGGCTTCCCGGCCCCAAATTGGCGCAACTTACGCCCCGCCGACGACTTTCGCGTACTTCCGACCCACCTTGAAGACCACCGCCCCGGCCTCCCCGTGGACCAGCTCCACCTCGCTAGCGGGATCGAGCACGCGCTCCCCGTTCAGGTGGACGGCGCCCTGCTTGAAGAGCGCACCCGCGGCGCTTCCGGTGTACTGATCGGGGAAGGCGCGCATCATCAAGTCTCGAGCGCGGAATTTGCCCGGCGCCACGTGGACGACGGGCATTTCGCTCGGCACCTCGCGGCGTGAGAATTGCTTCTCGAATTCATCACGCGCGCGGTCGGCATCGGCGGCACCGTGATACATGCGGACGAGCCGGTGCGCCAACGACTTCTTCCACGTCATCGGATTCACGCTCGTGTCGGCGAGCGCCCGCGCGGCTTCATCGCACTCCGTGGGTGTCGCGTCGGTGGCGAGACGGAAATAGCGAACGATCAAGCGGTCGGGAAGACTCATCGTCTTGCCGAAGATTTCGGTCGGAGGTTCGGCGACGCCGATGTAGTTGCCGAGGCTCTTGCTCATGCGCCGCACGCCGTCGAGCCCCTCGAGCACGGGGAGCGTGAGGATCGCCTGCGGTTCCTGGCCGTAGGCGACCTGGATGTCGCGGCCGGCGAGAAGATTGAATTTCTGCTCGGTGGCGCCGATCTCCACGTCGGAGCGGATCACGACCGAGTCGTAGGCCTGCATCAGGGGATAGAGGAACTCATGAACGCTGATCGGCTCCCCCGCTTTGTAGCGCTTCTCGAAGTCGTCGCGCTCCAGCATGCGCGCCACGGTAAATTGCGCCGCCAGGTGGAGGATTTCTTTGAATTTCATCTCGGCGAACCACTCGCCGTTCCAGCGCACTTCGGTGCGGTCGCGGTCGACCACCTTGAAGAATTGGGCGAGGTAGGTCTCCGCGTTCGCGCGGACTTCCTCCTCCGTCAGGCGAGGGCGCGTGGCGGAGCGGCCGCTCGGGTCGCCCACGAGCGCCGTGTAGGAGCCGACGATGAGCACGACCTGGTGCCCCAGATCCTGAAATGCGCGAAGTTTCCGGAGGCCGATCGTATGACCGAGGTGAATGTCGGGCGCCGTTGGATCGAAACCCTGCTTCACGCGAAGCGGAACGCCGGTCGTGATGGAGCGCTCGAGTTTGCGCACGAATTCCGCCTCGGGGAGAATCTCCTCGGTTCCCGTGCGGATCACGGCCAGCTGGCGCTCGAGTTCGGCGCGGTGTCGGGCGTCGGTCATTGGGCGCGAACTCTATCAGGTCGGACGCGGCGGCGAAAGCGCGCGAGACGCCTCGCAGGGAAATGGTCCTTGACCGTCCCCGGCCCCTTCCCTAGCGTTGGCCCGATTCCTTGTCGCAACTCGCTTTCTCCCGTAGCAAAGGAAGTCGCGTGAGCGCGCGCTGGCAACGGATGCTTCAAGTCACGGCGGCCGTCCTGCTCGTCGTCCTCTGCGGGACGGTGGGCGTCGGCGTGGGCGTCGCGAACTGGCTGCAGAAAGACCTCCCCTCGCCCACCAGCCTTCAGACCATCGCGCCCCCGGTCAAGACGATCGTCTACGACATCCGCGGGAAGATGGTTCACGAGTTCTACAAAGAGAACCGGAACATCATCCCGCTTCGCCAAATTCCGAAGACGATGATCGACGCCATCCTCTCGATCGAGGACCGCCGCTTCTACAGCCATTGGGGAATCGACCCGATTCGCCTCCTCGGAGCCCTGGCGAACGACATCGCCGCCGGCCGCGCCGAGCAGGGCGGGAGCACGATCACGCAGCAACTGGCGCGAAACCTCTTCCTCACCCACGAGAAGACGGTGATGCGGAAGATCAAGGAAGCTGTGCTTGCGGTCCGCATCGAGCAGACCTACACGAAGGACGAGATCCTCGAGATGTACCTGAATCAGATCTACTTCGGCGAAGGGGCGTACGGCCTCGACGCGGCGGCGAAGGTCTTCTTCGGGAAGATGGCGGGCGACCTCACGCTCCCGGAGTGCGCCCTCATCGCGGGCCTCCCGCGAAACCCACGCGACTACTCGCCGCGGCGGGAGCCGGAGCGGGCGCTCAAACGCCGGAATCTCGTGCTTGCCGCCATGCTCGACAACAAGCGGATCTCGCGGGCTCAGTACGAGGCGGCGAGCGAGTTGCCCCTCGGCGTCACGAAGACGCGCTACGACTCGCGCCAGGCCCCCTACTTCATGGAAATGGTCCGCCAGTACCTGGACGAGCGGTACGGGTCGAACCAGCTCTACGAAGGCGGCCTGCGGGTCTACACGACGATCGACATCGACCTCCAGCACGCCACCGAAGAGGCGCTCGAGCGTCGCGTGCTGGCCCTCGAGGTGCGGAACCAGTACAAGCGGACGCGCGCCACGATTCTGGCCGAGGCGGCAAAGAGCGGCTCGCGCGAGCGGCCTCAGACGGAATACCTCCAGGCGGCGGCCGTCATGCTCGACCCGAAGACCGGGCATCTCCTGGCGCTCGTGGGCGGGCGCGATTTCAACGAGTCGAACTTCAATCGCGCGGTGCAGGCGGCGCGGCAGCCCGGATCGGCGTTCAAGCCGTTCATCTACGCGGCCGCCATGGACAACGGCTACACGCCGACCGAGATGATCCTCGACACGCCCGTCTCCTTCCGCGCCGGCAACGGCCTCGAGTGGGCGCCACAGAACTACGACCACAAATTCCGCGGGCCGGTGACGCTTCGCCAGGCGCTCGCGCAGTCGCTGAACGTGCCCGCGGCCAAACTGCTTCAGAAACTCGGTACGCCGGTGGTTTCGCAGTACGCGCGGCGGTTGGGAATCCGGAGCAAACTCGTCGCCGACCTCTCGCTCTCCCTCGGCACGTCGGAGGTGAACCTCCTCGAGCTCACGTCGGCCTACGGCGTCTTCGCCAATCAGGGCGTCCGCACGTCGCCGGTCTACGTGCTGAAGGTGGAAGACAAGAACGGAAAGGTCCTGGAACAGGCGCGCGTCACGGCCGAGGAGGCGATCAGCCCCGAGACGGCGCTCACGATGACGAGCATGCTCGAGAGCGTGCTCGAAAACGGCACCGCCGCTTCCTCGCGCGCGCTCGGGCTCTCAGTCCCCGCCGCCGGGAAGACGGGCACCACCGACGACTACACGGACGCATGGTTCATCGGCTACACGCCCGATTTGGCCGCCGGCGTCTGGGTGGGATTCGATCGGAAACGAAAAATCGGACCGAACATGACCGGTGCCGCTGCCGCGCTTCCGATCTGGGTCGACATGGTCTCAGCGGCGACGAAGGGGAAACCACCAGTCGACTTCCCCGTGCCGAGCGGAGTCGTGAGCCGCACGATCTGCGCGCAGACGGGGCTCCTGGCGAATCCGGGCTGTCCTGAGACGGAAGTGGAGTTGTTCCGCGAGGGGAGCGAGCCGACCGGAGCCTGCAACGTGCACTTGGGCGCGGAACGGCCGCCTACCGATCCGGGCGCATTCCAACGTCGCGACAGCGAGGCGCAGCCGGACGAGAAGATCCGGCTCTAGCGGTCGGGGCGCGCCACGGGTGCGCCCCAGCGACGCCCGTCTAGCGAGGCGAGGGAACTCTAGCGAGGCGCGCGGAGTTTTCGCCGCATGATTGGCCGTGTCGCCGAGCGGCGCGCCGCTTCGGCGAATCCCGCCTTTTCGAATCCCCCGACGAGCCCGGTCCAGGCAAATGTGTCGACCGCCTGGACGCCCTTCTTCGGCGCGATCGGGTAGCCCTCCAGCAATTTCGCGCCCCGTTCCGCCGCCCTGGCCGCCGCCGCGCGGAGAAGAGCGACCGTGACTCCCTTTCGCCGCGACCCGCGAGCAACGAAGAAGCAGGTCACGGACCAGACCGGCTTGTCGTCGATCGGCGCGAGGACACGTGAACGCGCAAGCGTCGGGTAGTCGTCCCGCGGCGCGTAGGCGCACCACCCGACCGGCACGCCGTCGGCGTAGGCGAGGAGCCCCGGCTCCTTGCCGCGCTTCACGAGCGACTGAAGCGCGCGCCGGTTCCCGTCCCCTTTCCCCTTGGCGTATTCCGCTCGCGGCAGTCGAAAGAACATGCACCAGCAACCGCCGCACGCCCCCCGGGGTCCGAAGAGGGTCGCGAGGTCGTCCCAGCGCTCGGGGGTGGCCGGCAGCACTTCGATTCGGGGCGTCTTCACGGATTCACCTCCTCCAGCACGAGCGCGGCTCTGGCCGGCGCCGCGTCCCCGATCGTGAGGGCGCGGAGCACGCGATCGCGCGCGCTTTCGTCTCCGGTACGCGCTTCGAGCAGAGCGACGGCCTCGCCGGCCGCGATGCGGTCGCCCGATTTCCGCACCAGGCGAATGCCGACGGATGGATCGATCGTGTCCTCCTTCCGGCGTCGGCCGCCGCCGAGGTCGATCAGGATCTCTCCCAACGCCCGCGCGTCCCACCCCGTGATAAATCCGGCTCGAGGCGCGAGGATCGGAGTCTCGACGGCGGCTCGCGGGAGTCGTGCGGGCTCTGTGACGACGCGGGGATCGCCCCCTTGCGCCTCCACCATCGCTTCGGCGCGACGCACGGCATCGCCGGAGCGAAGCGCCGCGTCGAGCCGGGCGGCCGCGTCGCCGCCGTCCCGAGCGAGGCCCGATCGAACGAGCATCGCCGCGCCGAGCGTGCGGGTGAGTTCCATGGAGTCGGCCGGTCCCTCGCCGCGGAGAAGCGTGAACGCCTCGGCCGTCTCGTTCGCGTTTCCGATCGCGGCGCCGAGCGGCTCGTCCATGCGGGTGAGGAACGCCGACGCGCGGGGCCCGAGAAGCGTCGCGACGGCGACCAACTCTCGCGCCAGTGCGCGCGCCTCTTCGCGTCCCGGAAGGAACGCGCCGCGACCGCACTTCACGTCGAAGACGATCGCCTCCGTCCCCGACGCGACTTTCTTGCTGAGAATGCTCGCCACGATGAGCGGGATCGATTCCACCGTGGCGGTGACGTCGCGGAGCGCATAGAGGACGCCGTCCGCCGGCGCCAACTCAGCCGATTGCCCCGCCATGACGACGCCGATCTTCCTCAACTGCGCATCAAAGGTCGCGGCGTCGAGGCGTGTTCGGAAGCCTGGAATGGCTTCGAGTTTGTCGAGCGTTCCGCCGGTATGGCCGAGCCCGCGGCCGGAGATCATCGGCACGGCGGCGCCGCAGGCAGCGACCCACGGCGCGAGCGCGATGGAGACCTTGTCGCCCACGCCGCCGGTCGAGTGCTTGTCGACGGTGGGGCGACCGAGATCCTTCCACGCAAGGACGCGCCCCGAGTGGAGCATGGCCCGCGCTAGAGCTACTTCCTCGTCGCGAGTGAGCCCGCGCCAGACGATCGCCATGAGAAGCGCCGCCGACTGATAGTCGGGCACGCTGCCGGCGGTCACGCCGTGAATCCAGCGCTCGATCTGCTCGACGCTCAAGGCGCCGCCGTCGCGCTTGGTTTGGATGATGTCTCGCACGGCGCTAGCCTCGTGCTCCGGCCGCCGCGGGGAAATCCGCGAGAAGAGTCGCCGCCACGCTCGTTCCGATCCGATCGGCCCCCGCGTCGAGCAGATCGAGCGCGAAGTCGCGCCGGCGAATCCCCCCCGACGCCTTCACACCCATCGTTCCCGCCAGCGAGCGAAGGAGGCGAATGCCCTCGACCGACGCTCCGCCCGGGCCGTATCCGGTGGCATTCTTCACGAAGTCGCCCCCCTCCGCGCCGATGATGGCGACCGTACGGCGGAGCTCCTCCGCCGTAAGCGCGTCCTGCTCGACGATCCACTTCGTGAGACAGCCGGGGGTCGCGTTGCGAACGGCTCGGACCTCCGCGGCCACGACATCCCACGCGCCGGCACGAATCGCTCCGAGATTCACGACGAGATCGAGTTCGGCCGCGCCGTCGGATTGCGCCGCCGCGGCTTCAGCCGCTTTTGCATCCGGCGGCGCTCCCCCGGAGGGAAACGCGATGGCCGCGGCCACCGCCACGCCCGTCCCCGCGACGATGGAGGCGGCCCGCCGCGCATGAAACGGAAGCACGCAGACGGCGGCGACACGGAAGCGGCACGCCTCCTCGGCGACTCGCTCGACCTCGCCCGGCGTAGCCCAGGCGGTCAGAAGCGTGGCGTCGACGGCTCGCGCCAATCGATTCAGGCGGGATTGGTCCACGAGAGGAAGGGGCGAGGAAGGAGATCTCGAAGCGCCACTTCTTCCACGCTTCCATTGGGCGCCTCGAGCACGAGGATGAGATCGGGGGAGTGCTCCAGCAAAACTTGGCGGCAGGCTCCGCAGGGAAGAACGGGCTTCGCACGATCGGCGGCGACGGCGAGGCGTCGGAAGCGGGTCGCGCCGCGCGCAATCGCGCCGAAAAGGGCGTTTCGCTCCGCGCACATGGTGAGCCCGTAGCTCACGTTTTCGACGTTCACGCCGGGATGTACGACGCCGGTCTCGTCTTCGAGCGCCGCGGCCACGCTGAATTTCGAATAGGGTGCCGACGCACGCGGCAGGAGCGCCTTCGCCGCCGCAAGCAAAGTCGCGCTGTCGCTCATGATTTCTCCCGGACGTTTTTGTATTCGACGCGTCGGCGTTTCCGGCGATCGGAAGCTCCGACGCCAGACTCCGCGATTTCGAATTCGCGCCGCTCACCGATCAGCGTCACCACCTTCGTCGGCTCCCCTTCGCGGAGGAAGAGCCGCACGACGCGCTTTCCCATGCCGCAGAGAAGTTCGTAGGGAATCGT
>JANMQV010000029.1:0-2012 GCA_031370645.1 Candidatus Eiseniibacteriota bacterium | reverse complement strand
TCATTGGTGCGAGAGGGGGGAGTCGAACCCCCACGAGTTTCCCCACGGGATCCTAAGTCCCGCGCGTCTGCCAGTTCCGCCACTCTCGCACGGTTATCACGGTGACTTGTTTGCCGCTGCCGCTGGCTCGCTGCTGCTACCGCTATCCCCCTGCCCGCGCGGCGGGCAATACCGCTTGGGCGACGCGGGCCACTACTTCATACCGGCCGAACGAGGGCATGAGGTACGCCCCTTCGACTAGGTCTCTTGCCTGGATCAGCAACTCGCGGCACATCTCGACGCCGACGTCGATTCCCCGCTCCCCCGCTTCCCTCATGGCTTCGCGAATGTGGTCGGGGACGTGGATGCCGGGGACTTCATTGTGGAGGAACTCGGCGTGCCGATGCGACTGGAGCGGCAGGAGGCCGAGGAGAACCGGGATTCGTCCCGGACCCACCGCCTTCAAGAAGCGAGCGAGCGTCTCGAGTTCGTAGACCGGCTGCGTCATCGCGAACTCGGCGCCGGCTTCGACCTTTTTCGCGAAGCGCTCCAACTCGCGATCGAAATTCTCCGCGGTCGGATTCACGGCGCAGCCGAGATGAAAGTGGGTTCGCTCCCCGATCGAATTGCCGTGAAGGTCAACGCCCTCGTTTAAGCGGCCGAGGATTCGAAGCAATCCGATCGAGTCGGTGTCGAAGACCGCGGTTGCATTCGGATAATCCCCCGCCCGGGGCGGATCGCCCGTCAGCGCGAGGATGTTCCGAATTCCGAGCGCGTGGGCTCCCATGAGGTCCGATTGGATGCCCATGAGATTTCGGTCGCGGCAGGTGAAATGAAGGATCGTCTCGATCCCCACCTGGGTCGAGATCATGGACGCGAGCGCGATGGACGACATCCGAACGCGCGCCATGGGTGAGTCGGCCACGTTGATGGTGTCGACGCCGGCACGGCGCAACAGATCGGCGCCTTCGATCATCTTCTTAGGGCGCGCGCCGCGCGGCGGATCGACCTCCACGCTCACGACGAACTCGCGATCGGCGAGTTTCCGGGAGAGGAGGCTCCTCGACGCGGGGTCGGCAGGGGGCAGTGGTTCCTCGACGATGATCGGCGTGGCGAGGCCCGTTCCACGGGACGTCGCCGCGATCGGGGCGCCCAAGTCGCCCGTCGCACCGGATTGCGCCACGCCGCCCGACGCCGCACGTGCCCGAAGAGCTTCCCGCATCTTCCGCGTATGGAGCGGCGTCGTGCCGCAGCAGCCGCCGATCAGGAGCGCTCCGGCGTCGGCGAAGCGGCACGCCATGGCGCCGAGGTATTCGGGCGACGAGAGATAGACGAACCGTCCGTCGTGATAGCGCGGCATTCCCGCATTCGGCATCGCCGCAAGCGGGCGCTCGGTGCGGCGCGCCATCCGCTCGATGACGTCCAAAACCCCCTGCGGCCCCACGCTGCAGTTCGCGCCGATCACGTCGACACGCATGGCCGAGAGCGTCCGAACGATGTCCTCCGGGTACGCGCCGTGAAGCGTCCGAAGATCTTCCGTGAAGGTGAACAGAACCACGAGTGGGAGATCTGTCACGGCGCGGATTGCGTCGACGGCGATCGTAGCCTCGGTGAGGTCGCTTTCCGTCTCGACGATCAGGAGATCGACGCCCCCCTCCACCAAACCTTCCGCTTGCTCGCGGTAAGCATCGAAGGCGTCTTCGCGGTCGATCGTGCCGAGCGGCGCAACCGGCTTCCCGAGCGGTCCGACCGCGCCCGCCACGAACGCCGCCTCCCCAACTTCCTCCCGCGCGTTTCGCGCCAGGCGGGCGCCTTCGCGCGCCACGATCCGAGCCCGATCGGTGATGCCATGGGCCTCAAGCCGGAAGCGATTTGCGCCGAAGGTGTTCGTCTCGATCACTTCGGCCCCCGCGCGGAGATACTCGCGATGGACCGACTGGATCAGCCCGGGGTCGGTGAGATTGAGCGCATCGAAGGAGCGGTCGAACGACATCCCCTTGTCGTACAAAAACGTCCCCATCGCCCCGTCGGCC
>JANMQV010000247.1:0-2020 GCA_031370645.1 Candidatus Eiseniibacteriota bacterium | reverse complement strand
GTGCCCGAGGTGTTGCTGGCGTTAGCCGCAAAGGTCGCGGAGGCCGGGAGGCTGAGCGCGCTCAAGGTCGCGATCGCGTCCCCGTCCGGATCGGCCGCGCTGACGTTGAAGGTGATCGCGGAGCCCTCGGCGCCCGAGACGGAGCCCGGCGCGGTGACAACGGGGGCGAGATCGACATTGCCGACTGTGAGCATCGTCGAAGCGCTGCCGGAGCGCGCATTCGCGGCCGTGAAGACGACCGTGTAGGAGCCGGCCTGATCGTAGGCGGGCGTCCAGTCGAGGGTGCCGGCGTCGTTGAGAGCGCTGGCCGTGAAGCTGGCGCCCGCGGGGAGCGGCGAGGCCGTGAGGGAGGCGATCGACTCGCCGTCGGGATCGGCCGCGCTGACCGCGAAGCTGAGGGGGCTGCCTTCCGTGCCGGACGCCGTGGAGGGCGCCGTCACCGCCGGCGCGCGGTCGAGATTCGCCACCGTGATGACAGTCGCCTTGCTACCTGAGAGCGCATTCGCGGCCGTGAAGACGACCGAGTAGCTCGCCGACTGGCTGTAGCTCGGGGTCCAGGCAAAGGCGCCCGACGTCTTGGCCGCGTTCGCCGTGAACGACGCGCCCGCCGGAAGGGGTGCCGCGGTAAGCGAGAGAATCGGCGTGGCGTCGGGATCGCTCACCGTCACCGTGAAGGCGATCGGGCTGTTCTCGGTGCCGGAAACGGCGGGCGGGGCCGTGACGACCGGGGCGCGATCCGGATTCACGCGGACGCGAAAGACGACAACCGTCCGCAAGTTGAGGACGCCGGACTCCGCGACCACGTCGATTCCAACGTTGCCGACCTGAGCGGGGGTCGGCGTCCAGCGAAACTGTCCCGAGGTGTTCGTCGCGTTCTGCGTGAAGACCGCGCCGACCGGAAGCTGAGTGTTCTGCGTTCCCTTGCACTCGAGCAAATTGATCGTGTCGCCGTCGGGGTCGCTGACAGTCACGTTGACCGTGACCTGCACGTTCGGGACGGTCGTGATCGTGCCCGAGGGGGAAAGGGCGATGACCGGGAAGCGGTCGACCCCGCCGATGTTGATGAGCGTCGACGTCGACGCGGTACGGGCGGGCGATCCGGTCGAGACATTGAAGATCACCGTGTAGGCGCCCTGCTGACCGATGGTCGGCGTCCAGACGAAGGTGCCGGCCAGGCCGATCACGTTTGGCGTGAAAGTGGCTCCCGGGGGGAGTCCGGAGGGCGTCAAGCTGTTGACAGGATCCCCATCGGGGTCCGACACGGAGACTCCGAACGAGAGGTTGAGGGTCTCCGCTCCCGATACGGACGCCGGCGCGACGATCGTCGGATCTCCGTTCTGAGTGACGTTCAGCATCGTCGTGGTGGAGGCGGTTCCGCCTCCGGTGCTCGAGGCGGTCCAGTCGATGAGGTAGGAGCCGACGTCACCCGCTCCAAGCGTGCCGCTCAGCGTGGCGGTGGCGGGAGAGAAGCTCGGGGCACCCGCGAAGGTGAGGCTCGCCGGCGCGCCCGCCGCGGTAATCGTGAGTACGTCGCCTGCGTCGGGATCGGTGGCAGTGGCGGTAATGGAGACCGACTGGTCGCTCGACGCTTGAACCGAGTTCGGCGCGCTGATCTCCGGCGCGCTGACGCCGGTGGCGCGTTCCGCCGCGGTGGTCGAGAGTCCGGCCTCCGCCGCGTGCGGCGCCGCGAAAGCGAGCGACGGCAGGAGCGCCGCGAGGGCCGCGAACGAAGCCGCGGCGGCGATGATGCGAGAACGCATGATGTCTTCCCTCCCCTGAATGAGTGCGAAGCGCCGACTCGGGCGCTGCTGCGAACGCAGGGGGGAGAATGGAGGAGCGACGTGAAGGGGGCGTTACGAGAGGCTTGCTTCTATGTTACGCGCCGTTACAACCGACGCATTGCCTCCAGCATTTCGCGGACGGCCTCGGTCAGGCCAACTTCCACGGAGCGCGAGATGAGGGTGTGGCCGATGGAGAGTTCCGTGAAAGGGTAGCGGCGAAGGAGGGCGCCGACATTGCG
>JANMQV010000236.1:0-2588 GCA_031370645.1 Candidatus Eiseniibacteriota bacterium | reverse complement strand
ACGTTCGTCCGGAGCCAAATATCGACGCCGGTGCTCGATGACGTGAGCACGTCGGCGGAGGTGTTCGCTCCGTCTCCGTTCACGTCGAGGTACATATACTGGGCGAAGGCCGGGGCGGCAAATGCCAAAAGGCATACCGCGGTTACGGCCAAGAGCCGGGCAACCGACTTCATGCAGTCCTCCCTACAAATGGGTGATGGTTGGGCGCTGTGTTGACTGCGAACCGAACGGCGTGACAGGAACAGGCCCACCTCGAGACCCGACATCTCGGGGTGGTGCCGCGGGGAGCGCCCCTGCACGGGACGCGCGCGAACGTCTTAGAGACTCTTACCGTTCCTGTGGGGGTCGAGAGGGGCTTGGAGCCCCAAGGGGGGGTTCTCAACCGACCCGGTTGCAGCGCAGGATGTCGTGATAAGGTCTATGAGACTAACGAATTATAGCAGAGTCTCCGGAGAAAATCAAGCGGCACCCGCCGGGCGCGCCGCCAACCGCCTCATCGTGTCGCGAACCATCTCGCCCTGCGCCGTGGTGGAAACGCCGCTGTCGGTGCCGGTGGAGCGGATCCGCCCGCTCGTGAAGAGGTCTTGAACGGCCGCCCCGACAAGCGTCGCGGCCTCCGATTCTCCGAGGTGATCGAGAAGCATCTGCCCCGCGAGGATTGCGCCGATCGGGGAGGCCACATTCCGCCCCGCGTGTTTGGGTGCTGAGCCGTGGATCGGTTCGAACATCGAGACGCGCCCGGGATGGATATTTCCGGAGGCGGCCACGCCCATGCCGCCCTGAATGGCGGCCCCGAGGTCGGTGAAGATGTCGCCGAACATGTTCGAGACCACCACCGTGTCGAACGATTCGGGATTCTTCACGAGCCACATGCAGGCGGCGTCGATATAGGCGTGGTCCTGCGTGATGTCGGGGTACTCGCGCCCCACTTCCTCGAAGGTCCGCGTCCAGATATCCATGGCGCCGACCGCGTTCGCCTTATCGATCATCGTCAGTTTCCGGTGCTTGGCGCGGCGCCGGCAGAGATCGAACGAGTAGCGGATCACGCGCTCGACACCCTTTCGCGTGAAGATCATCTCCTGCATCGCCACTTCGTCGGGCGTCCCCTTCTTCAGGAAGCCGCCGATCCCCGCGTAGACATCCTCCGTATTTTCGCGCACGACGATCATGTCGACGTCTTCGGGTCCCTTCCCCTTCAGAGGGCAAAGGTCGGCCGCGAAGAGGCGGATCGGGCGAAGGTTCACGTAGAGATCGAGCCCGAAGCGAATGCCCGAAATGATGGCTCGCTCGAGCATCCCGACCGGGAGCCGCGGATCGCCGATGGCGCCGAGGAGAATGGCGTCGTGCTGCTTCATCTCCTCGAGCGATGCGGGAGGGAGCGTCTCCTTCGTCTTCAAGTAGTGATCGGCGCCGAGGGGATAGTCCGTCCATTCCATGCCGAAGCCGAAGATCTCGGAGGCCACGCGAATGGCCGACTGCGCCTCCCGCGTCACTTCCGGCCCGATTCCATCGCCGCCCAGGACGGCGACGCGATAACGCTTAGCCAACGGAGGCACCTCGTTGCGCCCGGAAGTCGCGAACCGCCGCCGACAGCTCGTCGTCGGTCATGGTCGTCTCCCGGCTCTTCGCGATCCGGAAGAGATGCTCCACGAGCGGGCGCTCGGGCTCGTGGCCGTGCGTAGTGAGCCAATAGATGACGTTCGACTCGCCCGACATGGGGCCGACGTCGATGATCTGCTTGAGTCCGAGGAGCCCGGCCGGAACGCTCGAATAGACGCGATCGGCAAGCCAGGCATCCCCTTTCTTCTCCGCCTTGATGACGGCGGCCGCGTGAACCCCCGTGGCGGTGCGGAAGGCGTCGCGGCCGAGAACGGGATAGTTGTACGGCAGCGGCACCTTGCACGCACGCGACACGAGCTCCGCGTACTCGGGGAGCGGTGTCAAATCGATACGGGGGTCGAGCCAGCCGAGAAGTTTCAAGTTCACGAGGAGGAGATCGAGCGGCGCATTCCCCACCCGCTCGCCGATGCCGAGGATCGTTCCATGCACGCGATCGGCGCCGGCCATGATCGCGGCGAGCGCGTTCGCCACAGCGAGATCGCGATCGCGATGACCGTGCCAGTCGACGCCGACCTTCTCCCCCGTGGCGTCCACCACCTCGCGAATGAAACGAATCAGCCGCGCGGCGCCCTCCGGCGTGGCGTGACCCACCGTATCGGAGACGCAGACGCGCCGCGCCCCGCAGCGGACCGCGGCGGTGTAGAGCTGGCGGAGGATCTCGGGGCGAGCCCGCGTGGTGTCCTCCGTCACGTACATGACCGGCACGCCGTTCTTCTCGGCGTAGGTGACCGCTTCTTCCGTCGTCCGGAGCAAGCGGTCGAGATCCCAATCCTCCGCGTACTGGCGGATGGGGCTCGATCCGATGAACGTCGCCGCCTCGATCCGAAGCCCGGTCTTCTGCGTGATGTCGATGATCGGGTCGATGTCGTTCTTGTGCGTGCGCGCCGCGCTGTTGGGCGCGTGGGGGTGTTTCGCGGTGACGATCTCGCGCGCGAGCGCGCGCGCCGCCTCCTTGGCCCGGGG
Organism: Candidatus Eiseniibacteriota bacterium; assembly: GCA_031370645.1. Classification (GTDB taxonomy): domain Bacteria; phylum Eisenbacteria; class RBG-16-71-46; order SZUA-252; family SZUA-252; genus SZUA-252. The sequence continues at coordinate 5 of JANMQV010000236.1, read as the reverse complement.
CCCGG
>JANMQV010000220.1:0-1566 GCA_031370645.1 Candidatus Eiseniibacteriota bacterium | reverse complement strand
CCGAACGCGAGAATCTTCACGTTCAGCATGAGCGCCTGGCGGAAGGGGTCTCCTTCGCCGAACGGAACGTAAACGGTCTGCCACTCGGCCCCGACGCTGAACCGACCCGAGACGTAGTTGCCACCAAACGAGACGGTGCTGTTTCCGCTCGTGTGCGTGACGACCTGCGACAACTCGACGTGCGGCGAAATCGTTTCCCGGAGGACTCCGACCACTGTGTTGAACTTCTCGCCGGAGCGATCCTCGGCGTGAAAGAAGTTCGTGGAAACGTGAAACGCCCTTCCGACCGGCCGGTCGACACTCACCGACACGCCCCGGTTTCCGCTGTTGGATCCGCGCGAGTCAAAGAGGCCGAGGCTCGTCATGGCGCCGAGGAAAGAGACGTTCGCGAATCCCTGGTGCACACGGCCGCGATAAACGGGCGTGGTCTCGGTCTCGGGCTGAAAGAAGTGATAACGGCCCACCTGAAGGACGAGCCGCTTCACCGGGCGTACTTTCAGGTCGAGATTCTCCCGCTCCATCTCCGACGACGTGGCCTGGGGAATGGCGACCCGGCGGAACGCGTCGGCCGCGGCCGACCACGCCGCGCGCGCGGTGATCCACGGACGCTCGAACCGGGCGCTCGCCGAGCCATACGGCTCCCCGGCGCCGCCGCCGGCGGCAAGCGCCGCGCTCAAGTCGGAGCGGGGCGTCCAATCGAGGCCGCTGATGACCGTCTGGCGGTTCGAGAAAATCGCCCGCGTGAGCACCCGGACGGTCGGCGAGACTTCGTGATCGAGAAAGAGAATTGCCGCGGCACGCTCGCTACGCGCACCGAGGAAGAATGGCGATCCGTACACCGAGGCGGTGCTCCCGGCGATGGCGCGGAGTTTCACGTCGCCGATCTCCCGCTCGAAGCCGACTCCTCGCCCGTAGAACGAATGTGGCGACTGGAAGACGTCGGTCGGAAGTCCGAACGGAACCGCCTGGTCACCCATCGAGACGAGACCGCCTCGAACCTCGCGCCGCAGCAATCCGCCGATCCGAAATTGCTCCAGGTCGCCCATTCCGAGCCAACCGTCGAACCCGGCACCGCGCACGTTCACCGTGCCGCCGGTCGAGTGGAACTGGCTCGAGGTTCCGCCGGCAATCTGGAAGACCTGCGCTTCCGCCACCGACGGCACCCCCGCGACGAACGCGACGAGAGCGATCAGGAGCGCGATCGCCAAAACGACGAGCAGCGCGGGGAGTGCCAAAAACGCAAAGAGGCCCCCGCGAGGCTCGTCGGCCTCGTCTGGGTGCCTCGGTGGATCCATGCGACTCACGGTCTTTTCTGCGCCCCGCCTACCCGGCCCGGAGCGAATCCTCCAGAACGAAGTGCTCGAATTTCAGACGGTACGTGGAAGGCCGCACGGGGGCGTCCCACGGGATGAGTACGCGGCGCGACGCTCCCGGCAGAAGCGGAAAACTGCCGGACTGGCGCTTCTCCTTCTTCCCTCTCGCTTCCACCTCTTCCACACGTCCGAGGCGCGGCCCGAGATTCCGTAGCCGCACGGCGACGTTCTTCGAGACCGAATCCCAGACGGC
>JANMQV010000246.1:0-3292 GCA_031370645.1 Candidatus Eiseniibacteriota bacterium | reverse complement strand
GGCCGCGCTGGAAACGCGCGGCGTGGACCGGGCCCGCGGCCGCGACGACGAGGGGGACCGAGGGCTTCGGAAGGGCGCGACGATGAACGAGGTGGCGGTGCTCTATGGTGCTGCGACCTCCACGAGCCAGCGAACCGACTGCGGCTGGAACGTGACGCTGAACAAGTACCGCAAGGCGACGCAGCGGGTCGAGGCGACTTTCATCGAAGGGGTGCTCGTTCGCTACACGCTTTCCGAGGAGTAGAGCGAGGCTCTTACGAAATCGTCTTCTTGAAGGCGCGCGTGCTGATGAGGACGAGGAGCGCCGAGATGACGAGAAGCGCGGCCACGTGCTGCCAGAGGTCGTAGAAGCCGGCGCCGCGGATGATGATGCCGCGCGAGATGGCGATGAAGTGCGTGGCCGGGAGGACTTGCGAAGCCACGCGGAGCACCACCGGGAGCGACGTGATCGGGAAGACGTATCCCGAGAGCATGATCGAGGGGAGAAGGAACCCCTGGGCGCGCTGCATCGCCTCCATCTGCGTCTTGCTGCTGGCGGAGACGACGAGCGACATGGAGAGAAGCGCGAAGAGATAGACGAGGGACAGGGCGAGGAGCAGAAAGACGTTTCCGTGGATCGGGACGCGGAAGATCGTGGTCATGATCGCGAGGACCGCGATCAGCTGCACGAACCCGAGCGCGAGGTAGGGGAGCAGTTTTCCGAGGATGACGGCGACCGGGGAGACCGGCGTCACCATCAACTGCTCGAGCGTCCCTCGCTCGCGCTCGCGGACGATCGAAAAGGCGGCGAGGATCGTCCCCGAGAAGGTGAGGAGGATCGCCACCAGCCCCGGAATGAGAAGATTCGCGCTCCGCGAATCGGGATTGAAGAGAAGTTGCGGGAAGAGCCGAACCGGCAACTCCCCTCCGGGCGTTTTCGCGAGGAGTTCCTGGACGCTTCGGCTCAAGGCGACGCCGTTCGCCGCCGCCAGCGCCTGCCCCGAGATGCTCGCGTCCGATCCGTCGATCAGGACCAGGATATCCGCGGCTTGCCCCGCCGCGCGCCGATCGGCGTAGTCGGGCGGTATTTCCACTCCAACCGACGCGTGGCCCGCCACGATTTCCTCGTGGAGTTCCTCGCGGGAGCCGGCGAAGGCGATGATGTCGAACGTCTTCGTGTTGTCGAAGTCGCGCACCAACTGGCGGCTCTCCACGGTGTGGCTCTGGTCGAAGACGATGGTCGGGACGAAGCGGACGTTCGTGTCGATGACGCCGAAGAGAAAGAGCTGGAAGATCGGCACGCCGATCGCGAATCGGAGCGTCCCCTTGTCGCGCGTCATCTGGATCGCCTCCTTTCGGAGGACCGCCGCGAACCCTTTCATCGACGCCGAGACCCCGGCGCCTCGTGTTCCGCCATCGCCGCCAGTTTCGTCAGGCGGACGAAGACGTCCTCCAGCGAGGGCTCGATCGGGCGGACGCGGACGCGCGCTCCCGCCGCCGCGGTCAGGTCGCGCTCGACCGCCTCGTCGTCGTGCGCTCCCTCGATCAGGAGATGCAGCTCGTTCCCGAAGATCGTCACGTCATCGACGTAGGGAAGATCGCGGGCGCGCGTCATGAGCCCCGCTACGCCGGCCTCGCACTCGGCCTCCAGTCGCCGCATGCCCGCGGGCGTGACCTCGGGGAGGCGTCGAAGGTCGGCGGGGCGGCCGGTGACGAGAAGGCGCGAAAGGTAGAGATATCCCACCGTTCCGCAGCGCTCCGCTTCGTCCATGTAGTGCGTCGTGACGACGAGCGTGACGCCCTTCCCGGCGAGTTCGAAGAGCAGGTTCCAGAGTTCGCGCCGCGCCACCGGATCGATCCCCGCCGTCGGCTCGTCGAGGAAGATGACGCGCGGCTCGTGCATGAGCGCCGCGGCGAGCGCGAGGCGCTGTTTCCATCCTCCCGAAAGGTGCGCCGCGAGACGGTGGCGGTAGGGATCGAGCTTCGTGAGATCGATGACCCACTCCTGGCGCTCACTACGGTGCGTGCCCCGGAGGCCGTAGACCTTGGCGAAGAAGTCGAGGTTCTCGGCGACGGTCAGGTCTTCGTAGAGCGAGAACTTCTGGGAGACGTAGCCGATCCTCTGGCGAACCAATTCGCCCTTCGCGGGGAGCGGGAGGCCGTCCACCGTGGCGGTGCCGGCCGTCGGCGCGAGAATGCCGCAGAGAATGCGGATGAGGGTCGACTTGCCGGAGCCGTTCGGACCGAGGAGGCCGTAGATCTCCCCGCGCCGGACGTTCAGGGAGACGTCGTCGAGCGCGCGGACCACGCCGAAGTCGCGCGTGACGCCGCGAACCTCAATGCCGTAGTCGTCGCCGGGCGTCGGAGCCGGGGCGCTGCCCGAGATCACCGAGCGCTCTCGGTCGGGCGGATCGTCGCGGTCACCGACATCCCGGGCTTCAGCTCGGGCGCGGGCGCGACTTCGATCTTCACGCCGAAGACTTGGTCGTTTCGCTGCTCTCGGGTCTGAATGTTTCGCGGCATGTACTCGGCTTCCGAGGAGATTTCCACGATCCGGCCGGGGAAGACGCGGTCCGGATAGGTGTCGATTCGGAGCTCGACGCTCTGGCCGACTCGGATCGCGCCGAGGCGCGGCTCGGGAACGTAAACGCGGACTTTCGCCGGAGCCGCCTCGAGCACGACCGCGACCGTCTGCCGCGGCGCCACGAGATCGCCGGGGCGAAGGTCGAGCGTCTGGACGACGCCGCGGACCGGTGCCACGACGACCGCTTCTTTTCGCTCCCTCTCGAGGTAGCGGAGGCGGCCCTCGGTCTGTGTGACGGCGGCGAGCGCGCCGGCGATCTCCTCGGGGCGGGTGCCGTTTTCGAGCGCGAGGTAGGTCTCGTGGCGGCTCGCGGCAAGCGCCGCCGCGGCGTCGTACTCCTGGGGTGCCGCCGCGTCCATCTTGAGGAGCGCTTCCATGCGCCGGCGGTCCGACTCCGCGTGATCGTATTCGACCTTCGCGCGCGCGATCTCTTCCTTCCGCGGGCCGCGGCGCGCCAGATCGAGCTTTGAACGCGCCTCCGATATGCGGCCCCGCTGCTCGGCGATCTCGGCCTCGGTGAGGGCGGCGTCGAGTGTCACGAGCCGGTCGCCCACCCGGACGGAGTCGCCCTCCGCGACGAGCACGGAGTCGACGCGCCCGCCGATGAGCGACCCGACGCGAACGTCGTTCGCTTCGAGCGAGCCCGAAAGCTGGAGGACTCCATTCTCCCCGGCCCAGGGGAAGCGGCAGCCGGCGACGAGGAGGAGCGAAAGGAGCGCGATCAACGGG
>JANMQV010000187.1:0-20342 GCA_031370645.1 Candidatus Eiseniibacteriota bacterium | reverse complement strand
GTTCTATCGTCTTATTCGGAGCGACGGCGTCACGAACTTTGCGGGCTACGCCCCCAACCGATTTCGTGATCGGCAGCTCCTGCTCGGCCGGGTGGAGTACCGGTGGATGATCGTTCACGAGATGAGCGCGATCGCGCTGTTCGAACTCGGGGCGGTCGCGTCTCGCTCCGACGCGTTCACCCTGCGTGACGCGCATCGATCGGTCGGCGGCGGCCTCCGTCTGGGGCGGAGCGAGCTGGCCGCGGTTCGCCTTGAAATCGCCAAGAGTGACGAGGGCCTCCGCGTGGCCCTCGATCTAGGGAGTACCTTCTAATGCGACGTGGACCTCAGTCTCTTCGCGCGTGGATGCTCGGCCTGCTGGGCGCGTCGTTGTTGTGTGGAGTCGGCCCCGGCTATGGCGCTCCCGCCGATGACCGCGGCCCGGGCCGAGTCGAGTCGAAGGACGCGGACGATTCCCAGGATATCGCCGATAGCACGTGGGTCGACCACGATCGGGAGCCGATTCAGAAGCCGCGGAATTGGGAACCCAATTACTGGGGGCTGCAGGCCCACCAGGGTCTCTTCGCGCCGATCTCTCATCTGTTCGACATTCCCGACAAACTGCTCTGGGTGGCGCGGCGCCTCGGCGCCAACACGCGGCGCGAGGCAGTGAACGTCAACGCGTTCGACGAGGTGCCTAACTCCTCGTGGTTTACGAACCGTAATCACTGGCGCGCCGTGCCGGTGGCCGAACTGCGCCTGGGTCCGGATTCGGTCTTCGTGCCCGCGAAGCCCTGGACGATCAAACACGCGAAACAGGGCGGATGGAGCGCGGGATTCCAAATCAAGGACGCGGCCGGAAACAAGTGGTTGGTGAAGCTGGACCCGAGAGGCTATCCTCAGCTCGGCTCGGGCGCCGACGTGGTGGCGCGCACCTTGATCCACGCCGCAGGGTACAACGTACCGCACAATACTCCCGTCCGATTCCAGCGTGCCGACCTCACGATCGATCCGGATCTGCTCCGAGGCACCAAGGGCGAGCAATTCACCGAGGCCGAGTTGGATTCGGTGCTCGTGAACGGCGCGGTGTTCCCCGATGGGAGCTATTCGGCATCCGCTAGTTTGTTCCTTAAGGGAAAGGCCTTGGGAGCGCCGAGCATGCGACGGCTACGCCCCGGCGATTCGAACGACTGGTATTCGCACGGGAACCGCCGCGAACTCCGGGGCCTCTATGCGCTATGCGCGTGGATCAACGACTGGGACACGAAGGATCACCAATTTCTGGATATGTTCGTCGAGACTCGCGACAGCCTCGGACACGTCGAGCACTACCTTCTCGATGTCGGATCGTCTTTCGGGGCGGCCGCTCGCGGACCCAAGCACCTTCCGGCAGGATACGAGAACGCCTTCGATCTCGCGTGGACCGGGCGCCGCCTGGTCACGCTCGGCTTCGTCCAAGAGCCGTGGAGGCGGGCACGCCAGGAGACGGGCATCCCCTCCGTGGGCAATTATGAGTCGGTCGTCTTCCGGTCCCAAGACTTCAAGCAGGAGATGCCGCAGCCCGCGTTTCGCGAGATGACCGATCGGGATGGCTACTGGGGCGCGAAGATCGTAGCCTCTTTCTCGAACGAGCAGATCGCGGCGGCCGTGGAGGCCGCCGGCTATGAGGATCCGCGAGCCCGCGAGTTCATGGAGTTGAATCTCATCGTTCGCCGCGACAAGATCGCGCGGCACTGGTTCGGCCGGGTAGCACCGTTGGACTTCTTCGTGGTCGAAGACGGCGTCCTGCGATTTCGTGACCTTGCCGTCGACACCCGGCTCGCCGGCGCTCGCTCATATGACGTCGAGGTCGTGTCGGCGCACGGAGGCGATCGAGGAGACAAGCACGTCGAGCTGAAGACTTCGGAGTTCTCGCTACTCCGCTTTGAAACCGGCGTTTCGCGCCTCTCTCTCGATATCTCGATCGTGGGGAACCAGGCGAAACCGGCCCATGTCGAGTTGACCCGAAAGGACAATGTCTGGAGCGTCACGCGAGTGCGCCACGGATGACATCACCGACGCGTCGTTCCGGAGCGGCCTCCCCACGGCCGCCGGGGCGGAGTTTCCTCTGGGCAGCAACAGCAGGGGCGATCTTTCTGACCGGTTGCGCCCACATCGGGCGCTTGCAAAACGTGGGACACACCGTGTCTCCGGTTGTGGCCGACAGTACCGCCCAGGACGAGGAAGCGAAGCGCGAGGTCCGGGCCCCGTTGCGGCCCTTGTTCGGCGACACGCTGATAGGGCTGGCGCCGGGGACAGCGGACTCCACCATCCGTTTTCTGGGGAGACTTCGCGACGGCTACACGGTGGACACGCTGCACATCTTCCTCTGCGGCGACAATCGTCCCGGCTTCCGCCTCAAACGCCTGACGCCGCAATTATTGGCGATTCGGCAAGGTCTCTCGCTCAATCCGTTCCGCATCGTTCGCGGCCTGGTCAATATCCCTTACGCCATCGCTAAGGGGCTCTATCCGGATCTTGCGCTCATCCGGGAATTCCCCGCCGTCATCACACGCATGCCAAAATGGTCCCGCGAACACCAGGTGATGACCGCGATGCTGGCGAAGATCGATTCGTTGCGCTCCCACGGGCAAACCGTGGCCGCGGTGATCAACACCGGCGATCTGGTGAAAGACGGGCAGTACCCGGCGCACTGGGAGCGCTTTTTGCGAATCACCGAACCGCTCACCTCGAAGGTGCCGTACTTTCCGATCGCGGGGAACCACGAGCGGACCGATACCGAAAACGGGGTCGAGAACTGGCGGATGGCGACCGGGCTCCCCGTTGGAGGCGACCGACTTTACTACTGCTTCGATTCGGCGGACGGGTGGGTGCGGTTCATCGCCCTCGACTCGAATCCGATCGTGAATGCCGGAAGCCACTGGACGCGCGAAGCCCAGATCGCCTACTCGGAGGAGCAACTCACGTGGTTGGTGGCGCGCGTGAAGGAACACCAAGGGCCGGTGCTCGTGCTGATGCATCATCCGCCCCTCTCCTCCGGCGACCACCGACAGGAGTGGCAAAGCGACTCTGTCCTCGTGCAACGGAGGGAACGCTTGGTGCAGACGCTGCATGAGGCCGGAATCGGCGCCATCATTGCGGGGCACGAGCACTCCTACGAGCGCGCCCTCCTGACCTGGCCCGATGCCGTCCTCATCGTGCTCGTTTCGGGTGGGGCCGGATCTCCGCTCCACCAAATTCCGTCGCCCGACGAAGGCGCACGACTCTTCAGCGAGTACAAGGTGGGCGGTGGCGTCATCAAGCCGGAGAACGTCTTCACGAGCCAAGTGTTCAATTTCACCCACCTTCGTCTCTGGTTCGGTGGAGGCGACCTCATTACCTATGCGGTCGACGCGAATTCGGCCGCGACAAAGATTGACGAGGTGAAGGTCGACCTCGATCGATACGGCATTCCGAAGGTCGATCAACATAAGGTGGTCGTTCCGCCCTCCACGGGCCCCAAGGAAACCCCGAAGGTGGTCGCCAGCATGCCGGCGAGGCACGCCGGCGCTTCGGTCGATTCGACCGCGGTGAGCGCGCGGCTCCTCTCGAAACCAACTCCCCGCGTGATCAGCAAGCCGAAACCGAAACGCACGAGTGTGGCGGTCCCCGTGAGGGTCAAGCCTCCACCGCCCGCGACGCCGGCGGGGATGCAGTGAGCCACCCCACATGCCGCTCGAGCGTCTCCTGACCCGACCCTGGAGGAACCACCATGGCCAGCACTGAAGCGACTGCCGGGAGCGACCGGGCCAAGCCGGATTCCGCCGTCAAGGGGCTGCTCGATCGAGCCCTTGGTGTCTTCACGGAGGTGCGCGGCGGAGAGGGGCTCACCGCGATCCTCCTGATGCTGAACATCTTTTTCCTCTTGGCCGCGTATTCGATGCTCAAGACGATCCGCGAGCCGCTGATCTTGACCGTGCCGGGCGGTGCGGAGGTGAAGAGCTACGCGGCCGCCGCCATCGCCGGGCTCTTCATCATTCTGGTTCCGCTCTACAGCGCCCTCGCTTCTCGCGTCTCGCGTGTGAAACTCATCAACGGGGTCACTCTCTTCTTCGCCGCGTGTCTGGTCGCTTTCTTCGTGCTCAGCCAGGCCGGCGTGCCGGTCGGTGTCGCGTTTTTCATCTGGGTCGGGATCTTCAACCTGATGGTGATCGCGCAACTTTGGGCCTTCGCGAACGACGTCTACACCGTGGAGCAGGGGAAGCGGCTATTCGCGATCGTGGGGTTCGGCGCGTCCTTGGGCGCCATCGCAGGCTCGTTCTCCACCGGGCAACTGGTTTCCCTCTACGGGCCCTATCCCTTCATGCTCGGCGCGTGCGTGCTCTTGGCCTTCTGCATGGTGCTCACGAACGTGATCAACCTTCGCGAGAAACGTGCCCGCGGGGGGAAGTTGCCGCAGCCCGAGGTGCCGACGGACGCAAGCGCCGCTGACGCTCCCGCCGGCGGCGCGGACGAACCCGTGCGCGGACGAAGTGGATTCGCCCTCGTCTTTCGCGATCGCTATCTCCTCCTCATCGGCATCCTGATGCTTCTCTACAATTTCGTGAATACCAACGGGGAATACATTTTGGGCAAGATGGTGCTGGCGGCGTATACGGCCGCGCACGGCGCCGCGGCGGTCGCCGGTCTCGACGCGAAGAAAGTGATCGGGGAGTTCTACGGAAACTTCCAGACGATGGTGAACGTCATCTCGGCCCTGATTCAGGCGTTTGTCGTCTCCCGCGTCATCAAGTACTTCGGGGTGAGGGTGGCGCTTCTGGTCCTGCCCGCGGTCGCCTTGATCGGATATACGTCGATGGCGTTCGTTCCGCTGCTCTCCTTCATTCGCGGCGCGAAACTGGCGGAGAACTCTCTCGACTACTCGCTCCAGAACACCACGCGAAATGCGCTCTACCTCCCGACGAGCCGAGAGGCGAAGTACAAGGCCAAGCAAGCGAACGATACCTTCTTCGTTCGCTTCGGCGACGTCCTGTCGGCCGGGCTCGTCTTTGCCGGTACGACGTGGCTTGGCTTCGCCCCGCGAGAGTTCGCGCTGGTGAATGTCGGACTCATCGTTGTCTGGCTCGTCCTGGCGGTCGCCATCGGCCGATTGTTCAAGCGTCTCTCCGGAACGGCCTGATCGCGTTCCGCTGTCGGGGGCCGGCGTGGCGCTCGGCCCGGCTTGTAAAGTTTACAAATTGGTTGAAGCGGGGAGCCGGGGCACACGACCGGCTCCCCGTCTCGTTATGGTGGAGAAGATCGGCGCATCAGGCTGCACCCGAATCGTTTCGGGGCGGGGTTGGAACGATGGCGACCGTGGCACATTCTTTGCCTTGCCAGGGGCATGGACTAGGTCAGACCCGCGTTAGAGTATCCACCTCGAGAGAGAGGGCACATGATGAATTCGCTGCGAAAGTGGTTGGTGGTATTGGCGGTGTTTCTGCTCCAGGGGCCGCTAGCATCCGGAGTCGCCAGGAGCGAGCCGGGTGGTTTGCATTTGAATCTCACGCCATTCGCCGGTTATGGAATGTGGGCGAAGGACGTGAACCTCGATGACAAGCCGATGTTCGGCGGCCGCGTCGGTCTCGGCTTCGGACGGCATCTCGGCGTCGAGGGCTACTACGGCTGGATGAAGACACACACGGAATACGGCACGGGCGACTCGCTCTTTACTGCTGCGAGCCTGACGCCGCCGACGGACCAAAGCATTCAAGCCTACGGTGCCGACCTCACGTTGAATCTCTTCCCCTCGATCGCGTTCAACCCGTACGTGCTCGGCGGATGGCACGAAGAGAAGATCAAATCGGATGTCTCGAGCTCTCAGACGTTCCAGAACGGTCTGGAGTTCGGCGGCGGCGTGAAGCTCGGCTTCGGCCGGAAGACGGCCCTTCGGCTCGAGATTCGCGACAAGATCTGGAAGTTCGATTCACCTCCCGCGCCGGATCCCCCGGGCGACAAGAGCGTGCACAACCTTTTCTACAGCGCCGGCATTCAGATCACGCTCGGCGGATCCGGACATAACGGGGACTCCGACAAGGACGGTGTGAAGGACAAGGACGACACCTGCGCTGACACGCCTCGCGGAGCGCTTGTCGACGCTTCCGGCTGTCCGCTGGATGCGGACGGCGATCACGTGCCTGACGGCATCGACCAGTGCCCGAATACGCCGGCAGGCGCCACGGTCGACGTACGTGGCTGCCCCAGCGACGCGGACGGCGACGGTGTTCCGGACGGAGTGGATCAGTGCGCGAACACGCCCGCCGGCACGGCGGTCGACGCGCGCGGTTGCGCCGCCGACTCCGACGGTGACGGCGTTTTGGACGCCGCCGATCGATGCGCCGGCACCCCGCCGGGAACCAAGGTGGATGAGACCGGATGCCCGGTCGACTCCGACCACGACGGCGTTCCCGATGGACTCGATCAATGCCCGAACACCCCGGCAGGAACCCAGGTCGACACGCGCGGCTGCGCCACCGACTCGGATCAGGACGGCGTCACGGACGACAAGGATCTCTGCCCGAATACGCAGGCGGACGTCAAAGTCGACTCGGACGGCTGCCCGATCACGCTCACCGATCGCGAGCGCGAACTGCTGGACAAGGGAACGATCACGACTCGCGAGATCCACTTCGAAACCGCGAAGTGGGACATTCTGCCGGAGTCGCAGCCGGTCCTCGACGGTATCGGCACGATCTTGATCCAGTGGCCGCGTCTTCGGATCGAAGTCGGCGGACATTGCGACGCGCGCGGCGCGGATGCCTACAACCTGGACCTCTCGCAGAAGCGTTCGCAGTCGGTCCTGGATTACCTCGTGCAGAAGTTCCCGCAGATCGCCCGCGAGCAGTACGTCGCGAAGGGCTACGGCGAGAGCCTGCCGGTGGCGTCCAACAAGACGATCGAAGGCATGGCGAAGAATCGTCGCGTGGAGTTCAAGGTGCTGAATACCGAGGAACTGACGAAGGAACGCGAGCGCCGGAGGCTGCTAAAGAAAGGGGAGTAGCGGCGTTGAGCCGTTAAACCCTGAGGCGGGAGGGGGACCCTAAAGGCCTCCCTCCCTGCCCACATCCGTGCGTCTCCATGAGTGCAAACGTCGCTCCATGAAGGGAGCAACCAACAAGGGGAATGCGATGACGATGTACCGAAAAATCATACTGGCTCTACTTGCAGCCTCACTCGTCGTTCTCGGGGCGGCAACCGTGGCATCGGCCGGCGAGCCGCGTCCCGACGTGATCGGCGAAGTCGACATTCAGGCCAAGATCGACCAGCGCGTGGACACCCAAAGCGCCGATCGACAGGCGATCCAGGATCTTCTCGCCCGTCCCGACGTTCGCAAGATCGCCGGGGCGGCGGGCTTGGACATCCAGCGGGCCAGCGCCGCCGCGAATGTCCTGTCCGGGGCTGAGCTCAAAGATCTCGCGGCCCGCGTGCACACGGCCACCGCGGCGAACGGAAGCGTCGGCGGTGTCCAAACCGTAACGCTCACGGTCACCACGATCATCATCATCCTTTTGCTGATCATCATTCTGGCGAACTGAGCACGCAGTGTTTCTGCGAGCAGGACTGGCGGTCAGCGTCTGGTTGACGCTGGCCGCCCTTCTGTTTCAATCGGCGGCCGCGGAAACGCCGTCGGCCGCGCGACGACCCACGGACCGGGTACGCCTGCTCGATGTCCCCTACGTGCCTCAGACGGCCGCTCTCTGCGGTGGGGCGGCCATCGCCATGGTATTCCGCTACTGGGGCGAGCCCGCCGTCTTGGCCGAGGAGTTCCTGCCCCTGATCGAGAACGGGGAGGCGGGCATCCGCACCGACGCGATGGTTCGAGCGGTGCGTTCGCGCGGCTGGAGTGCGGTGTCGATCCCCGGCACGCCGTCCGATGTTCGAGAACAGCTCGACAAGGGGCGACCCGTCATCGCCCTGATTCAGGTAGGTCCCGGCCTGTATCACTATGTGGTAGTCGTGGCGTGGGCGAACGGTGGCGTGATCCTCCATGACCCCGCCGTCGCGCCGTTTCGAACACGTAGCGAAAAAGCCTTCAATGAGGCCTGGCGCGGAGGCGCGTACTGGGCTGTTGTGATTCTCCCGGCGGAGGGAAAATTCGGGCCCGCCGACGACGGCTCCGCGCCCATGGCCGTTTCCCCTCCGGTGCCGCAAACCGGCTGCGACGCGATCGTGGAAGACGCGATCGTCCGAGCGAGGAACGGCGACACGACGGGGGCGGAGGATCGACTGCGTTCGGCCATGGCACTCTGCCCGGAATCGGCCGCGCCCCTGCGGGGGCTCGCGGGTTTGCGTTTCAAGGCGGAGGATTGGCTCGGAGCCGCACGATTCGCCCAACAGGCGCTGGACCTCGATCCGGATGACCGATATACGTGGCGCCTCCTCGCGGGAAGCCGGTTTCTTCTCGGCGACGAGGACGGCGCGCTCCGAGCATGGAACCGGGTTTCCGAACCGCGCGCCGATCTGCCGCGGATCGACGGATTGGCTCGCACTCGTTACCGCGCGGTCTCCGGACAACTCGGATTGCAGCCGGGACGCCTGCTCACCTCCGGGGCTTACCTCCGCGCCCGACGGCGTCTAGCAGAGTTGCCCGCCCACTCGCAGTCGCGACTCAGCCTGACGCCGTTGCCGCAGGGAAGTGCCCAGGTGAACGTCGCGGTGCTGGAGCGCCCGCTTCTCTTCTCGGGACCACTCGATGCAGGGGCCGCGGGGCTCCGAGCCTTCGCCGAGCGGGAGGTCTCGCTCCGCGTCGCCAGCCCTACGGGGAACGGAGAGCTCTGGACGGCCGGCTATCGCTGGCAGCGGGAGCGCCCGAGCGCTTCGTTGACGTTGGCAGTCCCGGCTCCGGGTGGGCGTCCCGGGCTCTGGCGTGTGGAAGGCCTCTGGGAGCGACAGGCCTACGCCGGTTCGGAGTCGCTCGGTCCCGACGGCGTGCTTCGCGCCGTGGTGACGCGCGAGGAACGCCGCCGCACCGTGCTCACCTTCGCGGATTGGGTCGCTCCGAATCTTCGTCTCGAGTTCGGAGCGGGGTTGGACAAATGGACCGCGCGTGGCGCTCACCTATCAATCGAAGGCAAACTTGAATCCCGACTTGCGCACGATCGGCTCGCGCTGAACGCGGAAGTGGCGCAGTGGACCAGCCTCGACGGATCGGTCCCGTTCGAAGCGGCGGGCCTCCTCGCCCGATGGAGTTCGGAATTCCGCGCTGATGGCCGATGGCTGGCCCGGCTCGGGGTCTTAACGGCTACCGCCGCCGCCCCGTTGGCGCTTTGGCCCGGAGCGGGAACCGGCCGCGGCCGTGAACCGCTTCTACGCGCCCATCCGCTGCTGGACGACGGCGTCGTGGCGGGACGAGCCTTCGGACGAACGCTCGTTCACACCGGACTCGAGCGGCAAGACAGGATCGGCACCGTGAAGTCGATACGCTTCGGATGGAGCGTCTTTGTCGACGGGGCGAAGCCGTTGGATCCGTGGCGAACGGAGCGGGAACCGTGGCAGTTCGACGGCGGCGCCGGCATCCGGCTCGCCGCGCCGGGCGGACGCGGAGCATTTCGAATCGATGCCGCGCACGGATTCACCGACGGGGCGTCGGCGTTCTCGGTCGGCTGGGAGGTTCGTTAGCCGGAACCGCTGATTCGCCCTGCACGGCCGCGTTAGGGGATTGAAGAAACCGCTGTGAGATTGAAACGGCTTCCTTCGTTGTGGCGTGGTGCCTCCCTCCCGACCCCCGCTCTAGACGGCCCGGAAGCGGGGTAGAGGGCCCACCCATAAGACGATACGCGGAGCCGCGTATTTCCCCCCTCCGGTGGCATCGTTCGTGCCCTAATCCCCCCCGTCGAGAACACTCACAAAGCGACCATCGCATCGGTAGAGGCGATGCGCAGGAAAGGATGAATCGATGATTCTTCGTTCCAAGATGCTGTTGGTTCCGCTACTCGCCCTGAGCATGGGATGCGGCGCCGCCGCCACGGCCCGTGCGGCGACGGACGTGTCGCTTCAAATCAACTTCGGAAGCACCCCGCACTGGGTCGGCGTCCCCGGCACCCAGGTTCGGGAAATTCGTCGGCAAGATCGCAGCGACTATGACGTGTTCCAGTACGGTCGCCGGTATTACGCCTACAACTACAGGAACACCCGGTGGTACATCTCCCGGCGCGGTCGCGGTCGGTTCACCATGATCGACACTCGCTCGGTCCCGAGAGAGTTGCGCCGGATTCCGCGCGACCATTGGCGGAATTATCCGACCGCGTGGGAAGATTCCCGCCCGGGAGGTTCGAACGGTTCGGGCCTGTACCTCCAAGTCAACTTCGGGAGCGCGCCCCGCTGGTCGAGCATCAACGGGACGAACGTCTCGATGGTGTATGGAGACGCGCGACCCAACTACGACGTGTTCCGCTACGGCGGAAATTATTACGCCTACAGCGGCGACCGGTGGTACTCGTCCTCGCGCGAAAGCGGTCGATTCAATGTGATCGAAGCGAGCGCGGTCCCGAGCGAATTCTCCAGAGTTCCGCGCGAGCAATGGCGCAACTATCCTCCCGCGTGGGGAAACCGGAACAACAACTCCCCCGGCAACGGCGATGGCAACGGCAATGGCCGCGGGAATGGCAAAGGCAATAACGGGCGGGGTGGCCGCGGCGGCAACTAAGTTTGGCAACCTCCGAACTGCCGCGGTACCAACGAGGCGGGCGCAGCAGCCAGGCGCCCGCCTTCGTCTCTACGTTGAAGATCCCGGCCCGATCTTGAAAGGGCTACCTTCGCTGTCGGGCGGCCCACCACGATCGCCGGCGACGGATGGGTGCGCAAAGCGGCGCTTGCGAGCGCCCCTCCAACGCCTTACCGCGCGATGTGCGACTTCTCGGTAGCTTGGCACCGTTCCTGCCGTACCTCAGAGCGCGACACCCACTCAAACGGAAGGAACTTCTCATGAAGCTTCGTACAAGCAGCCTTGCGGGACTGGCGTTGGCGGCTTTTCTTGTCGCCACGGCCGGATGCAGTGACTCGGACAACCCCACCGGCCCCGGCGCGGACACGGTCGCGCCGACCGTAAGTTCCACCAACCCCGCCAATGGGGCTACGGGAGTAGCCATCATCACGGCGTCCTTCAGCGAGGCCATGGATCCCTCGACGATCACGGCGAGCACCTTCACGCTGACTGGACCCGGCTCGACCCCCGTTGCGGGCACGGCCGCTTACAGCGTGTCGACCGGCGTCGCGGTCTTCACGCCGACGAGCGCGCTCACGCCTAGCACGACGTATACGGCGACGATCACGACCGGGGCGAAGGATGCCTCCGCGAACGCGCTGGCGACCAGCTATATCTGGGTCTTCACGACCTCGGGCGCATCGAGCAGTCAGGCGTCGGTTGCCCTTGGCGGCGCGGGCGCTTTCGTTGTTCTGGGAGGCTCGACCGTCACGAATCTTGGCCCGACGTCACTGGGCGGTGATCTGGGCGTGAGCCCGGGATCCGCGGTGACGGGCTTCCCGCCCGGTACGTTGAGCGGTTCGATTCACGCCGCCGACGTCACATCCTCCACGGCCATGACCGATCTCACAACGGCCTATAACGACGCCGCGGGGAGGACGCTGTCGCCCGTCACGGTCGCCGGGAATCTCGGCGGACTGACGCTTCCGCCGGGCCTCTATAAGTCCACCTCATCGCTTGCGATCTCATCGGGTGATCTCACGCTCGACGCTCAAGGCGACGCGAATGCCGTCTTTATTTTCCAGATCGCTTCGACGCTCACCACCACTTCCGGCCGGCTCGTGATCCTGAGCGGTGGCGCGAAATCGGCGAACGTCTTCTGGCAGGTGGGAACTTCCGCCACGCTGGGAACGACGTCCACGTTCAAGGGCACCATCATGGCGAATCAGTCGATCACCTTGAATACGGGAGCGGCGTTAAATGGTAGGGCGCTGGCACGGATCGGCGCGGTGGCACTCGCCAGCAATGCCGTCGTGATGCCGATTCCGTAGATTCCTGATTCCGATCGGCGAACCGAGTTCGGCGATCCAGTCGTACCACGCGCACCTCCATCGAGCGAGATTCGATTCATGCTCGCCTGGAGGTGCGCGTCTGGTTGTTCGTGGGTCTCGGGAATCGCGTGCGCCGCCACTCGCCTATCCCTCGATCTTGTAAATCTCCCGCCGTCCGTGCTCCACGAGATCGTGGTATCCGTCCATGATCTTCTCAAACTCCTTCATGGCTTTCTCGTCGTCGCCCTGTCCCGAGAACATCTCCTCGAATGCCTTGAGGCTCGGCACTTCCATCTCCGAGACGATCGTCCAGTAGGATTGGGGATGATTGACATGTCGCCACAATCGGAGCAGGGTACGCGGCGACACGGCGCAACCGGTCCGGTGTCGCTCACCTGAAACGGGGGAGGCAGGCGATGACACTCAAGATGGGGATCGCAATGGTCGCGGCGTTTGCGTTGGTCGCATCGAGCGCGTCCGCGGCGGGAATGAAGAAGGGCCAGATGGTCGGTACGCTGGCGGGTGGGCTTCAAGTCCCCACCGGAGACTTCGGCGACGTGGCGAAGACCGGGTTCGGCGGTGCGGCGAGCGTGGACTACGCGGTATCACCCGCTGTCACGCTGGGAGGGACGATTCAGTACAACCGGAACGGGATTTCGGACGATCTCAAGACCGCGCTGGACCTCCTGATCTTCCCCTTCACGGCCGACGGGCACTACACCGTGATGCACTACGGCGCGGATATGAAGTTCTTCTTCAATCCGGAGAGCACGACCCGCCCCTACTTTATCGCCGGAGGTGGGATCTACAGCTACAAGGCGACAATCGAGGCCGCCGGACTTGTGGCGAGCGACTCGAACAGCGACGCGGGCATTAACGGCGGGTTCGGCGTGATGTTCGATGCCGGGTCGAAGACGCACATCGGACTGCAGGGGCTCTACCACGACATCTTCACGGAAGGCAACTCGACGCAGTACTTCAATGTTCAGGCAGTGTTCAGTTTCGACTTGAACACGCCATAACGACGCCCAACGCTCAGCCGGTGGGCAGGCTCGACGTGAGTATGCCCGCCGGTTGGCTCGTTTTGGGGGGTAGAGACCGCACCCTGCACCACCAAGGCTTCCATCGCGTAGTACTCCGAGAGCCCCAGCCCATCGACCAGCCGTGCCGTTCCCTTGTTTCGCTCCTCGACGCGCTGCCAGAACTCACGCTCGTCGACCCCGGGGAAGGGCGCGCGGTCTTTCTGGCTCTGATGCTTGAAGATGGCGTTGATCTTGAGTCGCAGTTCTTCTTCCGACATTGGCACGAGGATGTCGGCCTCGGCGATGGACCACTCCTCCCAGGCTCCGCGATAGAGCCAGATCTCGGGCGGCTCTCCCGAGTATCGCTCAAGCGCCCGCTCGATCGCTTCCTTGCACATGCGGTGCGTCCCGTGCGGATCGGAGAGGTCACCGGCGACGAGAATGATTTCGGGACGACGCTCTTCCAGCAACGCGAGGATGATCTCGACGTCTCGCTCGCCGATCGGATCCTTCCTCACCGTTCCGGTTTGGTAGAAGGGAAGATTCAGGAATCGAGTCTGTTCCGGGCTCAAGCGGAGCGTCTCGACGGCGGAGACCGCCTCGACTTCCCGGAGCCGGCGCTTCAGCATCAGCACTGCGTCGGAGTCCAACTGACCCGGCTGTTTCCGCCGGAGGGACTCTTCCACATCCGCCAGCAGCGATTGCAGTCGTTCGGTTCCGTATTCGAAGTCTCCCGCTGTCCGGCGAATGAAGTCGAGATAGCGCCGAACTTCGTGATCGAACACGGCGATGTTGCCCGACGTCATGTACGCCACGAGCAGATCGTTCTCATTCTGGCGAAGTTTGTGGAGCGTTCCTCCCGCCGAGATCACGTCGTCGTCCGGATGGGGAGAGAACACAAGGATGCGCCGGCCCCGGGGGAGTCCGCTTCGCCCGCGGATCTTGGCTCCCAGCGCGTTGAAAACGACGCCGTTGAGCGCTGCGGAGGAACCGTGGCGCCCGAGAAGCGCCCCGAGGTGGTGTTCGCGATAGTCGACGTCGGCCAGCTTGAGGACCGATTTGCCCGTGATCTCGGAAAGCCAGACGACGGCTTCGATCGCAAGGCGCGGAGTCCACTCGATCTCGCGGAGGAGCCACGGGGTCCTCACGCGGGTCAGTTTCGCCGCCGCGGCGTTGTCGAGATAGACCGTCGCGTTCGGGTGCTGCTGAAGGTAGGTCGCGGTCACGGACCGATCGATGTCGCCTTCGACGGATCGCTTCACGATGGCGGCCTTGTGCTCGCCCGTTGCGATGAGCGCGATCTCCCGTGCTTCGAGGATGGTCGCGACGCCCATGGTGATCGCCTCAGCAGGGACGTTCTCGGCGCCGAAGAAGTCGGAGGCGGCGGTGCGGCGGGTAATCGTGTCCAGGGCGATGAGGCGGGTGCGCGACGCGGTGCTCGAACCGGGTTCGTTGAAGCCGATGTGCCCCGTCTGCCCGACTCCCAGAATCTGGAAGTCGATTCCACCCGCGACCGCGATGGCCTGTTCATAATCGGCGCAGTGCGCGTGGATCGCCTCGCGAGGAAGGTCCCCGCGCGGAATGTGAACGTTTCGCGGATCGATGTTCACGTGGTCGAAGAGATTCTCCCGCATGAACCGGTGGTAGCTATGGACGCTGTCGGACGGCATGGGGAAGTATTCGTCGAGGTTGAACGTCTTGACGTTCGACCAATCGAGTCCTTCCTCGCGGTGCATCCGGATCAGCTCGCGATAGACGCCGATCGGCGTTGAGCCGGTGGCGAGACCAAGCACCGCCATTCGCCCCGCCGCGCGCTGGTCGCGAATGATCTCGGCGATGCGACGAGCAACCAGCTTGGCGATGAGGTCGTGGGACTCGACGACGATGACGGAGATTCGCTCGGGGTTCTCGTCCATGCTCGCTCTAGGATGCCTCCGTGGCGGGGTATTGTTGGTCACTCTTCGGGCGTCGCTCAGGGGCGCGAGGGTGGTTCGATATCTGCCCAGCCCATAAGTCCTTATCGGCCGCGCCGGCTCCGACATTGACGATGGTCGCGCCGGCAGATGCAGTGGGCAATGGTGCATCCGGCGCTCCAGCCCAACCTCCCCATTCACAGCTACTTACCGCGTAGCCAGGGGTCTCGGTCAGCGATTCGTTCCAGCGATCCGCGGGGGAGAAGTGGGATCGGCGGGACGAGAGCCACTCCAAGGAAGGGGTGCCAATTTCGCGACGGGCAAGATTCACATCGAAGGGTACCTGCAGTAAGTCTCAGGGCTGATACTCAGTCCAGTTCGTATCGGAACTCCGACACTAAAAGGACATCCGCGACAATACGACATGATCGCGAATACGTCGACCAGATGGTGGAAAGCCCCACGATTCGGGCCGCCGGTTTGGCGATCACTCTTCGACCCCGGCACTGCCGCGATCAACGTTCCCGTGGGCCGATACAAAAAGCCCCAGGCGGAGTACCCGCCTAGGGCTTCTGCTTGGGCTGGCCAACGACGGCCGTTTCAGGGCGTGATGGACACCAACTCGTCGCGCACGCTGCCCTTGTCCTCAGTCGTCAGAACCAAGCCCACGCCCCGAGCGTAGTACTTGTATTCGCGCACGCTCCGGTCCAATGGGGTCCACTCGAACGTCTGAAGGCAGTTGTCGAACGCTCCGTACGAAACCTGGACCGATCGGGAGAGGCTTCTCACCCTCGCCATGTCCTCGGCGACGCCCGCCGCGAACTCCTGCTGGTATTTCGCGCCTACTTCAGGCTCGCCAAGCATGGCGATCCCGGGTCGTGCGCCGTTCACCCCCGCTTCCCAGGAACCTTCCGTACCGATGACGACACCGTGGTCGATTCGCTTCGAGTCCTCGCCAAAGTACCAGACGTTTCCCTCGTTATCCTGGGCGTACCAGTCGAACGTGTCTTCGATGAGTGACCCATTCAGCGAAACGCGGTCGTGGACGACGGTCGTGACGACGCCCTGGATTGTCTTCGTCTCGTTGGTAACTTCGATGATCGTCGTTTCCACCCCTTCGCCAGTCATGGCCCGGTAGTTGAAAACTCTGCCGCGTTCGAACGCGAGGTAGGGGTTGCTAAGCCCCGAAACCCAGCCGCTCGCGTCCGTGGGGAGACTCGGGGCCTGGAGTGCCGCATTCGTCACGCGGGGCGCGAACGGGGCGGTTCCGCCCGGAACGCCGGCGCGATTCTCGGAGCAGCCGGCGAGCAAGCCGATTGCCGCACAAGTCGAAGCAATGATACGCAGGTCGCATTTCATGGTGTTCCTCCTTGTTGCCTGTACCCGACGGTCCGACGTGCCGAGTCTCGGCGCGTCGTTGGCGGATTCGCCCGCTACCATGTCCACTCGACTCCGGCTCGGGCCGAGCCCACCCCTTCGGTGTCCATCTCGAACGAAAGATACGGGGCCGCTACTTTGCTGATCTGGTAGTCGAACTCAAGGCCGACGAGAGCCGCGTCGCTTCTCGATTCCGCGGAAGTCGGGGCGCTGTTGCCGAACAGTTCCGCGTACGCCGAGAGGAAGTCGGTGAGGCCGTACTCCGCCGTGACCGTGTAGAGCAGTTGGTTTTTGAGTGCCTTGCTCGGAGTCGCTCCGAACGTCGCGTACTCCGCCTCGAGGTTCAGTTCCAATTCGCCAAATTCCTTGCCGAGAACGAGAATGGTTGAGTAGTCCGCTCTCCGGGTCCCGATCCCTTCGCCGGCCGTGGGCAGCTTGACCTTCCCGCCCACCACCAAGGAGGGGAGGGATTTGTTCTCCCCCGCCAGCAGCCACGACAACGTAAGGCCCGTGTCGCCGAGGCCGCTCGTAGTCTTTCCGGCATTCGGGTGAGATCGCTCGTAGGGAACTCCCTCGAGGAGTAACTGGAGCCGGTTGAACACCTGGTACTGGACCCCGGCTTCGAGAACCCATTTCTTTCCGTCCTGATCGCTTTCGAGTTCTCCGGCCGTGTCGATCGTGAGCCGCCCGGCCTCGCCGATGTTTTTCGCGCCCGCCGCGTTCCTGGTGAGGCTTGCGTTCGCCG
This sequence comes from Candidatus Eiseniibacteriota bacterium, assembly GCA_031370645.1. Lineage (GTDB taxonomy): Bacteria > Eisenbacteria > RBG-16-71-46 > SZUA-252 > SZUA-252 > SZUA-252. Next base: position 3,315 of record JANMQV010000187.1, on the reverse strand, counting down.
GGCCGTGGGCCAGAATCCCGAAACAGACCGCGCCGATCATCGCCAGCCGGACACCGCCATCGGGTCGTCTCATGAGAGTTCCTCCAGTCGGAGTGGATCTTTCTCCGTTCGTTCCATGGTACCCGAGGTGTGTGACCCGAAGATGGCGCGCGAGTTGCGATTTGGTCATGTTCCCGTCGGAGAAGTCGGCGGCCGCGCCCCCGCATCTCGCGCTTCGGGCATCCCCTCGCATGACGAAGGTGTCATCCGGCCGTCACGGTGGGGCAAGGGAATCCGCCTACCATTCATACATACAACGCGCGCGATGCGCCGTTGATGGAACGACACGAGCCCACCACAGGAGGAATCCATGACGATCATTCGATTGAAACGGACTATCGGGGGCGCGATTTGCGCCGCGGGCGTCATCGCGCTTCTGGCGCTTCCGGCCATCGCTCGTCCCAAGGGGCCCGTGGCGCTCAAGGAGGCGAAGTTCATCATCGAGCACAACGCCACGGACCACGACACCGGGTTCCAAGGTGCGGTCGACAGCGAGGGATGGGACCGATTGGACTTGATCGGCCCCAAGGGGGCGGTCCTGCATTTCGAGGGCAAGGGCGCGCTCGGCGAGCTCGGATTGACCGAGTTGTTCTTCGAAACGGTGGAGCCCGAGAACGCCAACGTTCCGATTGAGGAACTGCTTCAGGACATCCCCGCGGGCACCTACACCTACCGAGGGCACGTGATGATCGACGGGGAAAGCTCGGGGGAGACCGAGGGCACGGCGACGCTCTCGCACACGATCCCCAAGGGGCCGGAGCTGCTGTACCCGGCGAAAGGCGCGTCGGTCGGGCTGGATGGCCTCGTGATGAAGTGGGGGGCGGTAACGCAATCGCTGGAAGGCAAACCGGTGAACATCATCGGATATCAGCTCATCGTCGAGAGGACCGGGGATCCGCATCCCAAAATGATCGGGAAGTGGGGACTCAGCATGTATCTGCCACCTTCCATTCTGTCGATGGCGATTCCTCGCGCGTTCCTTGAGCCGCACACCAAGTATGCGTGGGAGGTCCTGGCCATCGACGAGAGCGGAAATCAGACGTTGTCTTCTGGCGAATTCGCGACGGAGTGACCTCGCGATTCATTCCGCGCTCCCCTTGAGTCGGAGCGCGAAGACGCTCCCCGAACCGGGCGTGCTCACGGCGGTCAGATCCCCGCCGTGAGCACGAGCAAAGGCGCGGGCGAGACTGAGACCCAGCCCGCTCCCGTGTCCCGTGCGGCTGCCATCGACGCGATAAAACCGCTCGAAGATCTTCGGCAGATCCTCGGCCGAGACGCCGATCCCCGTGTCGGCGACGTCGACGACAACCCATCGGCCCTCGTCTCTCAGGCTCATCACGACGCGGCCGCCGGGGGGCGTGTACTTCAGCGCGTTGTCGAGCAAGTTCGCGACAATTCGCTGCACCCGGCTTCGATCCGCCCGCACCAGGCGCCGGTTCGGCGCTTCGAGCTCGAGCACGACCCCGCCATCCTCGGCCAGCGTGGTGAACAGGTCCCGCGCCTCTCCCAATAGCTGCGCCAAATCGACTTCCTCGAGCCGGAGCGACGCGGCGCCCGCCTGCGCCTCGGCGATCTCGAGGGTGCTGTTCAGAATCCGGAGCAATCGGTCGCACTCTTCGATGGTGGTGCCGGCAAGGGCAGCCCACTCGTCCGAGGTCGCGCTCCCGGCGGACGCGCGCTCCGCGGACGCGCGGACTCGAGCCAGCGGTGTCCGCAGATCGTGCGCGAGATTGTCCGTGACCTCGCGCATCCCGGCGATCAGCGTTTCGATGCGATCGAGCATCGTGTTGAACGCCCGTGCCAGCCGATCCAACTCGTCGTTCTGGGCGCCAACCGGGACGCGCCGATCCAGGGCTCCATCGGCGATCTCCAACGCCGTCCGCGTCACGGCTTCCACTCCCCGCAAGGCTCGGCGTGCCACGACCCAACCGATGAGGCCACCGAGCAACAAGATGGCGGGCAGCGCGATGAGAATCCCATTGCGGAAGGCAGCGAGAAGTTCCTCGACCTCGTCGAGCGCCTGTCCGAACTCCACGACGAAGCCTGAATCAGACCTCGCGTACGCGACTCGGACCGCGTGCTCGAATCCCGACGGGTGGATCGTGCGAAGGAACGCCCCCGCGGCTTCGAGGCGCTCCAACACGACAAGGCGAGTTGCTTGATCCGGCGCGTTGAATCCGGCCGACACGAGCGGCAGCCCGGCGGGAGACCAAAGCCGGTAGAAGACATGTGTCGAGTCCGGGCCCGCGAGTTCGCGGGCGAGTTCCGCTCGGAACCCTTCGATTCCGCCGCGCTCGAGTACGGCGACAGTCTCTTCGAGATCTTGGCGCAATTCCGTGTCCGTCTTCGCGCGAAGGACGCCCACGACCGACGAGTACACGAGCCCCATCGCCAGCAGGGAAGAGACCGAGAACGCCGCCGTGTACCACAGCGTCAGCCGAACCGCGACGGTGGCGCCTCGTTTAGGAGTCTTCACGGAGGACGTACCCGACGCCGCGGACGGTGTGAAGGAGGGGGCGGTCGAACCCTCGGTCGATCTTGTCACGGAGCCGACAGATGCGGGATTCGACGACGTTTGTCTGCGGGTCGAAGTTGTAGTCCCACACCTGCTCCATGATCATCGTCTTCGAGACGACGCGCCCGGCGTTTCTGGCCAAGTACGCCAACAACGTGAATTCGCGGGGCGGCAGATCGATCTTGCGTCCGTCGCGAATGACCGTTCTGCGCGCGAGATCGATTTGAAGCGAGCCGACATCGACGTGAGACACTTCCGAACCTTCCTGCGCGCGCCGCGTGAGCGCCTGCAATCGCGCCACCAACTCGGAGAAAGCGAACGGTTTGGTGAGATAGTCGTCCCCGCCGGCGCGGAGCCCGCCGACCCGCTCGTCCACGGAGCGTTTCGCGCTCAGGATGAGGACCGGAAGCCGCACGCGACGACGACGCACTTCGTCGATGATCTGCAGGCCGTCCATTCCGGGTAGCATGATGTCGATGATGGCGGCGTCGAATGTCTCGGTCAGGGCCATGTGGAGGCCGGAGTCGCCGTCGGCCGCGTGGGCGACGACGTAGCCCTCCTCCTTCAATCCCTTCCGCACGAAGTCCGCCACGGTTTCATCGTCTTCAACGAGTAGAATGCGCATGGGCCCCCTTGATCCGTCTCCAGACAACAAGTCTAGGGCAACCAGCCTCCAGAACGAATTCGACTCTGAGAACATTGCCGAATGATCATCTTCCCGTCAAATGGCGGTCACTTGCAAGCGCTGGAGTCAGCCGGAC
>JANMQV010000122.1:0-9002 GCA_031370645.1 Candidatus Eiseniibacteriota bacterium | reverse complement strand
CTACCGCACTTTCTGCTGGAGTGCCCGGCGGATGATCGTCTCCACCGTCGCCTTCGAACCGAGGTCGGCGAGCGCGTCCTGCACCGCCGATTGCGCACCACCCCGCGTGAAGCCGAGCGACTGGAGCGCGATCGAGGCGTCGGAGGCGATGTTGTTCGTGAGCCCGCCCGGGAACGCGGCGCCCGGGGGCGTGGTCGGTCCGCTCCGCGTCACCTTCTCGCGCAGTTCGACGACCAGGCGCTGCGCCAGTTTCTTCCCGACGCCGGGGAGGGTCTGGAGGAATTCCGAATCGCCCGCCTCGATCGCTTCGCGCACGCGCGACGCCGTGGCGCCGGAGAGGATGCCGACGCCCAAGCGCGGGCCAATTCCCGACACCGAGATCAGACGCTCGAAGAGATCGCGCTCCACCACGTCCGCGAAGCCGAACAACTGGAGCAGGTCCTCGCGCACGTGAAGGTAGGAGAGGAGGTGAATCTCCTTTCCGATGGCCGGCAGCGTCTCGAAGCAGGAGACGGAGATGTGGAGGCGCATGTCGAACCCGCCGACGCGGATCACGGCGGAGGTCGGTGATTTGGCGGCCAGCACCCCGCGGACGGCGTCGATCATGACTTCCTCCCTGAAGCGACGGCGCTACGAGCCATTCCCCACCGGCGCGCGGCGGCTCGCTGCGCGTGGCAGAGCGCCACGGCCAGCGCGTCGGCTTCGTCCTCCCTGAGCGTCCGATCCTGCTTCAACAGTCGCCGCACCATGAACGAGACCTGTTCTTTCGACGCAGCACCTTGGCGTACCACCGCCATCTTCACTTCGGGGGCCGTGTATTCGTAGAGCGCCGCACCGCTCTGGCGGGCCGCCAGGAGCACGACGCCGCGGACGTGGCCGATCTGAAGCGCCGAATGCGCGCTCTTCCGGACGAACGCCATTTCCACGGCGACTTCGTCGGGCTGCCAGCGCTCGATCAGAAGCGCCAGTTCCGTGTGGATGGTGAGGAGACGATCGGGAAAGGAGAGCGTGGCGCGCGTGGCGATGACGCCCGAATGCTCGTAGAGAATCCGGTTCCCCTCGCGCCGCACGAAGCCATAGCCGGTGAAGCGGCTGCCGGGATCGACGCCGAGAATGAGCGGATTCGCCGCCGCGACCTGCACGGGCGACGGTGCTGGAGCGGCCGCACGCGCGGGAACCGCCGTGCGCGCCCGAGCCGCCGCCTCAGGACTCGAGGCGGCTGAGCGTTTCGTCCGAGATGTCGAGGTTGGTGAAGAGCTTCTGGACGTCGTCATGATCCTCGAGCAATTCCATGAGCTTCAAGGCCAGCTCGGCGTCCTTCTCGCTGAGCGTGATCATGTTCTGCGGCACTTTGGCGATATCGGCCGACGTCGGCGTGATTCCCTTACCCGCCACCGCGGCCTTCACCGACTCCAACTGCGAGAGCGGCGTCATCACTTCATACGTTTCGGGATCGTCGGTGTTCACGTCCTCGGCGCCGGCGTCGAGAGCCAGTTCGATCAAGGCGTCCTCGTCGATGGCGTTCCTCGGGATGATGATCTGCCCTTTGATCGTGAACATCCACTGCACGGATCCGGCCTCCGCCATGCGGCCGCCATGCTTCGCGAGCATGTGCCGGATTTCGCCGGCGGTGCGATTCCGATTGTCGGTCAGCGAGTCCATGAGGATGGCGATGCCGCCGGGGCCGTATCCCTCGTAGGAGACTTCTTCGTAGTTCACCCCTTCCAGCTCGCCCGTCCCCTTCTTGATCGCGCGGTCGATGTTGTCGGCCGGCATGTTCACCGACTTGGCCCCCGCGATGGCGGTCCGAAGCCGGGGATTGATGTTCGGGTCGCCGCCGCCCGCTCGGGCCGCGACGCTGATCTCCTTGATGTACTTCGTGAAGACCTTGCCACGCTTGGCGTCGATCCCCGCCTTCTTGCGCTTGATGGTGGCCCATTTGGAATGACCGGACATCGAGACTCCTCTGGAACGGACGCCCCGCCGCGGCGGGGCCTCGGTCGGGTTAGCGGACGACGACCAAGCGCTTCGCTTCGCGCCGGTCCATCGCCTCGATTTGATAGTAGTAGATGCCGGAGGGAACGATTCGGCCGTTCCCGTCCCTGCCGTCCCACGGAACCGATCCCACTCCGGGAACGGTGCGAGGGGCCCCTTCGAGCAACGACCGCACAAGACGGCCCTGCGCGTCGAAAAGTCGAAGCGTCACCGGAACGACTCCGGCGGCACCGTTCAGGCTGAAGTCGATGCGCGAGCCGTTGCTGACCGGGTTGGGCCGGCTCTGCGCCAGCAAGATTTTAGGCGCGGTCGGCGGCGGCGACTGCGGCACGCCGGTGATGTTTCCTGTCGTGAAGCGGTAGTGGTCGCGGCTCTCGCGTACGTAGAGCGCGGGATTCTTCGCGCGCACGTACCACTCGTACTGCGTGAATGGAGCGAGGCTCGCCGTGACCACGAGCTGCGTGTCGGGGGTGGTCGTCGTGTAGACGCAGACCGGCGGCGATAGGGTGCAGACGGAGACCTCGTAGATGTTCGGATCGCTTGGCGCATAGCGCGGGCGGTTCCAGCGAAGCGTGATCGGAACCGAGTTGATCGTGCTGAGGTGTGTCGGAGCGATGAGCGAGAAGGGTTTGGGAACGACCGGACCGCCGAGCGAAGAGGTGTAGATGGCGGCGGTCGCGTCGATCCGTCCGTAGCCGTAATTGTTGTCGGGCGTGCCCGCCTTGTCCGCCGTGGAGCGGAGCGCCTGGCGCACCTGGTAGTTCGTCCACTCGGGGTGCGCTTCCCGCACGAGCGCCGTGGCACCCGCCACGAGCGGGCAGGAGAGCGAGGTACCGCTCGCGGTGCCAAACCCGGTCGGGTTCCCCGCGGTCGCCCAATAGACCCCGACGCCCTGCGCCACCACTTCCGGCTTGATGCGGCCGTCCCACGTCGGGCCGCGCGAAGAAAATCCGGCAAGGTTGTTCGAAGGATCGACGGCGCCCACGGAGATGATGCTGTCCGCGTCGGCCGGGCAGGTGACGCTGGTCACGCCGAGCGAGCCCTCGTTCCCCATCGAATTGCAGATCGCGATGCCGCGTCGGTGCGCGATGACCGCGCCCTGCGTCACGATCGAAGTCCGTCCGTCCATATCCTGCTTGGCGTAGTCGCCGCCGCCGTTTCCGGCCGGATCGAAATCCGAATAGCCGAGCGAGGAGGTGATGACGTCCGCGCCGATCGAGTCGGCCCACTGCGCCGCCGCCACCCAGTTGTCTTCTTCCACATGCGTCTCGGTCGGGACGTACTCGGTCTTCGCGATGATGAATGTGGCGTTATAGGCCGGGCCGACGAGAACGCTCGGCCAGTAGCCGCCTGAAACCGCCCAGGTGCCTGTTCCATGAGTCCACTGATCGGAAACGTCGCCAGCCTGGTTCCCGGTCTCGCCGTCGTGCTGGATGAAGTCTCTCTCGGCAATCCGGTGGAGCGGCAACAGAGACGTGTGGAATTTGTCGAATCCGGTATCGATGACGCAGAGGATCACGCCGACGCCGCTGAATCCCGAGTCGTGGGCGGCCGGCACGTTGATCGACGAGAGCTGCGTGATGGAGTTGCCGTAGTCGCTCGGCTTCGTCAGCGCGAGGCCGCCCCATACCTGCGCCGCGTTCCCGGAATCGGGAAGTCGCGGTACTTGCCCGGTGCGCGGCGACGCTTCATGGAGCGGGCCGATCTCGACCGGCTTCGTGCCTCGCGATTTGCTGGCCGGTTCCACGCTCTGAACGTACGGGAGTGTCGCGATCCGGCGCGCGGTCGCCTCGTCGGCTTCCACCGTGACGGCGTTGAACCAGGGGAGCACGTTACGGACGCGGGCGCCGGTGGAGGCGACGCCTTCGACGTACGCGGGCACGACCGACACGTCGTACCAATCGGGGACGAAGCGCCCGCCGTTGTCGCGGGCACGACGCGCCCGGGCGCGCGCGTTCACGTTGGAGCCCGCCGCGAGAACCGCGGCCTGGAAGGAGCGTTCATCTCGCTCCCCCTTATCCGCGAAGCGGACCCAGAGGACGCTCGTCCCCTCGCTCTGAAGGCGCTTCACCGCCGCCGCGGAGAGCGGGTCGGCCGGTCGAGCCGCCGCCGGGCGGTAGCGGTCATGTGCCGCCGCGCGAGCGGGAGCCGCGGAGCTCGGCGCGGAGTCCGCCGCCCACGCCTGGTGCGGCGCTCCGAGAAGCACGGCGGCCAGCGCCAGCGTCAGCGGCGCGATCGAAGGGAAACGAGGTGCGGTGCCACGATGCATGAGTCTCTCCGATCTGGGTCCTTGGACTCTAGTGTGCGGCCTGGGCCATGGCTTCCTTGTCGGCCTTGGCTTGCGCGATGACCTTGTCCGCGAGTTCGCGCGGGATTTCTTCGTAATGGGAGAATTTGGTCCGGAACGACGCCCGCCCCTGCGTGAGCGAACGGAGGTGCGTCGAATACTTGTAGAGTTCGGCCTGCGGCACTTGCGCGCGGATCACGTCACGCCGCGTCTCCGACGTCATGCCGAGGATCTTCCCCCGCTTGGAGGAGAGATCGCCGGTCACCGCGCCGACGTACTCGGTCGGCGCGTGGACTTCGATCTCCACGATCGGCTCGAGGAGGACCGGGCCCGCCTCGCGGCACGCCTCGCGGAAGGCAAGCGCGCCGGCGATCTTGAACGCCATTTCCGACGAGTCGACTGAGTGGTACGAACCGTCGTAGAGCGTGGCGCGGAAATCCACCATCGGGTATCCGGCGAGGACTCCCTCGTGGATCGCCTCGTGAATTCCCTTCTCGACGGCGGGGATGTAGTTCCTCGGCACCGATCCGCCGACGATCTCATCGACGAACTGGAATCCCTCACCCGGCTTCAGCGGCTCGAACTTCACGTGCACGTCGCCGAACTGTCCGCGGCCGCCCGTCTGCTTCTTGTGCCGCCCCTGCTTCGCGACGGTCTTTCGAATCGTTTCGCGGTACGGAATGCGCGGCCTCGTGGAGGCCACGTCCACGTGGAAGCGGCGGTGGAGTTTTTCGATCGCCACGTCGATATGGAGGTCGCCCATTCCCGAGAGAATCGTTTGATGGAGGTCCCCCTCCACCCGGACGTGGAGCGTCGGATCCTCCTCGCGGAGCCGATGGAGCCCGGAGCCGACCTTTTCGTCCTCGCCCTTCGACTTCGGAGCGATCGAGACCTCGTGATTCGCGTTCGGAAAGGGGATCTGGTGGAGCACGATCGGGTGCGTCTTATCGCAGAGTGTCTGCCCCGTGTGCGTTTCGCGCAATTTCACCGCGGCGCCGACGTCGCCGGCTCCGATGGTGTGAGCGTCCTTCCGCTCCTTCCCCTGGGCGAGGTAGAGCTGTCCGATCTTCTCCGCGCGCTGGTTGCTCGAGTTGAAGACTTCCTTCCCGTGCGTGAGCGTTCCCGAGAAGACGCGGATTAACGAAAGGTCCCCCGCCTGCCCCTCGCCGCTCGTCTTGAAGACGAGCGCCGCAAGCGGGGCGCTCGCCTCGGGCTTCATTTCGACCTTCTCGTCGGATCCCGGCTTCTTTCCCACCACGGCGCCGAGATCGGCCGGCGAGGGGAGAAGATCGAGAATCGTGTCGAGGAAGAGATCGAGTCCCAGAAACGGCATCGCCGCGAGCGGCATGGCCGGAACGAAATTGCGATGGAGGACGCCTTCGCGAAGCCCGAGGTGGATCTCCTCCACCGTCAGGTCGGCGCCGCTGAGAAATTTTTCGAGCAGCGTATCGTCCGCCTCCGCGGCCGCGTCCACCAATGCCGAGCGAGCCTGCTTCACGTCCGCTTCGAGATCGGCGGGGATCGGCGTCTCTTTCAGCGCGCCTTCCTTCTCGAAGAGGAACGCCTTGTTCGCGGCGAGATCGACGAAGCCGCGGAACTTGTCCCCTTCGCCGATCGGCCACGAGATCGCGACGAAGCGCTTCCCGAGTTTCTCGGTGGCGCCATTGATTGTCTTCGTGAACGACGCGTGCTCTTTGTCCATCTGCGTCACGGCGCAAAGAATCGGACAGCCGCGCTCCTCGATACGCTCCCACACGGCTTCCGTACCCGCCTCGATTCCGGCGGGAGCCTTGAGGCAGAGCACCGCGGCGTCGGCCGCTTCCAATCCGGAGACGAGATCGCCGACGAAGTCGGCGTAACCGGGCGTGTCGATGAAATTGATTTTCTGATTCTTCCACTCGATGGGGGCGAGTCCGAGGCTGATGGAGATGCGGCGATGCTGCTCTTCCGCGGTGAAGTCGAGCGCGGTGCTGCCTTCCTCGATCTTCCCTTGGCGCGCGATGGCCTTCGTGCGGAAGAGCGCGGCCTCAGCGAGCGAGGTTTTTCCCGTCCCGTGATGGGACACGAGCGCTACGTTTCGGATTTGGTTCGGCAGGTAGTCTTTCAAGGCCGCCCCCAATCTTCTGGTAAGTGCATTGGTTCCATGGGAATACCCGCTTTGTATAAGGGTACCACAGTGGCTCGGGGAGCGTCAAGGAAGGGTAAAAGAAGAGCGGGGGCCGCTTGTGGCGACCCCCGCTCGGAAATCTTACGTCTGTGCGGCTTGCTTACTTCTTCCGGTTCGCGGCGAGGAGACCAAGCACTCCGCCACCGAACAGGAACATGGACATCGGCTCCGGCACGCTGCCACCACCGCCGCCGCTGCCGCCACCGCCGTTGCCACCACCACCACCGCTACCACCACCACCACTACCGCCACCACCACCGCTACCGCCGCCACCCGAGCCACCGTTGTCGCCCGTGTGGACGCGCCATTCTTCGAAGCCGTCCTCACCGTACCACGACGGATCCGGATTCAGAACCGACGGGGGCGAGCCCGACTCGCCGAACACGGCGTAGAAGTACATGAAGTCGTTGGCGTTGTAGCCGGTAAAGTACGACGTCGGGATGAGCACTTCCATGTCATCCTCGCCCGAGCCGCTATTGTTGCCCGTATTCGCGTTGTCGTAGTCGAGCCACACCGTCTGATCGGTCGTGGCATCGAGATCGTAGCGAAGCGAGCTGCCCGTCGCGCCGATGACGCCGGCCACCGAGGTGAGCGATCCGCCGGCCGCGTTTCCGACCGTCCAGATCTTGAGCTGATTGAGCGACAGGAAGTTCTGTCCGCCGCCGCTCGGCTCATTGAAATCGAGGGTATACGAAAAGTAATCGACACCGCCGACAGTGACGATGCCGAGCGTTCCCATCAACACCGAGTGCGTCCACGGATCGCCGCCACCGACGTTGTCGAGAATTTCCGGGAAGGCGTCGGTATTGAGACCTTCCTCAATGCCGTTGTCGCCATTCGGCCCGCTACCCAACGCATGCTCGCGGAGGAACGGCTGATACACACCCGTTCCGGCGGGCTGAGTCGTGCTCGACGGGTTGAGGTTCGTCCACACCGTTCCGTCTGCCGCCGTGTACGTCGACGACGGCTGCGTCAGGTCGATCGGACCGAACGACGGCGGAGGAGGCGGAGGAGGTGGCGGTAGCGCTGAAGCCGTTGCCGCACTGAGCAACAGCAACCCCGCACCAAGAAGCGATGCCTTACGAATCATGAGTGACCCCCAGGAAATTGCGAACGTCGTCGGGATTTGACGCTCGTCACCGGACTTCCCGTCGCCGTTGTCTCTTCTCCCGGTGCGCGGGCGGCGGGTGCAGCTACTCAAAGGTTTACGGGAAGAATATACCAAATTGCACGATGCCCCGCAATCAGAAAGTTAGCGCCGGCGGGGTAAATATGCCGTTTTAGGGGTGCGGTCAGCCGCCGTGTTCCTTGATCTCCCGCTTCACATCCGCCACCACGGGGGACCGGGGAAAATCCTGGAGGAAGCGCCTCAAATAGACGATGGCGCGACGCTCATTTCCGAATGCTTTCGCCGCCCTCGCCGCTTCCAGAAGTATTTGGGCCGTATAGGGATGCTTCGGGTGATTCCGGAGCATCTCCTCCGTCACCCGGTAAATCCCGTTCGAGTCCCGGCCGGCGGCATAGATTTGGTACATCTTGAGCCGGAACATCGGAGCCATCCGCCCGGAGCTGTCCTGTCGGACCAGGGTCCGATAGGTCTCAAGTGCTTTCTTGAAATAGAGTTGCGCGGCGCTCTTCTGGTTCTCGCGGGCGTAATGCTGGATCACCGCCATCGGCGCCTCGGCCGCGGCCGTGGATTGCGGGTACCGCGTCGGGATGGTCTCTAGCGTTCGCTTCGCGAGCGACCAGTCCCCCAGCCGATCCTGGACGATCCCGAGGCGGTAAAGGGAGAGCGGTGCCACCTCGGGCGAGTCCGGGAAGCGCTGGAGGATTGCCTCGTAGCGCGTCTTCGCCTCGGCGTAGCGCCCCTTCCCCTCGGCCTGCGACGCCGCTTCGAAAAGCGCGCGCGGCGCGAGCGGCGAGTTCGGAAAATCGGTGGCGATCCGTTCGAGGATGTCGATCCCCTCCGTCGGATCCTTGTCCACCGTCGCCTTGATCTTCCCCTTCGCGAACGCGACCTCCGCGAGCATGGAGCGAAGCGACGGTGTCGATTCGACGAGCCGTTCGAGCGTGTTCGCCTCCTCGAGGGCACGGCCGACTTGATTCAGTTCGAGATAGGTCCGGAGCGTGCGCGCCCGGATCTGCGCTTCCAATGCCGGCGGCTGCGGCACGTGCAAGAGCCCTTGGTAATACGTGAGCGCGTTTCGGATCTCCTTTGCCGCCGCGTCGTCGTCGCCGAGATTCCGGCGCAGGTTCACGATCGCTTCCGGCAGGGAGAGAACGGGATCCTCGCCGTTCGCGGCGGGCGGAAGCGGCGGGTAGTTGGCCATGATCCGCTTCATCTGCGCGACGGCATCGTCGTAGCGCTGGAGGCTCTGCAGCGCGGCCAGCTGCATGAACGCCGCGTTCCTCGCGGTCATCGTGTCGATCGCCGCTTCGGTCTGCAGTCGCTCGGCCGTCGCGAGCGCCAGGTCGGCTCGCTTCGCCTCCATCGAGAGGCGCCCCACCGACGCCTCGGCGGCCGCGACCGTCCGGATCGCGTAGATCATTTGC
>JANMQV010000048.1:0-2615 GCA_031370645.1 Candidatus Eiseniibacteriota bacterium | reverse complement strand
GTCACGATCGTCGGAGACAACGTCGCGGCCGAGGCCGAAAGCGTGGGAGGCGCGAGATAGGTGAATCCGAGCGAGCCTGCGGCGCCCGCCGGGACGCTCGCGATCGAAAGCGTGGCGCCTCCGGCGCTGTTCGGCGCGACGAGCACCGTGGATGCCTTGCCGGCCGCATCCGTCGCGAGCGTGCCGGTGGCAAGACTACCCGACGTGACCGAAGCGGCGAGCGCGCTCCCCGCCGCGACGACGTTTCCATACGCGTCGAGGACCGGTCCAAAGGTGACGGTCGCAAGGCTCCGTCCATCTGCCGTGAGAGTCGTCCGGCTCGCCACGACCGGAATCGCGCCCGCGGCGGGCGCGGGCCGCACCGTCACCGGGCCGGTCGAGCCGCCAACGCCCCCCGAGCCGGAGCGATCGGCGCCGACCGAAGCGATCGAGCCGGCAATCGTCGCGGTGGCGAACGTGTCGAAGAATCCGGAACCCATCGAACCCGACGCGGGAGCGAACGCCACTCCGGGAAGCGCGCGCATGACGGCATTCGCGGCGTCGCCGACGACCACGTTCCCCTGCGCGTCGAGCGGTTCGACGCGGAGATGCACGGGCGATCCGGCAATCCAGGCGAGCGAATCGGCCGTGACCCGAAGCGAAGCGGTGGCGCCGACGCTGACCGTGGCGCGAATGCCGACCGCGGCGAGCGTCGCGGAGCGAACGTAGATCGAATCGACGGCGGGTGCCACGGAGGGAGCCGCGTAGCGAAGCGAGACCCGGCCGAAGGAGTCGCTCGTTCCGGTCTGCGAACCGGGGCCGCCCGTCGTCGCGCCCCCTGCCGGCTGAAGCGTGCCGTGGGCGGGGCCCGCGAGGTAGAGCGTCAGAAGGGCGCCCGGCACAACGTTCCCGTAGGCGTCGCGTGCCGTGGCCGTCACCGCCGCGGTCTGAGTCGGCGTGAGCGTGAGCGACCCCGGCGCGATCGTGAGCGAGAACGCGGTGTCGGGAAGCGCCGTGGCGCTGAACGAGACGAACGACGAAGGAGTCGCGACCAACGCCGCGCGCGTGGTGTTCGCCACACCGGTCGCGTTACCGAGTCGCCACACGTCGGCTCGCGCGATCCCCGTGCCGTCGGCCGTGGCGTCGGAATCGGCGCCGCCACCGAGCACCGCGTCGACCATTCCGCCGCCCGCCGTCATGGTGAACCGAACCACCGCGCCCGGCGTGGCGTTTCCGAAGGAGTCGCGCGTCTGAACGCGGAGCGGCAGCGCCAGAGTGTCGGCCACGACGCCGCTCTGCGCGTCGCCCGAGACGACGGAGATCAGCGTCGGCGGCGCGGGAAGAATCGTGATCGGTCCCGTCTCCGCGAGCGGCAGCGAGGTTCCGCTCGCGCGGAGCACGACGGTCTCGGCGAGCGTGTCGCGCACGGCGACGACCGCCGTGCCCGAGTCGCCCGCGGCGAATTGATAGAGCGCCCCGTCGCTCCCACTGCTGTCGGTGAGCGCGCCGAGCGCTCCCGCCGTGAGCGACCAGCGCACGTTGTCGAGGGGCGGAAGCGGCGTGGAGGTGCGGAGCCGAACCGCCGGCGTTCCGGCGATGGCCACGTTGCCGAAGGCGTCGCGGAGCGTGAGCGTCACGTTCAAGAGCCCGCCCGCCACGATGCCGCCGGTCGAGTTCGCGATCTCCACCGAAGTCACGCCACCGACCACGACGGCGACCGTCACCGTGTCGGATCGGACCGGATCGGGAGCGGTGCTGCCCCCCACGAGGAATCGAACGGAGACCGTTCCCGGCGCGGGCCCGGCGTGGATGTGGAAGAAGGCGCGTCCCGCGGCGTCGGTGAGCACGCTCGTCGGTGAAGCGCTCCCGCCGCCGGCCACCACGGAGGCCGTGACGGTCGCTCCCGGCTGGCGGTTTCCGTACGAGTCGTCGATCCAGAGTTCCACGGCGGTCGAATCGCCCGTCGCAAGCGTCGTCGCCGCGACCGCCAGGGAGTCGATCGCGTAGGCGCCCGCGGGAGAAACCGCCACCGGCCCGTAGGAAACGGTGCGAAGCGGCGGCGTCACCTCCCGAAGGAGGAGCGTCAGTTGCGTCACCGCCGTCGGCGTGAATGGAAGCGTCGCGGCGGCGCCGGAGAAGCCGATCGTGTCGGGCGCAACGGCGAGCCCGCCGAGCACGCGAACGCTGAGCCGCGATCCGTCGGCCGAGAGAGTCGGATTCTCGAAGAGATCTCGCGCGGTCACCTGGAGCGTGTCGGGGCGGCCGGCGAGGAGCGGCGGCGCGGGCCCCGCGATCGTGTAGTGATCGACCGCGCCAGCGGTGAAGACGATCGAGGCGCTCGCGACGAGCGGCGTCCCGAGCGCGATCGCCGAGACGAATGCCGTGTCGGCGACGCTCGACGTGACGCGGAAGTCGATCGCGCCATTCGCGTCCGTGGTCGGCGCCAAAGCGGAGACCGCGGCCGCGAGGCCCGCCACCGAAACGGCGATCGAAGCGGCCGCGACGCCAGGCAGCGGATGGCTCTGCGCGTCACGCAGCGTGACCGTGAGAATGCTTCCGACGGCCCCCACCGGCGCGGGAGACGTCGCGACGAGCGCGGACGCGCTTCCGTCCACCGTTCCCGCCTGAAGCGCTAC
>JANMQV010000042.1:0-4139 GCA_031370645.1 Candidatus Eiseniibacteriota bacterium | reverse complement strand
CGGACTTTTCGTTATCGATAAACGACTTACGAGGAGCAGGGGCGCCCACGATCACTGCCCGGTGCTGTCGTCCGTGACACCCTGTGAACCCACCGGCACACCCTCCGGGTCCCAGCATACCCCGGTCTCGGGGGTTGGCGCGGCCGTTTGACGCGCCGCGGAGGGCCCCGTAGGATGCGCCCATGCTTCCCTCCCGGCTCGGCGCGCTCCGCGTCCACTGGATCGCGCTCGCGGGCCTTTTGCTCACGCTCCCCGCCGCCACCTGCCGCGCGCTCCCGGTCGAGACTCTCCCGGTTCGCCACGCGGCCTACGACGAGATCGAAACGCTCGCGGCGGAGGGGCTCCTCGATTCGCTCTCCATCTATACGAGGCCGCTCGCCCGCACCGACGTTGCCGCGGCCCTTCTCCGCGCGAAGCGCATTCATCCCGGCGTCGAAGCGAATCTTCACTACCAGCGATTGGAGCGCGAACTGGCGCGCGAGCTAGAAGACCTCGGCGCGCCGCCGGAACATCGCGAATCGCCCCTGCTTCTCGACAGCGGCCGTCGTGAACAACGCGCGCGCGTTTCGCTCGTGGGACATCTCCGCGGCGACTTCGACGAGAAGCGCGCGGCCGCGCACTTTCGGTTACGGGACCAGTCGTCGCTAACGGCGCGCGGCTCGGTTCAGCTCTGGCCGGCGTTCGCCGCTTACGAAGAGTTCGGGGTGACACGGATTCGGGGACAACGAGCCTATATCGACGCCATCGCGCTTCATTCCGATTTGGAAACGTCGGTGATGCGCGCCGGACTGACCGCGCGAAGCGGACCGATTACCGCCACGGCCGGTTACGATTTTGTTCGCTGGGGTCCGGGGCGCCGCGGGACGCTCCTGCTCGCCGACGCCGCCGGCCCGATGGGCCTCGTCGCCCTCTCCGGCTCGTTCAGCGGACGGGTGACGGCCACCGCCTTGAGCGGCATCCTTTCACGCGTCGATAAGCGCTACTTCGCGGCGCATCGCGTGGAGGCGCTCCTCTCGCCGCGACTTTCGATCGGCGTCGCCGAGGCGGTCCGCTACCGGAGCGACGGCATCGACCTCCTCTACGCGACCGGGCTCCTCCCCTACGCCATCGTCGAGCGGATCCACATCCGAGAGGCCTCCTCCGATTCGATCCGCGGGCTCGAGCGGGCGAACGTGATGGTCTCGCTCGACGCCGTGGCGCGCGTGAGCCCGGCGCTCACGCTCTACGGCGAACTCCTGCTCGACGACCTCGCCACCGAGAACCGGGACATGCCCGACCGGCTCGCCTATCAACTCGGACTTCGAAGCGACCGCCCCTACGGCTCCCACACCGCGCACCTCTTGGCCGAGTACACGCGCGTGCGGCGATTCACGTACGCCACCGAATACGACCAGAATTTCATCCATCGCGATCGCCCGCTCGGCTTCGCGCTCGGACCGGACGTGGAGGCGGTCTGGTTGGAAGTCGGCTTCGATCTCTCTCGCGATTGGCGGGCGCGCTGGAGCGGTGAATTCGTGAACCAGGGAGAGGGATATCTCGGAGAGGCGTGGCAGACCGGCATGGGGCCTGTCGAGAACGTGGGGCTCTTCGGTGTCGTCGAGGAGCGGCGGGAAGCGTGGGGCGATCTTCGCTGGATGCCGCGCGACCGATTCGACGTGAGCGCGGGCGTCGGATTCCGCCGGATCGCCAACGAGAACCACGTGGACGGCTTCACGCGCACCGCGTGGCTCGCCCGCCTGGCGCTCGACATTCGATACTAAGCGCACGGTCCGCCCCGCTCGCCGCGCGCCCGAGCGCTACCCCCCCAGCGCCGTCCCGCCGAGTCCGATCAGCGACGTCGACACGAGGAAGATCACGACATTCAGAATCCAGCCGATGCCGACGACGACGACCGCACGAAGCGTGCTCTTGTAGTCGAGCGACTGCCGCACCGCCACGATCATCGCGACGAGCAGCCAGATCATCACGACCCAGTTGACGATGTTGCCGATGATGGGAATCCCGCCGAACACGCGGAAAAGCCCCGGCGTCTGCGCGAAGCCCATCGTCCGCATCAGTTCCCCCATGTCGGACTTCGTGTCGGGCGTCGGGAGGAACTTCGTGCCGATCACCCACGTCATGAAGGCCCAGAAGACCCAGCCGAACAGCGAGGAAACAAGGAGCACACCAGCAGCCTGAAAGCCGCCTTCGGCGATTCCGCCGATTCCCGCCGCGATGGCGGCCAGCACGACGACGCCGAGCGCCGGCACCGTGTATTCGGTGTCCGCTTCGATCTCCTCGACGATCGGCACGTTCAGCGTGGCCGCGCCGATCATCCGTTGTACGAAATTCGACATGGCGTTCCCCTCCTAGGTTGGCCTTGTCCGCGGCCGGAAGGCGCTCCGGTCGGGGTCCTCCGCGCGTTCCGCCCGATCGCGCGCTTCCTGCCAGAAGAATTCCTGCGCGCGAAAGGCCTTTCGCCGGCCGTCGCGCTTTGTCAGCGTTCCATCCGCCTTGAAATCGCGCGCCTTCACATTATCCATGAAGAGCGCGTCGAGAATCCGAGAAAGCCTCGCGCGATGCTCGGGGTCGAGGATCGGCACGACCAACTCCACACGCCGGTCGAGATTCCGCGGCATCCAGTCGGCGCTTCCGATGTAGATCTCGGTGTCTCCGCCGTTTCGGAATTCGAAGACGCGACTATGCTCGAGGAAGCGATCGACAAGCGTCACGACGCGGATGTTCTCGCTCAGTCCCGGAACGCCGGGACGAAGAAGGCACGAACCGCGCACGTTCAAATCGATCTTCACGCCCGCCGCCGATGCCTCGTAGAGCGCATCGATGATCTCCCGATCGGCGAGCGAGTTCATCTTCGCGCGGATGTGTCCCGCGCCCTCCGGCCCGCTCCGTTCGATTTCACGCCGGATGAGGCCGAGGAATTTCGCCCGAAGCCCGAGCGGCGCCATGGAGAGACGACGCCACGGGAGCGGCTCGGAATAGCCGGTGACGACATTGAAGAACGCCGTCAGGTCCGCACAGAGGTCGTCGTCGGCGCTGAGAAGCGAGAGATCAGAATACTCGAGCGCGGTACGCTCGTTGTAATTCCCCGTGCCGATGTGGGCGTAGCGCTCGATTCCCGAGGGGCCGCGGCGGACGATCAGGAGCGCCTTCGCGTGCGTCTTCAGTCCCGCCAATCCATAAAGCACCGTCGCCCCCGCGTCTTCCAGCCGGCCCGCCCAGGCGACGTTTCGCTCTTCATCGAAGCGCGCCTGCAATTCGAGGAGCACCGTCACCTGCTTCCCGTTTTGCGCCGCCCGCTCGAGCGCTCGAATCACCTCGGACGTCGAGGAGGTGCGGTAGAGGACCTGCTTGATCGCCAGAACTCCCGGGTCTTCCGCGGCGAGCCGCAACAATCGAAGCACCGGCTCGAACGATTCGTACGGGTGAAAGAGGAGCCGATCGCGTTCGGCGATGGCGTCCCAGAGCGCATCGCCCGGCGGAAGATCGGGCGCGGGCTGCGGCGCCCACGCCTCCGCTCGCGGCGCGGGAAGCGAAGGCAGACGGGCAAAATCCATGAGGAACCGCAGATCGACCGATCCGGGGTAGCGATAGACTTCCGATTCCTCCACGCCGAGCGTCGTGGCGAGCCGCGCGGTGAGCGCTTCGCTCGCGCCCGCCTCGATCTCGAGACGCACCGGATCGCCGCTCATCCGCTGCTTCAACATCTGTCGCACCGCTTCCACCATATCCTCCGCTTCCTGGTCGTCGGTGGCGAAGTCGGCGTCTCGCGTGACACGGAACGCCGCCGTCTCCACGATGTCGTATCCCTCGAAGAGCGCGCCGAGACGCGCGCGCACGATCTCCTCGAGGAGCGCGAAACGCGGCGCCGTCGAACCATCGGCGCCCGCGCGCACGCCTCCCACCTGCACGAATCGGGGCGACATGCGCGGAAGCGAAATGAAGGCGAGGCGCTCGGGATGACCGTGCAAGGCGGTGCCGTTCTCTCCCTCGGCCCCCTCGGCCCCCTCGGGGCGCGACCGGGCAAGGCGGACGGCCAGATGGAGCACCAGGTTCGCCACGCGCGGCGTCGGGAGCGCGGGCTCGACGGCGGCGGGGGTGAGTATCGGGAGGAGTTCGCGTTGGAAGTAGCGGTCGAGGAA
>JANMQV010000033.1:0-2655 GCA_031370645.1 Candidatus Eiseniibacteriota bacterium | reverse complement strand
CCGCGATGCGTGGGTGGAGCGGCCTCGTGATCGAAGCGCTCCTCCTCACGAGCGTGGCGTGGCTCAACAATGAGCATGGAGCCGTCTGGCCCTTTCCCATCCAGCTAGGACTGAGCGCGCTCTTCACGGCGCTCGGAATGGCTCCGGTTGTGCGGCTGGTACGTTCTCCTGATCCGATCCGACGCATTGACCTCGCCGTCGTCGCGCTCGCTCCGATGCTTCTCCTCGTCACATCGCTGCCTTACTTCGCTGTCTCACCGAGCACAACGGCCGGGGCGATTCTCCTCGGCCTGGGGGTGCTGAACCTCGTCGTCGCGCTCTGGGTGGATGCGAAGCGATCGGAACGCGATCTCTGGAGGCCCCTTACCGCGGCGGCGACGATCTTCATCATGGCGGCACTCGAACGGTTGCTCGCGAAGGAGGACCTCGCGCTTGCCTGGTGCGTGGAAGGGGGAGTGCTGGTTTGGCTCGGGCTCGGGGCGCGAGGCGGTTGGTTCCGTCTCTTGGGCTACTTCGTTTCAGCATTCGCCGCCCTGAGAATGCTGGTGGCGTCGGGAAGTTACACTCCGGGAGCCGGTGGCGCGGGTATCGGCATCGTGAACGGGGCAGCACTTCGCGACTTGCTCTGCATTGCGGTCCTCATCGCGACCGCCGACCGCATGGGGCGGCGCCGAGAGCACCTGTCGCCGCGCGAAAAGCACAGTCCTGGAATCTGGATCGTCGCGGCGAATGCCTTGGGGATGATCTGGCTCGCCCGTGAGGCGGGCCACTTCGCGCGACTCGTAGCGCCACTTCCGGTCGGGACGATTGAATCGCCGCCTGGATCGTACGTGTCACCCGTCGTCTCGACTCCGATGACGGTGCTCCTCTGGTCGCTTCAGGCTTGTGTCTTACTCGGTCTAGCGCGGCTTCGAAATTCCCCCATTCACCGGCACGTGGCGTATGGCGTGGGGGTCATCGCGTTCTTCGGATTCATCTTCGGAATGGGCGACAGCGACGCGTGGGTGAGGGCCGAATGGATCGCCACATACCCCACTGCCTTCATCATGCTCGGGGCCGTGGTGATGTTTATCCTCGCCGCTTGGGTCGTTTCCCTTCTCCGCGCGACGAGCGGATCCGCGTTCCGGGTCGGGGAGCGATACGTTCCCGAGATCGCCACCGCTCTCGCGAACACGACGCTCCTCCTTTGGACAGCGAGGGTCGCGTGCGAATGGGCGTACCGTTGGACGCCGGGGGTGAGCGTCGTTGAAACCGCGCACAACTCGCAGGCCATGCTCGCGGCCGTCTTCACGAGCGGGGGATGGATCGTTCAGGCGGGCGTTCTTTTCGCGATGGGATGGCTGCGTCGGTCGTCCTTCTACCGATGGCTCGCGCTTTCCCTCGTAGCGGTGACGCTTCTCAAATTCGTGCTCTTCGATCTCCAGCGCGTCGATGTCTTCTGGCGGTTTGTCGGAGCGCTCGGGATCGGCGCGGCACTTCTGCTTCTCTCATTCATCTACCAGAGAGGAAAACGAGAGCAAGGCGGAACCTAGCAGTTCAGGGAGGTTCCCCTACCCCATCGGCACTCTCTCCCCCAGCGCCTTCTGAATTTGTTTCAACAGTTGCTCATTATCCGCCGGCTTCTGGAAGTAGGCCACGGCGCCCGCGGCTTTCATTCGCTCCACGTGCGCCGCGGGATCGGCGGCGCTCAGCACGATCACGGGGATCGCCGCCATGGGCCCAAGCGACTTGAGTCGCGCCAGTACGGTGTGCCCGTCGCCGCCGGGGAGGCCGATGTCGAGCAGGATGAGATCGGGCTTCATCTTTCTTACAATGGCGATGGCCTGCATCGCATCGCCGGCGCATCCGACCTCATAACCCGACGCGGTGAGTCGGATGCGTAGCCCCGCTTGCTGATCGGGGTCATCGTCGATGATTACGATCTTTTTGGCGCTCATCTCACTCCACTCCTTCCCGGCACAAATCGTCTACGTGTCCGTCCAGCATTCGCACCAATTCCGCCGCCACCGTCTCCCGGTCACTCACGTCCATCGTCTCTGGAAACAAGAGCACCGTCCGCGTCACCTGCGCACCGAATCCGGCCGCCTGCACCGGATCGCAAGCCAGGAGCCGCTCCTCGATCCGCTGCGCCACCAAGTCCGCTCCATCCTGGTCCGCCATGGCGACCACCACGAACGTCTCCCCTCGCTCCGAACTGCCGAAGCGAGGGAGGAGCACATCCATGGCGGGGTGAATCGACTGACCGATCGCCTCGCAGGCGGCATCCATGGCGGCCTTGGCGCCCTTCTCACCCAGCAACGCGGTGGCGGGCAGGAGATCGACCGTGATCACGGCGAGGGTTCGCTTCGCCATGTTCGCGTCAGTCAAAACAGGCAACAGGAGACTTCCGATGTCGAGAATCGGCAAGGTGAACGAGAATTGGCTTCCCTGCCCCTTCTCGCTCTTCACCCAAATTCGCCCTCCCTGGCGGTTCACGAGTTCCTTGGAGATATAGAGACCGAGCCCGAGACCGTTTCGACTCCGCTCTCCTCCGTTCCCAACTTGATAGAGCTGCTCGAACACGCGCTCGCGATCTTCCGCCGAGAGCCCGCAGCCGGTGTCGCTCACGGTGACGCAGACGGAGCCGACGCTCTCGGGCCGGACGTGCGCCCGCAC
>JANMQV010000022.1:0-37727 GCA_031370645.1 Candidatus Eiseniibacteriota bacterium | reverse complement strand
CTTGTTCTCAACTGCGGGTCGAGCACGCTCAAATGGGCTCTGTTCGACGCGAAGGACGAGTCGAGCCTGGCGGGAGATACCGTGGCATGGGCCGACCCGGGGGACGCGGACCACGTCACTAGGATCGAGGCCGTGCTTCGCGACGTTCCGGGTTACGACGCCGTGGGGCATCGCATCGTTCACGGCGGGACCCGGTTTCGCGAGACGATCGTCGTGGATGCGACGGTTCGCGCGGAACTCGAGACCCTCGTGGCCCGTGACCCGCTCCATATGCGCCCCGCGCTCGATGCCATCGACGCCGTTCAGGCGCTCGATCCGACCGTCCCGCAGTTCGCGGCGTTCGACACGGCGTTCCACGCGTCCATTCCCGCGGCAGCCGCCGGCTACGCGCTGCCCTTCGAGTGGACTGAGAAATGGGATCTCCGGCGGTTCGGGTTCCATGGAATCAGTGTCGCCTATGCGGCGCAGCGCGCCGGGGAATTGACGGGAGGATCGGTAGGGCGCCTTGTCGTCTGCCATCTGGGGAGCGGATGCTCGGTATCGGCCGTAGCAGAAGGACGCTCCGTCGATACGACCATGGGATTCAGCACGCTCGAGGGGCTGATGATGGGGACGCGCTCCGGTTCTGTCGATCCGGGGCTGCTCCTCTACCTCCAGATGCAGCACGGGGTGACCGCCGCCGAATTGTTCGAAACGCTTACCACGCGCTCCGGCTTGCTCGGCGTTTCGGGCGTATCGGGGGATCTCCGCGACGTGCTCCGTGCCGCGGAAGGGGGCTCGCCGCGGGCGGCCCTCGCGTACGACCGCTTCGTGTTGTCGGTGCGCCGCGCCGTCGGCGCGATGGCGAGCGTTCTCGGCGGGCTGGATGTCTTGGTGTTCACCGGAGGAATCGGAGAGAACAGCAGCCAGGTTCGTCGAGATGTGGCGTCGGCGCTGTCGTTCGCCGGCGTGCGACTGGAGGAAGAGAAGAATCGAGCCGCCGTCCCCGACGTCGACATCGCGCAACGCGACTCGAGCGTGCGAGTCCTCGTCGTTCGTGCGCGTGAGGAATTGGCCATCCTACGAGAGATGCTCCGCTGCACCGAGCCGACACGCGCTGCGGGGCCGGCGTAAGTCAGTTGTCGGGTGCGATCGTCCCTTTGAAGTTTCTGCCTTCTCGGTCGTAAAGTCCTCCGTTAGGTCCTCGCTTCCGGGAGCACGGTCGCACGACGAAAGGTTCCACCTCACCCCGCATCGCGCGTCACATCAATGCCTTGGGCTGGTCCCCGCTGGGTTCGAGAGCAGTGGCACGAATATCGCCCTCTGTTCCGACACGGTATGGAGCAGGTAGGGCACATCGAGTTCCAGCCTGTGCCATGAGGCGATGAAGGGCACACGACTACTTGGGAGGTGGACCATGCGCCATTGGATGCGTCCTCAAATGTCGGCGGCCATCGAGGAGATGGATTGGTATTACCTTGAACCTGCGAAGGACCGGCCGACATTCAGCAATGACGAAATTAGCGCTCACCGCGAGTTCTGGGAAGCGGCCGAAGATTTCTCGAACGGATTCAGCACTCGAGACGAGCTACTGGAACGACACGAGGATCGGTAGGAGCGCAAGAGGATGCCTTGGCTCTTGGGAACTGGCGACAGCGCTAGGTGTAAACAAGGTAGTTGACAGGCGGACGGGCTTGAACTGATCCTCGAAATTGTGAGTGCACGAGGTGTCGATCGGATGAAGTTCTTGTTGAGGCTTCGCGTCGTGTTTGCGCTTCTCGTCGCGGTCCTGCTGCCGTTTGAGCAGGGGCAGTGCGCGAGCATGCCGGACCATGATTCGACCGTCACGGTAGAAGGCGATCACCATGCCGTGGATGAACACCACGTTCATCCTGAGTCCTCGCCGGCGCACGTTCCCGTCTCGCCGAAGGACGATTGCGGCTGCGCTTGCATTGAGCTCCCCGCCGCAACGGCACCACCAATCCCCTCGCTGGCCGCCCCGGCATCCACCTACGTGCTTCTCGCGATATCCACCCCTCCAGCTCGCGCACTCGACGTGAGCAGCGTGTTCCGTGGAATCGCGTCGGACTCACGGTCGGCTTCTCCACCCGGTCCATCAGTTGCTCCGCAATCTCCCCGCAGTCCGCCGTACTCCGCCTAGCTTCCTAGCCTCCTCCTTCAGTGGAAGCGCGCGCGCCGTTGCGATGGTGCGCGGGATGCATGTCAGGCCGCCTGTCGACCTGACGGAAAGGTGGGAACGGAATGGTATTTCGGCTGAGAGATCGCCTCTGGGCGATCGCATGCACGACACTCCTCATGGCCGCACTTCCGAATGATTCCGGGGCTCAGTCTCGCCCCCCCGATGCGGCGGGGCCGGAGCTGTCGGCCAGCGGGTCGTCTGCGATCCCTCGCCCGCTGACACTGTCGTCGGCGATCGAGATCGCGCGCCGGAGCCATCCCGATTTGCCGATTGCGGAGGCGAATCTCTCCGTGGCACGCGCCGAATCCATGTTCGCGAAGGTTCCCTCCTTCAACCCGGAATTGGAGGTTCGGGCCGCGCGGGGCGGGGGCTCGCTGGGATCGGGCAGCGAGGGCTCGATCGAACTGGGGATCAGCCAGGAACTGGAATTATGGGGCAAGCGAGGGGCAAGGCAGGCGGTTGCGACCGCGCGTTCGCAAGCCAGCGCGGCCGAGTGGGGAGCCGCGTTGCAGGAAATCGAATTCGACGTCCGCGCCCGTTTCGCTCACACGCTCTTCCTTCAGGATCGATTGCAAATCGTTGATGAGTTGGCCGGGCTCGATCGCCGGGTCGTCGTGGCGACGCAGGCGCGAGTGCGCGACGGCTCCATGACACCCGTCACGGGCCGGTTGACGGAACTGGACCTTCTTCGGTTGGAAGTCCAAGTGTTCCGCGCGCGCGCCGGACTCCGCCAAGCGATCGTCGCCCTCGGGCTCGCCATGGGGCGGGATCTGCCGGAGTCGACGCTGCTGAGCGGAGACATTCAGGCGGACACGCTCCGGGCGCCGGAGGACTCGGTCGTCGTCGTCGCGCTGCGCGTGCGGGGAACGGGAGAGGTTCTCCGCCGCCGGATCGCGGAAGGACGGGCGGAACTCGCGCTGGCGGATCGCGAAGCCCGGCCCAACCTGACCGTGGGGGCGGGCCTGACGCGCGAGCGTCGTTCATTCTCGGCCGACGACTTCACCGGCGAGCCCGCGATCGTCGGGGGGATCGGGGGAGTCCAATCCACCGACAAACTTTGGAACATTCGGTTCAGCGCGCCGCTTCCGCTTTGGCAGAGGAATCAAGCGGGCCGAGCCCGTGCTTCCGCGGAGGTCCTGCGACGCGAGGCCGAGTACGCCCGCTTTCGCCTGCGAACCCAAATGGAAGTTCAGGGCCGGTTACGGCGATTTCAGGACGCTACCGGCATCTACCGACTCTATCTCGCGCGGTCCTCTCGCACGCGGCAGGACCTCGTTCTGATCCGAGATGCTTACGCCGACGGGCGCATCTCGCTCGACTCTTATCTCACGCAGAAAGGGCGACTTGTGGAAACGCTCCTCGGACAACTCGAAGCGGGGGAAGCCTACTGGGACGCCCGCAGCGACCTGGAATCCAGTGTCGGAGTCGATCTCGCTCGTCTCGAAGGGGGAAGCGCCCGATGATCCGCTTGGCGCGGCTGTTGACTCCGTTTCTGGTGCTTCTGCTTGTCGGCGGCACGGCGCCGCGGGTCGCGGCGCGCGCGGGGAGCGATGCCGCGCCCGGGGCGAGCGACGCGGCGATCCCGAGCCGGCAAGTTCTCACGGCTGTGTCGGACCGCTATGAAGTCGTGCTCAAGAGCGACCCGTTGCGGCCGGGAATCAAGTCGGCGCTGGATATTTACGTCAGCGATTTTCAGACGAATGTTTCGAGCGCCCACGCCACGGTCTCGTGGAGTCTTCGTTCCGGAGGTCGGGAACTCTCGACGGGCACGGGTATCGCGACGAAGCGAGCGGGCGTCTACCAGCTTCCCTTTCAGGCGCCGGCGGATACGGGTTCCTACACGGTCCTGTTGACCATCGCCGGCCCGGGAGGAGAGGGGCGCTTCGCCCTGGCGGGACTCCAAGTGAGTCGGGAACGCCTCGCCACCGCCGCCGGCCCCGCGCCAACCGGACCCCTTTGGATGTGGCTGCTGGGCGGCCTCGTGGCGCTCCTTGGCGCATCGCTCTTGATGGTCCGGCGCCGAGCCACGGCGGCGCGGGCGCTCCTGCTGATTGTTCTCGTCCTCGCGCCTCGGGCGACGGCTCACGAAGGCCATGACAACGCCCCGGCCGCATCCGGTGCGCCGGTCGGCCCGGGGGCGCAAGTCTACGTCGCCAAGGAGTCGCAGTTCCTGCTGGGTGTCATCACCGCGCCGCTGCGGCGTGAGCCGGTACAGAGTCGACTCCGTGTGCTCGGGCGTGTCGCTCCCCGAGGTGGTGGCGAGATCGAAATCGTGGCGCCCCAGTCGGGTCGAATCTTTTTCGCCAATGCGCGAGCGCCGATGATGGGGCAGAGCGTGACCAGGGGTGCGCCGGTTGCACGCCTCACCGTCGTCGACGATCTCGTTCTGCGCGCCCCGCTGACGGGTGTCCTGACCGGCGTCTTCGTGGTGAACGGCCAGCTCGTTGAAGCGGGGCAAAAGATCATGACCCTGCTCGACCCGTCCGTCGTCTGGGTGCATGCCGACGTCTACGAGGCTGACATCGCGAGCGTGCAGCGCTCGACCCGTGCCGTCATTTCGACGGAGAGCATGCCGGATCTCGCGTTGACGGGGCGGCGGGTCGCGCTGGGAGTGACACAGGGTGAGGTTCCGGGCGCCATCGAAGCCTGGTTCGAAGTGCCGAATGCCGGCGGCCGTTTGAGGATCGGGGCGCTGGTCGACGTCGGCATCGAACAGGGGGGGGTGGAATCGTCGCTCGTCGTCCCCCGGAGCGCGGTGTTCGAGAAGGAGGGACGGAAGCTCGTCTTTGTCCACACCGCCCCGGAGCGCTTCACCGCGCGCGAGGTGATTTTGGGAACCAGCCTCGGCGCACGGGTGGCGGTCACCGGCGAAGTGAATCCGGGCGATCGTGTGGTCGTCACGGGCGGCTATCCCTTGCTCACGGCGCCGGTCGTCGGCGTCGGAAACTGACGAGGCGCGGCCATGTTCGATCGAATCATTTTGTTCGCGCTGAGAAACAGGCTATTCGTCGTGGCGGCGGCCGTGCTGCTGCTCATTTACGGCATGGCGGTCATCTTTCAGCTTCCCGTGGACGTATTTCCCGACCTCAACCGCCCGACCGTGACGATCCTCAGCGAGTCGCCGGGGCTGGCGCCGGAGGAGGTCGAAACGCTCGTCAGCCTGCCGATCGAGACGACCCTGAACGGCGCGCCCGGCGTCGAGCGCGTGCGATCGACGTCGGGGATCGGTCTCTCGGTCGTGACCGTCGAGTTTGCCTGGGGCACGGACATTTACCGCGACCGCCAGTTGGTGGGCGAAAAGCTCCAACTCGCGGCCGAACATCTGCCGCAGGGCGTTGCTCCAGCGATGGGGCCGGTCTCTTCGATCATGGGCGAGATCATGCTCCTCGGGCTGGAGAGTTCGAACGGCGCCACGTCGCCGATGGAGATGCGCACGCTCGCGGACTGGGTCGTGCGTCAGCGGCTCCTGACCATTCCGGGAGTCTCGCAGGTGATTCCGATCGGCGGCGGCGTGAAACAGTACCAGGTGCGCGTCAACCCCCAGCGCCTGGCGGCGCTGGGGCTGTCGCTCGAAGATGTCGAGAAGGCGGTGGCGTCCAGTAACGAAAACAGCACCGGCGGATACCTCGAAGCCCAGTCGCAGGAGTATTTAATTCGAAACGTGGGCCGCCTGCGGAACCCCGAGCAGCTTCTTAACACCGTCGTCGCGACCCGAAACGGCGTGCCGGTGCTCCTCAAGCAGGTTGGAAGCGTCGGTGTTGGAGCGCTGGTCAAGCGGGGCGATGGCAGCGTGGATGGGAAGCCATCGGTAATCCTTTCGATCCAAAAGCAGCCGGGCGCCAGCACGATCGATTTGACCCGGCGGATCGAGGCATCGCTGGAGGAACTTCGACCGTCGCTGCCGAAGGATGTGCGAATGCGTCCTCTGTTCCAGCAGGCCAATTTCATCGAAGCCTCGATTCGAAACGTCGAGGAGGCGCTCCGAGACGGCGCCATTCTCGTGCTGATCGTTCTGTTCCTCTTTTTGCTCAACTTCCGGACGACCGCGATCACGCTGACCGCGATCCCGCTCTCCTTCGTCACGGCCGCGGTCGTGTTCCGACTTTTCAATATCTCGATCAACACCATGACCCTCGGCGGTCTCGCGATCGCGATCGGCGAGCTGGTGGACGACGCGATCGTGAACGTCGAGAACGTATTTCGCCGCCTGCGGGAAAATCGCCATGCCGCGGTACCGCGCCCGGCGCTCGAAGTGGTCTATCGGGCGTCGTCCGAAGTCCGGAACTCCATCGTCTACGCCACGATCCTGGTCGTGCTCGTCTTCATGCCGCTCTTCGCCCTGAGCGGTATCGAGGGCCGGCTCTTCGCGCCGCTGGGCGTCGCCTACATCGTCTCGATCCTCGCCTCGTTCGTGGTTTCCCTCACGATATCGCCGGCGCTCTGTCTCTATCTCCTCCCGCGCGCCAAGGTCATGGCTGCGGAAAAGGACTCGTTCGTCGTTCGGCACCTGAAGCAGTGGGACCGGCGGCTTCTCGACGTCACGCTACCGCACCCGAATTTCGTCATCGGCGGAGCCGTCGCGCTCGTTCTGGCCGCGGGGGCGTTGGTCCCCCTGATGGGCCGGGAGTTCCTGCCGCCGTTCAACGAGGGCACGGCGACCGTCAACGTCGTCGCAGCTCCCGGGACGTCCCTGAGCGAATCGAATCGGATCGGCACCATCGCCGAGCAGCAGCTCCTCCGGGTTCCGGAGGTCATCTCAACCGGCCGGCGCACGGGACGCGCCGAACTCGATGAACACGCCGAGGGTGTCCACTATACGGAGATCGATGTCGATTTCCGGCCTTCGAAACGGAGCCGCGAGGTGGTGTTGGGCGAGATTCGCGCACGGATGGCCGAGATTCCGGGCGTGTTCGTCAACATCGGCCAGCCGATCTCTCACCGTCTCGACCACCTGCTCTCGGGGGTCCGGGCGCAGATCGCGGTCAAGCTATTCGGGAGCGACCTCGATCAATTGCGCGCCAAGGCATCCGAGATTCAAGCGGCCATGGGAACCGTGCCGGGCGTGGTCGACCTGCAGACCGAGAAACAGGTGCTGGTGCCACAGATCCGCATTGAGGGCGACCGCGTCGCCCTCGCCCGGTACGGCCTCAATGTCGGCACGCTGAACCGGGCGCTGGAGACGGCGCTGAACGGCCGCGTCGTGTCGCAGGTCCTCGAGGGCCAGCGGACGTTCGACCTCGTGGTCCGATTCGACGATGAATCGCGAGGGAGCCTGGAGGCGATTCGAAACGCCCTCATCGACACGCCGTCCGGGGCGAAAGTACCGCTCGCCGCGATCGCGGCCGTCGAAGAGTCGCGCGGCCCCAACGTCATCCAGCACGAGAACGTGCAGCGCCGCATCGTGGTCTCGGCGAACGTCAGCGGGAGAGACTTGGGCCGAGTCGTCGAAGAAATTCAGAAGGCGGTGGGCGCCAAGGTCACGCTTCCAACCGGCTATTTCATCACCTATGGAGGACAGTTCGAGAGCCAGCAGTCGGCGACCCGGTTAATCGGGATCCTCAGCCTTTTCTCGCTGGCGGCGATGTTCCTCGTGCTGTACGCCCACTTCCGTCAGGTGGCGATCGTGCTCCAGATCTTGCTCAACATACCGCTCGCGCTGATTGGCAGCGTGGTGGCGATTTTCTTGACCGGCGGCACGCTTTCGGTAGCCTCGATGGTCGGCTTCATCACTCTGACCGGCATCGCCTCGCGTAACACCATCATGATGATTTCCCACTACCTGCACTTGATGAAGGAAGAGGGGGAGGTATTCGACGCCAAAATGGTTGTCCGAGGCTCGCTTGAGCGCTTGGTGCCGGTCATGATGACGGCCCTCACCGCCGGGATGGCGCTCATCCCGCTCATCATGTCGAAGGGCGAATCGGGCAAGGAAATACTCTATCCGGTCGCGACCGTCATCGTGGGCGGCCTCGTCAGTTCGACATTGCTCAACACGATCGTCACGCCGGCGGTCTTCTATCGCTTCGGGCGGAAGTCGGCGGAGAAATACTTGGCTAGTAGTTCGGAGGAGTCGTGAGACCGCGCTCGAAACGCGAGCCGGTCATCGCAGTACAACCCCAAAGAAGGGAGTGCAGAATGAATCAGTTCGCGAAGCGGTGGAGCCTATTCGCGGTCGTCGCCGGTGTTCTCGTCATCATGGGATGTTCGTCGAAGGGAAGCCAGTCCGAGACGCCCGCGGCGTCAACCCAGGGCACCCCCCCGGCCGCCACACCGGCTGGTGAAGCCGAAGAAGGCGCCGCCTCCGCCGGCGTGGTTCCGGCGGCCACGATCGGGGAGATCTGGGCGCAGATCGGTAACGAGCAGGCCAGGCTGTCCGCCGCGATCCAGAACGGCGAACTGAAGGGCGTTCACCTTATCGCCTTTGGGATCCGCGATCTTACCGTCGCGCTGGCGGACAAAGCGAACGCGGCTTCGCCGGCTAGGGCTCCTCAAATCAACGGCATGGTCGACCAAGTGAAGGCGTCCGCGACGAAGCTCGACGAGCTCGGAGATGCGGGCAACCTGGACGGCACCCAGGCGGAGCACGCAAGGCTCGAAAAGACGCTCGTGGCTCTGAAGGCGATGACCGACGGGCGGTGAGTGTGTGGGAGTCGGTCCGATAACGGCTTGCCGATTCGGGTTCGGGAGGATGACCATGGAAGCCAAGGCAGAAGCGATCTACACCTGTCCGATGCATCCTGAAGTTCGCCAGAAAGGTCCGGGCGTTTGTCCCAAGTGCGGGATGACGCTCGAGCCGCGCACGAGCGCTCCCGCAAGCCGAATGAATACCGAAAGCCGGTAGAAGGCGGCAAGCGGAGAGGGTCCGACGATGCGCGATCACTACGTGTGGCTGGTCTGGTCGAGCGGGTTCCTCCTTCCGTGGCTCGCTCTCTACTGGGGCGTTCCCGCCCGGCGGCGGATCATGCTTCGGGCGAGCTTGCTCACGATGCCGTTCGGGCTGACCGAGCCGCTGTTCGTGCCCGCCTACTGGTCCCCGCCCAGTTTGTTCGAGCTCGCTCAGCGCACGGGGTTCGATATCGAAAGCCTGATTTTCAGCTTCGCCATTGGGGGCGTGGGCCTCGTGCTCTACGACGTGCTCACCCGCCGCGTGACCATGCGACTGCCGGCGGAGGAGCATGACCACCGTCGCCACCGCCTCCACCGGATCGCACTGGTGGTGCCGGTACTCGTTTTCCTCCCGCTATTCTTCTTACGATGGAATCCAATTTACGCGGCGATCGTGGCGATGGGAACAGGTTCGCTCGCGGCGATTGCCTGCCGGCCCGACTTGAGAGCGAGATCGTGGGTGGGCGCCGCCCTCTTCGTCGCGTTCTACACCGTCCTTCTGCTCGGCCTTGAAACGACCGTCCCCGGCTACATTGGACGAGTCTGGAACCTTTCCGCACTCTCCGGGCTCTTGGTGGCTGGCCTGCCTGTCGAGGAGCTGCTGTTCGCGGCGGCCTTCGGTGCGTACTGGTCCGCCGTCTACGAGCACCTGACGTGGTCCACGTCCACGAAGGTGTCCTCTCTCCCCCCGATTGAGGCCGGTTCAACGGCTTCGTCACGGCTGGATGCCGCCATGAAGCACTGCATCGAAGTTGTAGGCATCTGGCGGTGGGCCAGCAACGACGAGGGCGGGGCACCAGACGTGGTGATGGCCTGCTGCGGCGACGTACCTACATTGGAGACGCTCGCCGCCGTTTCGATCATGCGCGAGCATCTGCCAGACCTGAACATTCGGGTGGTCAACACCATCGATCTCATGAGGCTCCAACCGCCATCGGAGCACCCGCACGGGGTGACTGACGTGGTCGATCGTCTGCCGCAGACCGGCGAGAAGGGCATCGCCCTGAAGCGCGAGCTGAAGGACAAGCTGACCGAGCATAGGCGGTACATCGAGCAATACGGCCAGGACATGCCGGAAATACGCGACTGGCGCTGGGGCGCACAACGAGCCGCAAGCGGCGCAACAAGATGAGCCAGGCGCTGCCGATAATCTGCCTCGTGCGCCACGGCGATACCGCGTGGACGATGACGGGACAGCATACCGGCCGTACCGATCTTCCGCTGAGCGAGCAAGGCGAACGCCACGCGGGCGAGGTCGGGGCGCGCCTCACCCGCCTCCATTTCGATCACATTCTGTCAAGTCCGCTGCAGCGCGCCCGCCGCACTGCCGAGCTCGCGATGCCGGGCTCTGTGGTCGAAGCGGACGATGATCTGAAGGAGTGGGATTACGGCGCCTACGAAGGTAGACGCACCGTCGATATCCGAGCGGAGCGCCCCGGCTGGCGCCTTCTCCGCGACGGCAGCCCCGGCGGCGAAACGAGCGATGCCGTGGGTGCGCGTGCTGACCGTGTTGTCGGCCGCATTCGCGCGGGCGGCGGCAACGTGCTCGTCTTTGGTCATCGTGACATCCTGCGCGTTCTGGCCATTCGTTGGATCGGGCTGGCGCCGATCGAAGGTTCTCGCCTGCTCCTTGCCACGGCGTCCTTGAGCGTTCTTGGATACGATCACGATCTCACCGAGCCTGTCATCCATGTCTGGAATGACCGCGGCAAGACCATCGTGGCCGTCCAATGAATGGACAAGCCAGCAAGCCGTCGGACAGCTGGCCCGGCACCGACTGGATCCAGAACGGCCGCCGCGTCTCGTGGACGTCGATGTAGCAAGACAGGTTGAATACGAAGACCGTTAGGGAGGCACGATGCAAACGAGCGTCATTGAAGTGCGTGACATGCTCTCAGCACTGAGCGTGGACGAGGTGGAAAAGCGGCTGGGCGAGGTGCCGGGTGTGGAAAGTGCTACCGTGAATTACGCCGCGGGAAGCGCCACCGTGCG
Organism: Candidatus Eiseniibacteriota bacterium; assembly: GCA_031370645.1. Lineage (GTDB taxonomy): Bacteria > Eisenbacteria > RBG-16-71-46 > SZUA-252 > SZUA-252 > SZUA-252. Next base: position 26,671 of record JANMQV010000022.1, on the reverse strand, counting down.
CTACGATGAGACTCAACTCGACGTCGCCGATATCAAGGCTGCCGTGCACCAAATCGGACATCACACCGCAGGCGAATCCCCACCCAAGCAGGTGAGCGAACACAAGCCCGTTCTCGAGCGTGCTGTAGTGCCAACGCCGGAAGCGGCGCGAGCCTCCGCTTCAACGCCACTGGCCGCTGTGCCGAATGCTGCCCCGGTCGCGCCCGCCGCCGCGCCCGAGCCGGCGGCTCCCGCGGGCTACGGCCACAAAGGCCATCTGGCGCGGGACACGCAGGCGGGAATGCCTGCAGGGATGGCGCATGAGATGGGCCATGGCGGCACGGACCTGGCGGCCATGGTCCGAGACATGCGCAACCGTTTCTGGATTTGCCTGATCTTCACCGTGCCGATCTTCGTCTACGCCCCGATGGGAGGTTTCTTCAAGCCGCCCGCTCCGCCGTTTGGACTGGAGCTCAACCTCTGGCTGTTCCTCCTGGCGAGCACCGCGATACTTTATCCGGTCTGGCCGTTCGTCGTCTCCGCCTGGCGCGCGCTCAAGACCGGCACCCTGAGCATGGCGGTGCTGGTGGTGTTGAGCGTCGGCACCGGCTATCTGTTCAGTGTCGGCAGCACATTCTTTTTCAAGGGGGGCGGGCAGTTCTTCGAAGCCGCCGCCGTCCTGCTGGTTTTTATCTTGCTCGGCCACTGGCTCGAAATGCGCGCTCGCGCGGGTGCATCGTCCGCCATCAAGGCGCTGATGAAGCTTACCCCCGCGATGGCCTCGGTGATCCGCAACGGCGTCGAAGTGGAAGTTCCGACGGCGGAGGTGTTGGCGGGCGAGATCGTCGTGATGCGGCCGGGGGGAAAGATTCCCGTCGACGGCACGGTGGAGACCGGCGAATCAATGGTCGACGAGTCCATGCTCACCGGCGAGTCGATGCCAGTCCAAAAGGGACCGGGCGCCACGGTGATCGGGGCGACGATCAACAAGAGCGGGAGTTTTCGTTACAAGGCGACGAAGGTCGGGGCCGACACGGCGCTGGCGCAGATCGTAAAACTGGTTCAGGAGGCGCAGAACTCAAAGGCCCCGTCACAACTCCTTGCCGACAAAGCCGCGCAATGGCTGGTGATCGCCGCGATTGCCATCGGTCTTACGACCTTCGCGGTGTGGTTCTGGTGGATTGGAGAGCCGCTGCTGTTCGCGGTAACGCTAACCATCACGGTCTTCGTGATCGCCTGCCCGGACGCGCTGGGACTGGCCACGCCCATGGCGGTGATGGTGGGAACCGGCCTCGGCGCGATGAACGGCATTCTGTTCAAGAACGCCTCGGCGCTCGAGGACGCCACCAAGCTCGATGTGATCATCTTCGACAAGACCGGTACGCTCACCGTCGGCCAGCCGGAAGTCGTGGCGATCGTGCCTGCGGACGGGGTCACCGAGGACGTGGTGCTCGCGGCCGCCGCGGCCGTCGAGCAGGGGTCCGGCCATCCTCTGGCCCAGGCCATCGTACGCCGCGCGGCCAAGCTCACGATCGTAACGCCGACAGGTTTCGAGAGTCTCGACGGTATGGGCGCGCGCGCCGAGACCGCTGGCGGAACAGTATTCCTCGGAAACCGCCTGCTGATGGATACGCAAAAGCTCGCGCTCGGTCGCTTGGAGGCCGATGCCACCCGCCTGCAGGGGGACGGCCGCACCGTCGTCCATGTGTCTCAGGCCGCCCGCGTGATCGGGCTCATTGCCATCGCCGATGCGATCAGGCCGACCTCCAAGGCGGCGGTGGCCAAGCTGCGCGAACGAAAGATTGAAGTGGTGATGCTCACCGGCGACAACGCGGCGACGGCCAAACGCATCGCCGCGGATCTCGGCATCGACAGCGTGTTGGCCGACGTGCTGCCGGGAAAGAAGGCCGAGAAGGTGAAGGAGCTGCAGGCCGCGGGAAAGAGAGTCGGGATGGTGGGCGACGGCGTCAACGACGCGCCAGCGCTCACTCAAGCGAACGTGGGGTTCGCCATTGGCGCCGGCACCGACGTCGCGATGGAAAGCGCCGATGTCGTATTGATGAGGAGCGACCCGTACGACATCGTCGCCGCGATCGAGCTATCGCGCGCGACATTGCGAAAGATGCACCAGAACCTCTGGTGGGCGGTGGGCTACAACCTAGTCGCGTTCCCGCTCGCGGCGGGCGTCTTGTACCCGTTCGTGCTGAGCCCGGAGGTCGCAGCGATGTCGATGTCCGGCAGCACCCTGATCGTGGCGATCAATGCGCTGATGCTGAAGCGCACCAAGCTCGCGGGCATCCGTCGGCCTGGCAAGGCAGCGAAGTCCGAGGCGCCCGACGGACCCGCACCCCCGGAGCCAGCCAAGGCGCCTGCCGCACCGGCAGCCCCATCCTAGACGATCGGGACGTGAGAGGTGCCATGGGACGGAGTCTTCATCGTGCACGGGATATGGCAATGAAAACGAGTCCACTCGCCGGCAAGCCGGCCACGCCCGGGATGCTCGTCGACGTACTGACACTGATCGCGGCCTCTCACGCCGACGTGCCCGACCCCTCCGTGCCCGCGCAGCGCGTCGTGTTCGGCACCTCGGGACATCGTGGCTCGGCGCTCGCCCGCACGTTCAACGAATGGCATGTTCTCGCCATCAGTCAGGCGGTTTGTGAGTATCGCAAGCAGCACGGTATCGGCGGCCCGCTGTTACCCTACGTAATCCCGTGGAACATCCGCTCCATGCGCGGGCGGAACTTCTCGCCGTCCCATGACCAGTAGAGGAACATCGCCTTTCCCTTGATGTTCGCCAAGGGGAGCGGCCCCCAGAAGCGACTGTCGAGACTGTTGTCGCGGTTGTCGCCCATCATAAAGATGTCTCCGGCGGGTACGACGTAGGGGCCGAAATTGTCGCGCGCGGAGAGCTCCCGAGGATAGATACGCTGGTCATCGTGGTGGGTGAACGGCTCCGTCCGTTTCACGCCGTCCACGTAGACGACCTTGTTCTTGATCTCGACGGTCTGGCCGGCCACGGCGACGCAGCGCTTGATGAAATCCTGGCGCGGGTTCGGCGGGTAGCGGAAAACGATGATGTCGCCCGGCTTCGGCTGACGGAAGGCGGGGAAGCGATGATAGAAGAAGCGGCGCCCTCGGAAGCCGATGTCGATCTCGGAGCCGTAGAGCATCTTGTTGATGTAAAGGAAATCGCCGACCAGGAGCGTGCGCTCCATCGAGCCGCTCGGAATTTGATACGCCTGCGCGACGACGCCGCGGAACGTGACGACGATCGCAAGAGAGATGGCAGCGGTCTTGACCCAATCGGCGATCGAGTCGCCCCGCTTCGGGGCTCTCACCGTCTTGGGCGAATGTTTCACATCCTTCGGCATCCGTAGGCTCCTCGTCGGTGGTTTCCGCGGTTCGCGCGGACCGGAAAAAGTGCACTCAGTATGCGCCTATTCCAGGCGCCCTGCAATGCGCCCCGAAATGCCACCCCACCCCACTCCGTCTCTAACCCCGCGCCGCCGCGCGGGTTCAACGCTATTTCCTCGCGCTGGCCCTCGTCTTGCACCGATCGAGCCATGAACATAGTGGTTCACTCCCACGGAAGGGGATCGCAGGGTCCACCCCGAGGGGGTACATCATGTCTCGCCAGGCTCACCTTCCCTACGCCGGAACCCTAACCCTCGTTTCGCTCCTCGCGCTTGCGGCTTTACCCGCGGCCGTTTGGGCGGCGGCGCCGGTCATCACCGTGCCGGGGCCCCAGGTCGCCGTCGAACAGCAGCTCCTCGCGTTCGACGTGACGGCCACCGACGCCGACGGGCAGACGGTGCAGCTCCGCGCGTTCAGTCTTCCGGTCGGCGCCGCGTTCGTCGACAACTTGAACAACAGCGGCTCCTTCTCCTGGACGCCCGCTTCCGATCAGTCGGGAAACTACACGGTCACCTTCCGGGCGGACGATACGTTCGGCGGCATCAATCAGAAGAACGTCGCGATCTCGGTGGCGAATGCGAACGCGCCGCCGACGCTCGGCTTCGTGACCGACCGCACGATCGATCCCGGCACGCTCGCCATCCTCTCGTTCTGGGCTTCGGACGATGACGGCGATGCGCTCGTCTTCACCGTGGACAACTTGCCGGCGTACGGCCAGTTCAGCGACTTCGGCGACGGCACCGCGGGGATGATCCTCGCACCGACGATGAGCACGCCTCCGGGCACGACAACCATGACCCTCCACGTGACCGACGGGATCGACGTGACGTCGCAGTCGTTCTCGGTGACCGTCTCCGGCGCGGCAGCTCAGCATCCGCCGGTCATCGTGCCGTTCAGCGCGCCGACCGTGGCGGAAGCGGCCAGTGTCGCCGTCACGCTCCAGGGCAGCGATTCGGACGGTGGCACGCTCACCTGGTCGGGCACGCTACCGAGTTTCGCCACCTTGACGCCGCTCACGAACGGGGCCGGCACTTCCACGGCTCGCCTCGACCTTGCGCCCGGCTATTGCGACGCGGGCGATCGCAACGCGACGGTACTGTTGAGCGACGGAACCTACACCGATCAAGAGACCTTCAGCATCCACGTCACCGACACGCCGCGGACGCCGGTGTGGACCGCGCCGTCGCAGGGCGCTTCGGTCACCGTTGTCGTCGGCTCGGAAGTGGCGGTCGATCTCGCCGCGTCCGATCCAGACCAGGCGTGCGGCAGTGCGGCTCCGACGGTTTCCGTCGCGGGCTCCGACGCTGGCGACGCGCTCACGCTGGCGCTCGTCACCGGTTCGCTTCGCCTCCTCGCGAATCGCGCGGGCACGTTCCATGTCACGCTCCGCGCGACCGACGCGAACGACGCGCTTCGCTTCGCCGACCGCGTGCTGACCGTCCTCGCGAACGACGCCGGCCGCACGGCGGAAGCCGTGGCGTGGTGCCAGCCGCGTCAGATTCGTCTCGAGACGGGCTCCGATTGGGAGCGTGTCTACGTCGAGCCCTACCTGGGCACGTTCTCGCTCGATGATGTCGATCCGTCGTCGTTCCGCCTGAAGGCGTGGGAAGGTGCTGGGGATGGCGCGGAGTTGGCGCCCGGCGTTGAAGGCGTGTTGAAGGGGACGGACGTCAACGAGAACGGAAGACTCGAATATCGCCTTACGTTCAAGAAGAAGGACCTGCAGAAGATGTTCGCCAACGTTCCGGAGCCGGTGGACGGGACGCTCACCCTCTCGTTCCGTCTCCTCGACGGCGGCGACGTTCGCGCGTCCTTCACGGTCCGCGTGGTGCCGGAGAAGAAGCGCGCCATCAAGCGCTGTGGCCCGAACCCGCTCAATCCGGAAGCCGTCGTGGCGATCGAGACCGAGCTGCCGGGACGCCTTCGCGTGATGGTGTTCGACGTCCATGGCCGCATGGTCCGTGTCCTGGCGAATGAAGCGAACGCGCCGGCGGGTCTCCGCGAGCTCCACTTCAACGGCAAGGACGACCGGGGCCGCACGCTTCGGGCCGGTCGCTACTACGTTCGCGTGGAGTCGACGATGGCTCCCGACTCGACGCCCCTTACGATCCTTCCGTAACGACGCCGCGCGGGGCGGGCGGGGCTAGACGCTCCCGCCCGCCTCGAGCCCCGCGCTCGCGCCGAGGAGCGCGTGGAGCCACTCCCGCCAGATCGGCGCCAACCACCACTTCAATCCGATGTCGAATGCCAGAAGCAGCGCGGAGAAGAGCGCGAGCCTCGCGATCATCGCCCCCGCTCCGTTGTCGCGCCTTCCGTAGAATCGTTCCGCACCCCATAGAGCACCCGCCGTTCCCGCTAGGATGAACGAGAGCACGCGAGCGACGGACCAGGGGGGCCAGGCGACAAGCGCGGTGGCGAGTCCGGAGACGGTGGGGTCGGCGTTCGCCACGACCCAGCCGACGTATCCGTTCATGAAGCCGAGCAGGAGCGAACCGAGCACGAGCGCCGCCACGCCAAGGGTGGCCGCCGAGAGAATCCAGACCGCCGCGTATTCGAGAAGCACACGCGGGAGAAAAAGCGCGATCGATCCCTCCGGTCCGCGCCCGGTCGAAATCCATCCCACCATTTCGTCTCGAAACGCCGATGCGTGCCAGATGGTCTGAAGCGCCGATTGAGGACTCCGCGCCGAGGCGGCGATCGTCGTGACCGTCAGCGCGGCCGCCCACGCGATGGCCAGGAAGGCGGCCTCCCGCGCCCGGCCCTCGCGCACCGCCCGGATGTAGACCCATGCGAGCGGGAGCATCGGAAGGAGGGCAAAGAGGGGCGGGGAATGGAGCGGAAGGAGCGCCCAAGGGAGAATGAGGGCCGGGATGACAGCGATCAGGAGAGCGGATATCATATTCGCTCGCAATCGTAACCCGCACGGCCCCGAACCCAAAGGAGAAGTCATGCTTCCGGAGTATCGGAGCACCACCTATCTCGACTACTCGCGTCCCGAGCACGACACCGGGATGCGCGAGGCGCTCGCGCTCGTCCGCTCGCAAGCGGCCGCGTCGCACCCGATCGTCATCGGGGGGAAGCGCATTCAGACTTCCGCGACCTTTCAGAGTTTCAATCCCGCGAATCCCACGGAGAGTCTCGGCACGTTCGCGAAGGGCGCCGCGGAGCATGTCGCGATGGCGGTCGATGCGGCCACGAAGGCGTTCCCGGCCTGGGCCGCGACGGCGCCCGACGAGCGCGCCAACGTCCTCCTCCGCGTGGCGGGCACTCTCCGGAAGCGGCGCCACGAGATGAGCGCGACGATGGTGCTCGAAGTCGGGAAGAGTTGGGGCGAGGCGGACGGCGACACCGCGGAGGCGATCGACTTCGCCGAATTCTATGCGCGGGAGATGCTCCGTTACGCCGAGCGCCAGCCGATCACGCCCTACCCGGGCGAGAACAACGCGCTGGTCTACATTCCGCTCGGCGTCGGCGTGGTCATCCCGCCTTGGAACTTCCCCTGCGCGATCACGCTCGGCATGACCCTGGCGACCATCGTGACCGGGAACACCTGCATCTTGAAGCCGTCGAGCGATGCGCCACTCATCGCCTGGAAGCTCTTTGAAATCATGGAAGAGGCAGGCGTTCCTCCGGGTGTCGTGAACTTCCTTCCCGGTCCCGGCGGTGTCATTGGGGACGGGCTGGTCGAGCATCCCGGTGTGCGCTTCATCGCCTTCACGGGCTCCATGCCGGTCGGCATCGGCATCAACGAGAAAGCGGCGAAGGTGCAGAAGGGTCAGATCTGGCTCAAGCGCGCGATTCTCGAAATGGGCGGGAAGGATTTCACGATCGTCGACGAGGAAGCGGATCTCGACGCGGCGGTCGCCGGCGTCTATGCGGCGGCGTTCGGATTCCAGGGGCAGAAGTGCTCGGCCTGTTCGCGCGCCATCGTGCACACGAAGCTCTACGACGAGTTCCTCGATCGCTTGGCAGCGAAGGTCAAGACGATGACGATCGGGCCGACCGAGAAGAAGGAGAATTATCTCGGACCGGTAGTGAACGCGGGCGCCGAGAAGACGATTCTCGAGTACATGGAAATCGGGAAGAAGGAAGGGCGTCTCATCTCTGGCGGCGGAAAGCACAGCGGTCCCGGGTTTTTCCTGCAGCCGACCGTCATCGCCGACATCGCCCCCCCGGCGCGCATCAGCCAGGAGGAGATCTTCGGGCCGGTCCTGGCGGTCTTGAAGGCGTCGTCATTCGAACAGTCGGTCGGGATCGCGAATGGGACCATGTACGGATTGACCGGCGCCTACTACTCCCGCGACCGGGCGAAGGTGGCGGAGGCGAAGCGGCGGCTCCACGTCGGGAATCTCTATTTGAACCGGAGGTGCACCGGGGCGCTCGTCGGCATTCACCCGTTTGGTGGGTTCAACATGAGCGGCACCGATTCGAAGGCGGGTGGTCGCGACTACCTCGGCCTCTTCATGCAGGGAAAGACGATCACGGAGTACGTCGGGTAAGAGGGAACCCCTGCTTCAACGAACCGCGTCAACCGGCGTCGACCTCACGTCGACGCCGGTTTGCGTTTTCGGGCATCTCACTTTGACGCCCTTTCTGCCGGGAGAGCCGTTTTCCGCGTCCGTATCGCCTCCGACGACATCGCAACACGCGGCGCTTCGTCTGGCACGCCTCTCGCTGAATCCCTCTCGTCCCCACGTCTCCGAGTTCCCATGGGAAGGGAGGAAGTCGTGCCGCGATTCATGCCTCGTTCGTTGCTCGTCATCGCCTTGCTCGCGGCCGCCGGTCCGGCATCCGCGGGGCTACTCACGTTCACCATCGTGTCGGGCGTCTCGGCCGTCGACGGTGCGACGATCATCGCCGATCCGCTAGCGCAGGAGTCGCTCTCCGGCTCCACGCTCGCGCAGATGGGATCGCCCGGGCTCGTCGATCCGGCGAGCGGGGAACTCCTCGGGCTCACGGTCCGAATCACAAACACATCGGACAAGGCGATCACGTTCTCCGACGTACTCCCCGGTGTTTCGGTGCTGACCTCGATTACCGGGATCACCGGTTACGCGACGAAGACGAACGTCGCGGCGGGAGGTGCCGCGAAGTCGGGCGGAACCGGGACGGCGGGCGCGGTGAGCCGGAGCGTGCTCGATCTCACGGTCCCGCTCGATGCCGTCGCGAGCGCGGTCGTCGGCTCCCATGGCGGAGGGGGCGGCGCCGCGACCGGTGTCGCCGATTGCTGGATCTCGGTGACCGGAGCCTCGGGGTCGGAACTGGCGGTGTTCCTGGCGGGTCTTCGGCTCGCGCCCGGCGAATCGGTCGACGTGCCGGACTTCATCCGGATCGCCGCGTTCGGGCGAAGCGCCGAGGGGGCGAAGATCGCGTTCGGATTCGATCTGCCGACCTTCTCGAGCGGTGGTGTCTCGGTTACGAGCGGAGCGTGGACCGGTTCCTTCGTCGAAGCGAGACCGGAGCCGCCTCCGCCGGGATCGTCGACGAGCGGCGTGCCGGAGCCGCAGGCGGTCTTCGCCTGGGTCGGCGCGCTAGCGGGATTCTGTCTGGGAGCCCGCCGACGCGGTCCTCGCGGCTAGGTCCGACGCGAGGCGGCGAGCGAAGAGAGGAAGGGTGTCGTCCCGCGCCCCCATGACCACGATGCGGTCGCCCCGCTTCGCTTCGGTCATCGCGGCGGCGACATCCTCCCGTGTCGGCGGAACGGATGCGTGAACGCCGGGGGCAACGAGGCGCGCGACCAAGTCTTCCGAGCGAATCGATCGATCGGCGGTTCCGCCCGCGTCGTAGATCGGCGCGAGGAGGAGGTGATCTCCGGGGCGGAGTCCCTGCTGAAAGGTCGCCACCAGCGCGTCGGCGAAGAAGCGCGTGGGGCCGTAGCCGTGCGGCTGGTAGTAGACCCAGAGAGCGCCCGAGGGACGAAGCGCCTCGAGCGCCGCGGCGATCTTCACGGGGTTGTGCGCGAAGTCGTCGAAGACGTCGACGCCGTTCGCCTCGCCGACTCGCTCCAGCCGGCGACGCACCCCGGCGAAATCGGCCAGGGAGGCGGCGGCGCGTTCGAGCGGAATTCCGGCGGCCACGCCCGCGGCGACGGCGTGGAGCGCATTTTCCACCGTGAGGCGGCCCGGGAAGGGGACTGTGACGCGAACTCCTTCGACGTCGAAGGAGACGCCGGTGCTAGTAAGCGCGATCCGGCGAGCCACGAGGTCGGGCGAGGCCCACGTCGCGTGTCCCTCCACCGCGACGCGGATCACGCGAAGCGTCGGGGGAATCGTGACCGTCTGAAGCGGGGGATCACCGACGTGGAGCACAACGGCGTCGCGCGTTTGCGAGAGAAGGCGGCTGAAGTTCCGAGCCGTCTCCTCGACCTCCTTGTGGTCGCGGCTCAGATTCGTGAGGACGGAGACGGACGGGGCGAATTCGGCGACGCTGCCGTCGCTCTCGTCCGTCTCGACCACGAACCAATCGCTGGTACCGAGGCGGAGGCTCCCGGGGGGGGTGGCGCCGGGAAGATCGACCGCGGCACCGCCGCCCAGGAACGACGGATCGAGCCCGGCGCGCTGAAACAGGTGCGCGATCATCGCGGTCACGGTCGACTTCCCGCTCGTGCCCGCCACCGCCACCGCGCGTCGCGCCGCCGCGATCGAGGCGAGGAACGACCCGCGTCGGACGAGCGTAACGCCGAGATCCTCGGCCATGCGGAAATCAGGATTCGAGCGTTCGACCGCGGTGGAATAGACGACGGCGTCGAGCCCGGCGTGTACCGAGGAGCCGTTCTGCGGGACGAGGTGGACTCCGCCGCGCGCGAGATGCTCGAAGATAGGAAGCGCGACGCCCCGGTCGTGATTGCGATCTGAACCGGTCACGTCGGCGCCGAGCGATGAGGCGAGGAGGGCGAGGGGCGCCATGCCGCTCCCACCGACGCCGCTGAAGTGGTATCGGCGATTCGAGAAGGGCAGCGGCGGCGTGGTCACGTGTAGGCTCCCGAATGGACGGCGTTGGGCCGCGAGGTGCGGCGACAATGGTGCGCGGGGCGAAGTCTCGCCGCGCAAGCGCGGCGGGTCAAGTCGCGGGTCGTCGCAAGGATCGAGCCGCTTGGCGGTTGACGGAGAAGCACGGCTCGTCGTACCTTTTTCGTCCGTTCCAGACGGGGCTGTAGCTCAGATGGGAGAGCGCTTGACTGGCAGTCAAGAGGTAGTGGGTTCGATCCCCACCAGCTCCACTTACCTATAACGAGCCGCGGTGGCGCCGGCGGCCTGGATATCCGGGCGCCACGCGACCGCGGCCTGATACGCCCGGTCGGCCTCCACGAAATTGACTCCGCTCCCCGCCGCGATCCCGACGTAATTCTCCCGCAACGACTCGATCAGGTAGCGTAGCGCTCGCGACAAGGCGAAGGCGCCGGTTGCGTTCGCGCCGCCCTTGATCCATCCGCCGCGGGGCACCAACTGGTGCAGGCTGTCGGCCCGGACGAAGAGATCGAGAACGCGGTCGGCGAATTCCTCGTTCGAAAGCGTGCCGTTTCGAAGCCCGGTGCGGGCCTGGTCGAGCTCGCCGCAAATGCGCTGGAAGTCGGAAACGATCGCGGGCACATCCACGGCCTCGGGCTTGCCCGCGTCGGCCGGAGCCGCGAAGGCGAGCTCCAGGGCGAGCAGACCGCCCAAAAGCGCGATTTTGGCACCGGGGCGGAGACGCCCGGCGCGATCGGGGTACGGATACATAGACGAACCCTCTGGTTCGAACGGAGGCCCCCCGGCCTCTACAAAATGCATCGGCCTTCCCCCGTGCAGCTTTATAGGGGAGAGGCTACTTTTTGAGGGTGTCCCAAATGGAACGCCCGGGCCACGGATGGCCCTCCCGCGGGGGCCGCCGTTGACGCGTTGTAACAACTTCTGCTAGCCTGGGTTAGCCATGCAAATGAACCGATCCTTTCCGCGCCCGATCACGACCCCCAAGAACCTCTCGTCGCACTTCTTTCTACGGGGCCTCGTTTGCCTGACCGCGCTCCTCGGCGCCGTCTCCGCCCAGGCCCAGGAGCGGGTTGTCCCCGACAGCCTTCCCGAACGCCCGCGCGTGCCGATCTACGATCCGGGCCAGCCGGTGCTCGAGAAGACCTTGAAGAACGGTGTCCGCATCCTCGTGCAGGAGCAGCGCACGAGCCAAAACGTGGCAGGAGTCGCCGCATTCCGCATGGGCGTCCGCTACGAGACGGAAGAGACTGCGGGCCTCGGTGGGGTGCTCCTTCAGACGATGATCGGAGGGACGGCGAAGTCGTCCGCTTCCGACTTCCTCGTGCGGCTCCGTGGAACGAATTCCAAGTTCGAGACGAGCGTCGGCGCCGACGTGGGGCAGATCGTCATTCAGACCGACCGCGAGCATGCGGCCGGAGCGGCGGCGCTCCTGACCGACATCACGCTCTTCCCGTCGCTCCCCGATACGACGTTCGAAGCGGTGCGCGTTCGCGCCACCGGAGAAGCCAACTTCGCCGCGCAGAGCCCGCTTCAGTCGGCTTTCGGTACGTTCCTCGGGACGATGTACAAGGGGACGCCGTACGAGCGCATTCCGCAGGGCCTGGTCGCTTCGATCGCGCAGGCGCGGCGTTCGGATCTCGTCGCGATGCACAAGCGGCTCACGGCCGGGAGCAATGTGACGATCGTCTTCGTGGGAAATCTGGACGGGAAGCGGCTGATGGAACAGTTGGAGAAGGCATTCGCCGCCGCGACGCCCGGACCGCCGCTCGAGCCGACGGGCCCCGAGCCGACTCCGCTCGCGTCCGACATGGTCGTGACGCTCGAGCGTCCCTGGCTCGCGCATGCGTTCGTCGTCGGCTACCCGGCGCCGGGCTACAAGGACGCCGACTACGCCGCCTTCGCCATGATCCACTCCTATCTCAGCTCCGAAGATCGCTCGCCAATCGTCTATTGGATGGCGACACGCGAAGACGCGGTATCGCCGGGAGTCGTCTGGTCGCTCTTTCCGACCCGCGGTTCGATCGCCGTCTTCTTCGGCGCGACCACGGAGAAACTCCCCGCCGCGCGCGACACGACGCTCGCCGTGCTGCAGCGCCTTCGCACCGAACCGCTCGAGAAGGGGGAATGGACCGTTCAGTTGAAGCGCGTTCAGGACGGCTACTTCTTCAAGCAGGGCGAGCCGGTCGTGCGGGCGCGGATGCTCGCGAACTACGCCGCGCAGGGATTGCCGCTCGACTATCCGAGCCGCTTCGAGAGCGCGCTCCTGAAACTGAAGCCCGAGGACGTGCGCCTGGCCGCGGAGCGCTGGTTCACGCATTCCTGCCAGGTGACGCTGGGCCCCTCGCCCGCTCCATCCGGTGACGCCAAGCCGTAACCGCGGCGCGGGTCGCGCGGAGCGCTGCGGCCGCCGCGGAGGCCGGCCCGGTGCTTAGCAACCCGGCCGAATTCCTTCTCCTCATCCCACCGCTCCTCTTCGCGCTCACCGTGCATGAGTGGAGCCACGGTTATGCCGCCATGCGCCTCGGCGATCCGACGGCGCGGCTCCTCGGCCGGCTCACGCTGAATCCGCTCGCGCATCTCGACCCGCTCGGCTCGATTGTCTTTCTCCTCCCGCCCCATATCGGGTGGGCGAAGCCGGTGCCGGTCGATGAGCGCTACCTGAACCATCCGCGGCGCGACATGATGTGGATCGCGCTGGCGGGGCCGGTCTCGAACATCGTGCTCGCGCTCGTCTTCGGAACGGTTCTTCGTGTCCTGGCTGCCGTACCGATGGAGTTCAGCGGTGCCGCGGCGAACGCCATCGTCCGCATGATCGGCTGGAGCGTTGTTTTGAACCTGAGCCTCGCGGCCTTCAACATGATTCCGATCTTTCCGCTCGACGGCTCGCGCGTCCTGACGGGTCTGCTGCCGGCGGCGCAAGCCGAGCGCTACCGCGCCTTCGACGCCTATGGCCCGATGCTCCTCCTTGGAATCGTCCTTCTCGGGTCGCTCGGAGGGGTGAGCGTCATCGGCATGATCATCTCTCCCTTCGTCCGGACGGTCGGTGCGCTCATGACGGGGGGAATCCTGTGAGCGGCGCCGGGGCGAAGCGCCCGCGCGTCCTCTCGGGGATGAGGCCGACGGGTCGGCTCCATTTGGGGAACTACCTCGGCGCGCTCCAGAACTGGGTCGTCATGCAGCACCAGTGCGATGCCTTCTTCATGGTGGCCGACTGGCACGCCCTGACGACCGACCAGGAGCACACCGATCAGCTCGCGTCGAACACGCACGAGATGGTGATCGACTGGCTGGCGGCGGGAATCGATCCAGAGAAGAGCCCCGTCTTCATCCAATCCCGCGTGAAGGAACACGCGGAACTCCACCTTCTCCTCTCCATGCTCGTGACCGTGGCGCGCCTGGAGCGGAATCCGACGGTGAAGGAGCAGGTGCGCGATCTCGCCCTGGAGGAGACGGTCACCTACGGACATCTCGGCTATCCCGTCTTGCAGGCGGCCGACATTCTCCTCTACCGCGCGACGTTCGTGCCGGTGGGGGAGGACCAGGTGCCGCACGTGGAGGTGACGCGGGAGATCGCGCGGCGCTTCAACGCGCTCTACGGGGAAGTCTTCCCGGTCCCCGACGCCAAGCTGACGCACTTTCCGCGCCTCCCGGGCCTCGACGGTCGGCGGATGAGCAAATCGATGGGAAACACGATCCTGCTCGCCGATTCGCCCGAGGAGATTGACGCGAAGGTTCGAACCGCCTACACCGATCCCAAAAAACTTCGAAAGGACGATCCGGGAAATCCAGACGGATGCGTCGTCTTCGCGTATCATCGGGCCTTCCACCCGGCGGGGGCCGCGCAGATCGAGCGCGACTGCCGGGCGGGCGCGCTCGGGTGCGTGGCGGACAAGCGAGATCTAGCCGGTATCGTGGCCCGTTCGCTCGAACCGATTCGCGAGAAGCGGAAGGAACTGGAGGCGCACCCCGAGAGGGTGCGCGAGGCGCTCCGTTACGGCGAGGAGAAGGCTCGCGCCGTGGCGGTGGACACGATGCGGCAGGTCCGCGAGGCGATGAAACTGCCATGACCGACGAGAGCGCCAGGAACACCAGTCTGTTGAGCGGAACTGCCGCCGAGGCGGAGTCCGCATCGGCCAGCACCGCCATGCGCGTCAATCTCCCTGCGTTCGAAGGGCCGCTCGATCTCCTCCTCCACCTGATCCAGCAGGACGAGATCGACATCACCGACATTCCGATCTCCAAAATCACGCGCCAATACCTTGAGATGCTGGCCCTCATGCGCGAGCTCGATCTCGAAGTGGCGGGGGAGTTCCTGGTGATGGCCGCGACTCTTATGCGCATCAAGTCGCGCATGCTCCTGCCGCCGATCATCGAGGAGCAGGAGGAACTCGATCCGCGCGAAACGCTGGTCCGCCAACTTCTCGAGTACCGGCGGTTCAAAGACGCCGCGAAGGATCTGGAGCGGCTCGAGGCGGAACGCCGCCAGCAGTTCGAGCGCGGCGCCCCGGCGCAGTTGGAGGATCCGGAAGCGAGCGAACTCCTGCCGGTTAGCCTCTTCCGACTCTTGGAGGCGCTCAAAGGTGCGCTCCAGCGTCAGGTGCCGCCCGTTGTCCACACGATCAATGCCGAGCCGATGCGGATCGACGAAGCGATGTCGCTCCTGCGCGAAAATCTAAAAGCGCGCGGGCGGCTCCTCTTCGCCGAGATGCTCGACCTCTTCGTGACGCGGATCGAGAAGATCACCGCGTTCCTCGGGCTTCTGGAGCTCCTGAAACTGGGCGAGTTGCGCGCCGCCCAGGAGGATCTCTTCGGGCCGATCTTCCTGGAATACCAGCCGGCCGCGCCGGCGAACGAGGAGTAGCCGATGCCGAGCCCCAAACAGATTATCGAGTCGCTTCTCTTCGCGAGCGACGCCCCGATCGGTCTCGTGACGCTCGTGGAAGTGATGGCCGGCCCCGACAAGGATGAGATCCGCGCGCTCCTCGACGAGATGGCCGTGGAATTCGACGAATCGCGGAGAGGGGTTGCGCTCGTGGAGATCGCCGGCGGCTACCAACTCCTGTCGCGGAAGGAGTGCTCGCCCTGGATCGAGAAGATGCTTCGGTCGCGGCGAAAGGTGCGACTCTCCCGCGCGGGCCTCGAGACGCTCGCGATCGTCGCCTACAAGCAGCCGATCACGAAGACCGAGATCGACGGCATTCGCGGCGTCGACTCGAGCGGATCGCTTCACACGCTCCTCGAACGGAACCTGGTGCTGATCGCGGGCCGCTCGAAAGCCGTCGGCCGGCCGCTTCTTTACGCCACGTCGCAGGAGTTCTTCCAGTACATGGGGATCAACGATCTCTCCGACCTTCCGGAATTGAAGGAGCTGGGGAGCGTGTTGGAGGAGCGCGAGCGCGCGCAGATGGAACTCGCCGACGAAGACGCGGCGACCGCGGCGGAAGAACCGGCGTCGGTCGAAGCGGGCGCGACCGAGGGTGAGGCTTAACCTCTACCTCGCGCGGGCCGGCCGCGGATCGCGGCGCGAGGCGGACGAGTGGATCCGAGACGGGCGCGTTCAGGTGAACGGCGTCACGCCGCAGGGCTTCGGCGAGCCGATCGACCCCGACCGCGACCACGTGACCCTCGACGGCCATCCCGTTCGGCTTCCGGAGGCCTCCCGATACCTCGCCTATAACAAGCCGCCCGAGACGCTCGTCAGCCGCCGCTCCCAGGGCGGGAAGATCACGATCTACCAGCGGCTCGGCCCCCGCGCGCAGGGGCTCCACGCCATCGGCCGTCTCGACTACGACTCCGAGGGGCTTCTCCTCCTGACCGACGACGGCACCCTCGCGGAAGCGATCCTTCATCCGCGTTCGGAATTCCTTCGCCGCTACCGCGTCTGGGTGACCCCGGTGCCCGATGCGGACCGGATGCGCCGCCTCTTGGCGGGGACCAAGGTCGAAGGCTTCATGGTCGCGCCGGAGTCGGCACTGCTCGAGGGGATCGAGCGCGGTCTCGGGATTCTCCGCATTGACCTTCGAGAGGGGAAGAAGCGGGAGATTCGCGAACTCGCGAAGAACGCCGGACTCAACGTTCGACGCCTCCTCCGCATCGAGTTCGGCCCCGTCCATCTCGGCATCCTCCGGCGGGGCGCGGTTCGCCCGCTCACCTCGGCCGAACTCGGGGCGCTTCGCCGCATGGCGGTTCCGCGCGGGGCGCGCCTTCCGCGCCGGGGTCCACGGTGATAGACTCGCCCGGCTCGACGATTTTCGAACGCGGAACGACGAACCCATGAGTGTGCGCGTGACCGACAGCGTCCGCCCCGAGATCCGATCCCTGCAGCCCTACATTCCGGGAAAACCGGTGGAGGAGCTGGAGCGGGAACTCGGCATCTCCGGCGCCGTGAAACTCGCCTCGAACGAGAACCCGCTCGGGCCTTCACCCCTGGCGATCGCGGCCATGCAGGCCGCGGTCCACAGCGTGAACCGCTATCCCGACGGCGGCTCCTACTATCTCCGCGAAGCGCTCTCCACGAGATTCGAGATGCCGTTCGACCAGATCGCCGTCGGATCGGGGTCGAACGATCTCATCGACGTCCTCTGCCGCATCCATCTTGGGCCGGGGGACGAGGCGATCATGTCGAACCCGGCGTTCGTCATGTACGCGGTTGCGGTGAACGTTTCGGGCGGCACGCTCGTCCGCGTGCCGGGGAAGGCGCTCTTCCACGATCCCGAAGCGATGCTCGCCGCCATCAACGATCGCACGCGGCTCGTCTACTTCTCCAATCCCGATAATCCGACCGGGACGATCGTCCGGCGCCGCCAGATGGACGAGTACTTCCGTCACGTTCCTCCCCACATCACGACGATTCTCGACGAGGCCTACTTCGAGTACGTGGAGGACCACGAATATCCGAACGGGCTCGACTATCTTCGACTCGGGCATCGCGTGGCGGTTTTGCGGACGTTTTCGAAGATCTACGCGCTGGCGGGGCTACGCGTCGGCTACGGATTCTTCCCGGGGGATCTCGCGGGGCTCGTCCATCGCGTGCGGCTCCCATTCAACGTGACGAGCGTGGCGCAGGCGGCGGCGCGCGCGAGCCTCGAGGATCCCGAACAAGTGCTCCGGAGCCGCGAACTGGTGCGGGAAGGACTCGCCCTCTTTCAGCGGGAACTCCCGGCCTTCGGCATCGAGCTGACCCCCTCCTGGGCCAACTTCGTCCTCGCGAAGTTCCGGGATTCGGCCATCGACGCCGGGCGCTCCCTCGAACGCATGGGCGTCATCATCCGGCCCATGACTTCCTTCGGCCTCTCGTCCCAGTACGCGCGTATCAGCATCGGGTCGCGCCTCGAGAACGAGCGGCTGATCGAAGCCCTGCGCCGGATCGCGTGAGCCGCGCCACCGTCCGCCCCGGCCGGCCGCTTCGCGGCGAGGCCACCCTCCCTGGCGACAAGTCGATCACGCAACGGGCGGTTCTCCTCGGGGCGCTCGCGCCGGGCGTGACCGTGATCCGCGGGGCGAACCCCGGCGCCGACGCCGCCGCCGCGATCGGCGTGGCTCGCGCGCTCGGTACCGTCGTTCGCCGCGGGAAGACGGGAGAACTCGTTCTCCGGGGTGGCACCTTTCGCGAGCCCGATCGCGTGCTCGACGCGAAGAACTCCGGAACGGCCCTCCGGCTCTCCACCGGCCTTCTCTCCGCGCAACCCTTCCTCTCGATCTTGACCGGTGATGCGTCGCTTCGGGGACGCCCCGTGGCGCGCATCCTCGTTCCGCTTCGCGCGCTCGGCGCGGACGTGTCCGCGCGTGCCGGCGATCGCCTGCCGCCGGTGGTGGTTCGCGGGCGGAGCCTTCGCGGCGCTGAAATCGAAACGGGAGTTCCGAGCGCGCAGGTGAAGAGCGCGATCCTCTTCGCCGCGATTCAGGCGGAAGGGACGACCGTGGTCCACGAGCCGGCCGAAACGCGCGATCACACCGAGCGGATGCTTCCGCTCTTCGGCGTTCCGCTTCGTCGCGATGGACTCGCTGTCTCCGTCACGGGTGGCGCGCCGCTCCACGGCGCCGAGATCGATATTCCGGGCGATCCCTCGGCCGCGGCCTTTCTTGCCACCGCCGCGGCACTCGTGCCCGGCTCCGACGTCCTGCTTCGCGGCGTCGGGGTAAACCCCACGAGGCGCGCCTTCTTCGATCTCCTGCTGCGGGCCGGTGCCGAGGTGACGTTCCTCGACGCGCGAAAGGCGGGGGAAGAACCGGTGGCCGACGTCAGGGTTTGCCACCGCGCGCTTCGTCCGCTCGAAGTCACCGCGGCGGAGATTCCAGGCTTGATCGATGAACTTCCGCTTGTCGCCATCCTCGCCGCGTTCGCGCGCGGCACTTCCTCCGTGCGCGGCGCGCGGGAACTCCGCGTGAAGGAGTCGGATCGAATCGCGGCGATCGCGGCCGCGTTCCAGGCGATCGGGGGCACGATCGAAGAGCACGAAGACGGCTGGAACATCGTCGGAAGCGGGCGACTTCGCGGCGGCTCCGTGGAGACACGGGGCGATCATCGAATTGCCATGGCGTTCCTGGTCGCGGGGCTTCGCGCGACGGAAGGGATCACGGTCGACGATGCCTCCGCCGCGGCCGTCTCCGATCCCGGCTTTCTGCCGCGCCTTCGGAAACTATCGAAGTGAAGCCGTTCGTTCTCGCGATCGATGGCCCCGCGGGCGCGGGGAAGAGCGTCACGGCGAGGGCCGTGGCCGAGCGCCTCGGACTTCGCCACGTCGATTCGGGTGCGATGTATCGGGCGGTCGGCTGGCTTGCGCGCTCGAAGGGCGTGGCGCTCGACGACGAACGCGGGATTTTGTCGCTCTTAGACCGCGTCAGGCTCGAAGCGGCGTCGGACGGACTCCGCGCCGACGGCGAGCTGGTGGAGCCCCACATCCGAAGCGCCGAGGCGGGCGAAGCGGCCTCCCGCGTCGCCATTCACCTGAAACTCCGCCGGCGACTGGTGCAGCTGCAGCGTTCCCTCGCCTTGCCGCCCGGCCTCGTGATGGAAGGGCGGGACATCGGGACGGTGGTCTTCCCGAAAGCCGACCTGAAACTCTTTCTCACGGCGAGCGTCGAAGCCAGAGCGAGGCGCCGCCATGCGGAATTGGAAGCGCGCGGGGAAGCGGCCGACGTGGGCGCGATCGAGGCGATGCTCCGCGATCGAGACCGGCGGGACGAGGAGCGCGAGGCGAGCCCCCTCAAGGCGGCTCCCGACGCGATCCCGTTCGATACGACCTCGATGACGCTGGAAGAGCAGATCGATCTGGCGACCCATTGGGCACGCCTGGGGATCTCCGGGCCGGGGAAGATGACCGCCGTCTTCCGCTTCGGCCACGACTTCGCCCACTGGTTCGGGGTGATCGGGCTTCGGTCGAGAATCGAGGGGTTGGAGCACCTTCCTCGATCGGGGCCCCTGATCGTGGCTTCCAACCACATCTCCTTCTGGGATCCCCCCCTGGTGGGGTCGTCGGTTCCGAGAGTGATCCACTTTGTGGCGAAGGCGGAACTGTTCGAGAATCGCCTACTCGGAGGGCTTATTAGCAGGTATAATGCCATCCCGATTCACAGGGGGGCGCGCGCCCGCGGTGGGCTTCGCGGCGCCGAGGACGTCCTGACAAACGGTGGGGCCGTCCTGATCTTTCCCGAAGGGACCCGGAGCAGGGGCCCCGACTTTCTGCCGCCCAAAGCCGGAATTACGCGGCTCGCGGCAGCGACCCGGTCGCCCATCGTGCCCGCCCGGATCTCCGGTTCACGCCAGATTCGCCGCTCGATGCTGAGGCAAGTACTGGTGCGGATCGCCTTTGGCGCGCCGATGATGCCTCCGAGGGGCGAGGAACTGACCGCGGAGGGTGGACGGGCCTTCGCCCGGCGCGTCATGGACGCGATCGGAGCGTTGTAACCCCTGGTATCCCTGGTACGAGGAGACAAGCGATCCCATGGATGTGGTCGTAGCCGACAACGCGGGCTTCTGCTTCGGCGTGAAGCGCGCGATCAAGATGGCGAACGAGACGCTGGATCAGGCGTCGGGGGAAGTGCAGGCGCTCGGACCGCTGATCCACAATCCCCAGGTTGTCGCGGCGTTCCAGCGCCGCGGACTCCACGTCGCGGGTTCGCTGGAGGAACTCACGGCCGGGGCGACGATCGTCATCCGGTCTCATGGCGTCGGTCCCGAGGTAAAGAAGGGCGCCGAGGAGAAGGGGCTACGCGTCGTCGACACGACCTGTCCTTTCGTGACGAAAGCGCAGGAGTACGCGGGACGGCTCATCGCCGACGGCTACAAGGTCGTCGTCATCGGCGACGAGCATCACCCGGAAGTGGTCGGCATCGTGGCGCACACGGCCGGGAAAGCGATCGTTCTCAACACGACCGCTGAGGCCGAGGCGCTCAAGTTCATTCCCCGGATGGGCGTGGTGTTTCAGACGACGCACTCGATCATGCACGTGCAGGAGGTCGTGGGCGCGCTCCTGAAGCGGGGGAAGGAAGTTCGGGTCTTCAATACGCTTTGCGGCGCCACGACGGCGATGCAGAAGACGGCGGTAGAGCTCGCCCCCGAAGTCGACGCGATGGTGATCGTCGGCGGCCGTCAGAGCGCCAATACGGCGCAGCTCGCGGAGGTTTGCCGGAAGGTGAATCCCCGCGTGCTCATGATCGAATCCGCCGCGGAGCTGACGCCGGAGTGGTTTGCCGGCATCCAGCGCGTGGGCGTCTCGGCCGGCGCTTCCACGCCGGACGAGGTGATCGCGGAGGTCGTGGACCGGCTCACGCAGATGGAGCCCGCTCCCACCGCCGCTTGACGACGGCAGCACCGGTCCGCACCGCGGGCCATATTTCATAGAAGCAGGAGGCAACAAAAAGAATGGTTCGAAGGCACGACGAAGAACCGGACATTCGGGACGACGCGGGAGACGATGCGGATTCCGAGGCGAAGCCCAGGAAGCGACGCACCACCACCCGTTTCGTAAATGTGGATGAGGAGGATGTCGAGAGTGGCATGGCGGTCGCCACGCTCGAGCCCGGCGAGGAACCGAGCGCCATGGGCCAGTGGCTGCAGCTGTACGAACAGTCGCTGCAGGATCTCGAGGAAGGCGAAATCGTCAAAGGCCGCGTCCTCAAGATCGACGATAAAGAAGTCACGGTAGACGTCGGATTCAAATCCGAAGGCGTCATCCCGGTCGAGGAGTTCCCCGACTTGGAAGGCGTGAAGGTCGGCGACGAGATCGAAGTCTTCCTCGAGAAGACCGAGAACCAGGACGGCTTGGTCGTCCTCTCGAAGCAGCGGGCCGACTTCGTGAAGGTCTGGGACCGCGTGAAGAGCGCGGCCGACAAGGGCGAGCTCGTGGAGGGCCGCCTGGTTCGGAAGATCAAGGGAGGAGTGGTCGTCGATCTCTACGGCGTGGAAGCGTTCCTTCCGGGCTCGCAGATCGCGCTTCGCCAGGTCCAGAACGTGGACGCCCTGATCAACCAGTCGATGGACTTCAAGATCATCAAGCTGAACAAGCGGCGCCGGAACATCGTGGTGTCGCGCCGGTCGGTTCTGGAAGAGCATCGCGCCAAGCAGAAGAGCGAGATCATCCAGGAGCTGGCGAAGGATCAAATTCGCGAGGGCCAGGTCAAGAACATCACCGACTTCGGCGCCTTCGTGGACTTGGGCGGCATCGACGGACTCCTCCACATCACCGACATGTCGTGGGGCCGCGTCAGCCATCCCTCCGAGCTGGTCTCCATCGGCGAGAAGATCAAGGTGAAGGTTCTCTCGTTCGATCCCGAGAAGGAGCGCATCTCCCTCGGCATGAAGCAGCTCACGCCCTACCCGTGGGAAGACGTCGACAAGCGCTACACAGTCACGTCCCGCGTGAAGGGACGCGTGGTCAGCATCACCGACTACGGCGCGTTCGTGGAGCTGGAGAAGGGGATTGAAGGGCTCATTCACATCTCCGAGATGTCCTGGACGCGGCATGTCCGCCATCCGAGCAAGGTCGTTGCCATCGGAGACGAAGTCGAAACGATGATCCTCAAGATCGACAAGGAGAACGAAAAGATCTCCCTCGGTCTCAAGCAAATCGAGCCCGATCCGTGGCTCACGCTCGACAACCGGTTCCCGATCGGCACGAAGCTCCAGGGGAAGGTCCGCAACCTGACCAACTTCGGCGCATTCGTCGAAATCGAGGAAGGGATCGACGGTCTCGTCCACATCAGCGACATGTCGTGGACGCGCCGCGTCTCCCACCCGAGCGAAATCTTGAAGAAGGGGGACAAGATCGACGTGGTCGTCCTGGCGATCGACAAGGACGCGCGCCGCATCTCTCTCGGACTCAAGCAGGTATCCGACGACCCGTGGCCGACCCTCGCGGAGCGCTACCTCCCCGATATGCTGGTGAAGGGGAAGGTGGTCCGCCTCCTCGATCGCGGCGCGATCGTCGATTTGGAAGACGGCATCGAGGGCTTCATTCCGCTCTCGCAGCTCGGCATCGAAGGGTTGAAGAAGCCGTCCGACAGCTTCAAGCCGGGCGACGAACTCGATCTGAAGGTGACGCGCGTGGACGCCCAGGCGCACCGCATCATCCTGAGCGCGCGGGCCTGGCTCGCCGATCAGGACCGCGGCACGCAGGACGCGTACGCCGAGAAGTACAAGCCGAACCCCTCCGCGGAAGAGGACACCACGTCCGAAACCCCGTCCGACGCTCCGGCGGCGGACATGGGCGAGGACCTTCCGGCCTAGTCGCGGTTCGGTCATCGGAGATGGAACATCGCCCGAGGGGTGCCGTCCGGCCCCTCGGGTTTCTTTTTCATCGCCCCGGAGCGGGCCCTGCCGGTTGACCCACCCTCCGGGGGTGGCTATTCTCGCCCCCTGCCGGCCGACGGTCCAACGGCCGGGGAGGATCGTCCCCATGTGGTTTCTGCGGAACATCATTTGGCTCGTCGTGCTCTGCCTGGTCTTCTGGTTTTCCTATCTGAATTGGGACCAGACGGTGCCCCTGCTTACCCTTCCCGGGGGCCTCGTCTTCAAGGAGATACACCTGGTCGGCGCCATGTTCGGGGCGTTCGTGGTGGGGATGCTCGCCACGCTCCTCGCGAATCTGATTCACGTGATCCGGCTCCATGCCGACCGGTCCCGCTCCGCGCGGGAGACGGCCGATCTGCGGAAGGAGTTGGGGCAACTCCGGAACCTCCCGATCGAGGGCTTCCCGCCGGCCGAGGAGCGAGAGCCCCGCTGATGCCGCCGCTCCTCGCGGTCCTCGCCGCGGCGGGGTTCTTGGGCGCGATCGGGTACGCCGCGTGGATCCTCTCTCGCGACGCGGCGGGACCGAAGCCGATCCCCGATCCGCCTTACGAGCGCGCGCTCGGGGCGCTCCTGAGCGGCGACCGCGACGAAGCGATCCGCGCGCTCCTGGACGCGGTCCGGCAGGACAGCGACAACGTGGATGCTTACATACACTTGGGGAATCTTCTTCGAGAGAAAGGCGAAGCCGAACGGGCCTACCGCATCCACCGCGAACTGACCGTGCGGGCGGGGCATGGCCCGTCGCGGGCGCGCCTCATCCGGGAGGCGATCGTTCTCGACTTGGTGGCGCTGAAGCGTCCCAAGGAGGCCGTCGAAGAGGCGCTCCTGCTTCGGCAAAGCGAACGGAAGAGCGGCCACTCGCTTCGCGTGATACTCAAAGCCTATGAGTCCGCGGGAGAATGGGAACGGGCGTATGAAATCCGCGACGAGATGCTCCGGCAAAACGGCGGACGCGACGCGAGCGCCTTGGCCCGCTACCGGGCTTCGATCGGGGAGATCGCGTTACGCGCCGGGTCGATGGAGGAGGCGAAGCGCCACTTCAAGTCGGCCCTGAAACTGGAGCGCGACCAGCCGGTCGCCCTCATACGCCTGGGAGACATCTACCACGAGACGGGGCACGCCGAACGCGCCATCCTGCTTTGGCGGGGCTTGGCGACCGCGCACCCCGAGCGGATCCATCTGGTGCTCGAACGCCTGGAGGTCTCGGCGTTCGAGCGAGGCCGATTTTCGGAAATGGAGCAGACGTACGAGGAGCTCCTGAGCCACAATCCGAACGACGTGAGAGTGAAGCTCGCTCTCGCGCGACTTCACATGAAACGGGGGGCGCTCGACGAAGCGGAGCGGACGTTGCGCGGCGCGCTCGAGTTGGCTCCCGATTCCGCGCCGGCGAGGCTCCTGATGGTTCAGGTGCATCGGCAGCGCGGCGACCTGCAGCTCGCCCTCGACGAAGTCGAGACGGCGCTGCGCGGCCTTGCCGATGGGGCCGTTTCCGCGTGCGGCCGCTGCGGCCGTCATTTCGAGGAGTACTGGTCTCGGTGCCCCCAATGCCTCGCCTGGATACCCCTCCCCCCCGCATGACCCGACTGTTTCTGTTCGTCGCCCTGATCGCATCGCTTCTCGCGCCGGCCGCGTCTGTGCCGGCCGCGTCGGAGGGGACCGCCGCCTCGACGCCGGAGCCGAAGAAGGAGGGGCGCGCGTTGCGCGTTCAGCCTCGCGCCACCCGCTCCTCCAAGGGAGAGGCGGTGGCGCCACAGGACTATCCGGCCGCCAAGGGAGCGTCGAGCCAGCGGCGAAGCGCGAACGACAGCGAAGCGCGCTTGGCGCGAGCGCAGGAGGCGGCGGCGGCGGGACGCGCCGCGGACGCGCGCCAGATTCTCGAGGGGCTCGATCGCACGCGTCTCCCCGGGGAGAAGTCGGACGCCGCCGCGTTCCTCGGCGCCACACTCACGGAGGACGGGGCGAAGCAGGACAACGCCTTCACCGCGTACTTGAAGGAGTTCTCCCACGGACGCCACCGCCGCGAGGCAACGCTCTCGCTGGCGAGGCTTCACTACGTCCAGGGCGACTATGTCGAAGCCGATCGGCTTCTCGCCATCTTTTCCCCGGGCGTGGAGAAGGATCGAATCGGACGGGAAGGGCTCGTGCTCCGCGGCCTCTCGCAGATCGCGCGTGGCGATGCGGGCGGAGCGCTCCAGTTCTTCGCCTCGAGCGAACGGGATTTGAAGGGAAGCGCCGAGGAAGAGGCGTACTACTTCGCCACGGCGCAAGCGGCGCTCCGCGGGGGTAAGCCGCAAGCCGCGATCGAGGCGCTCCGCGCGCTTTTGGATCGCCACGCGCAGGGCGCCTACGCGCCGCAGGCGCTCTACGCGATGGGGATGGCGCTCGAGCAGAGCGGGCGCGCCAGCGACGCGACGAACGTCTTCCGGCAGGTGGCGCAGCGCTTTCCCGACTCCTACGAGGCGACTCGTGTCCGGGATCGCGGCATTCGCCCGGGCGGCGCCGTGGCGGGCGGACTGCCGATCGGCGGCGGGTACGCCCTTCAGGTCGGCGCTTTCTCGCGCCGCGATCTCGCCGATGCGCTGGCTCGCGATCTGAGACTCGCGAACGTCGCCGACGTTGCCGTGAAGCAGGGAAGCGAAACACCGTCGATCTACCGCGTGCGCGCCGGCGCCTTCGCCTCGCGCGACGAAGCACGCGCCTTGGGCGAGCGGCTTCGCCGCGAACGCGGCTACTCCTTCACCGTCGTGCCGCACTAAGGAGGAGCGTTGGAAACGACTCCGATGCTCGTTCAGTACCGGCGTCTCAAGGCCGAGCACCCGGGGAGCCTCCTCCTCTTCCGGATGGGCGACTTCTACGAGACGTTCGGCGAGGACGCCCTCGTCGCCTCCCGCGTGCTCGGCATCGCCCTCACGTCGCGCGACAAGAAGCGCGACCCCACGCCTCTCGCCGGCGTCCCGCACCACTCGATCGAAGGGTACCTTCGAAAACTGGTTCACCACGGCTACTCCGTCGCCATCGCGGAGCAGATGGAGCCGGCGGACCAGGCGAAGGGGCTCGTGGAGCGGCAGGTCATCGAGGTCGTCACGCCGGGCACGGTGACGCGGCTCGGATTGCTCGAGGCGACGGAGAGTAACTACATCACGGCGGTTCTCCCGGAAGCGGACTCGGAGGGGCGCTGGGGCGTGGCGGTCGCGGAGATCTCGACCGGCGAGTTCCGGATCGGCGACATCGAGCCCGGGGAACTGGCCGGCTTGGCGCTGGAGTTTCCCGCGCGCGAGGTGCTGCTCCCCGAGGAGGCCGATGCCGGCGCCTTCCCGGGCGCCTGCATCACGCGCGTTCCCGCCTCCCGGTTCGATTCCGCGATGGGCCGCGCCACGCTGGAGAAGAAATTCGAAGTGCGCCGGCTCGATGCGTTCGGCCTCCGCGCTATCCGTGGTGGATTCGGCGCCGCGGGCGCGCTCCTCGACTACCTCCGATCGTTGAAGAAGTCGGATCTCCCGCAGATCCGCGACGCCCG
>JANMQV010000019.1:0-3831 GCA_031370645.1 Candidatus Eiseniibacteriota bacterium | reverse complement strand
AGCCCGAGCGACGGCAGCGCGCTCCAACAGTGGAGTCTCGGCGCTCCGATCCGCGCCATCGCGCTCGACGAGGCGGGACCGGCGGCGTGGGTCGTTACCTCGCGGGGAAGCGTCAACGATCTCTACTATCTCGTCCCGGGTGATCCCTCGACGCTGCCGAAACGAATCAGCCTCGACAACGTCGCCGACGTCCAGGTGGAGCCGATTTCGCGGACGCTTTGGCTGAGCGAGCGCGGAAGGCCGCGGGCGGGAGCGGGTCGGATCTCCCGCCTCGGGCTCGATGGAACGACGCTCGCGACGCGCACGGGCCTCGAGCCGTACGGCATCGCGGTGGAGCCCGGGCTCGACCATGTCTGGGTCAGCGACCTCTTGTCGAACAGGGTCTACGAGCTCGACGCGAGTGCCTCGATCGTTCGCCGGAGCCCCCCGATCGGGGTTCCCTACGGCGTCATCGTCCACATTCCGTAGCCCCGCGTGCGGCCCCGCGCGGGTCGTTTCGGTCCCTTCCGGTCCCTCGCCCCCTCCGAGATGGCATGGCCGTTGCAGAACCACCCCTTTGTTCGCGCCGAGACGACCGGTGATGTCCCGGCGGAGAGCAACGGCATCACGCGCCCGCACAAGGAGTTGGCGGCGCTGGTTGCGAGGCCGTGGATGGGGACGGCCGCCGGTGAGTAAGCGAGCCTTCGGCGCGATCGGCGGCGAGAATCGATGCAGCTTGCACGATGCAGGGACGAGGAGGATGAAGCATGCCACGCACCCGCCCGACGAAACTCGCCACGCTGGACGTCGTCGAAGAAGTCGCGCGCCGGGTCCCCGGCTACAAGGGGTACCAGGACCTTGCGCAGCGACGGGAGGACGACAGACGGTTCCGGACGAGCGTCGCGGAGTACCTGAAGAGCGAGGCTCACCGCCTCGAGCGAATCGAGGGAAATCAGTTCGGCGACGACTTCACCGATCTGTTGGAAGAGGTCGATGCCGGCGCTCGGAAACTGGAATATTTGGCCGACGCGATCGCCATGCCCGCCACGCCGAAGGGAACGCTCCCGACCGACCAGGCCGTCGACGCCGTGGGGGTGATCGACTCGAAGATCTTGGAGGACGTGGAGCAGCTCCATCGCGTCGTGCACGAGCTGGAGAAGGCGTATCTCCACGACGAGCGCTTCGAGATGAACCTCGCCGAGCTGCGGGGGATCACCGAGCGGATCGCCGATTACATCGAACAGCGAAACGTCGCCCTGACGAAATAATTGCAGTACCCTGCCGCGGACTGAGGCTCCTCGTTGCGAGACGGGGAGCCTCTTCTGTATTCTCCTAGGCGTGACCCGCCGTCTCTACTACGAAGACTCGCTCCTCCGCACCTTCGACGCCACCGTGGCCGCCGTCCGCGAGCGGGACGGGGCTCCTGAAGCCGCGTTCGACGTCACCGCGTTCTATCCCGGCGGCGGCGGGCAGCCCGCCGACCATGGCCGCTTTGGGGCGCGCACCGTTCTCGACGTGACGGAGGAGGCGGGAGTCGTCTGGCACCGGCTCGACGCGCCGACGGCGGCCGGGGAACGCTCCGCGGCGGCGCTCGACTGGGGCCGGCGTTTCGATCACATGCAGCAGCACACCGGGCAGCACATCCTCTCTCGGGCCTTCGTGGAAGTCGCCAAGGGCGACACGAAGTCGTTCCACCTCGGCGACGCCGTCGTCACGATCGATGTGGAACACGCCGGGCCAAGCCCGGAACTGCTCGCTCAAGTGGAAGAGCGGGCGAACGAGATCGTCTGGGAAGACCGCGAGGTGCGGACGCGCTGGACGACCCTGGAGGAGGCGCTCCGGCTTCCGCTTCGAAGGCCTCCCGATGTCGAGGGGGATATCCGGATCGTGGAGGTCGACGCGTTCGATTGGTCGGCTTGCGGCGGAACTCACGTCGCCAGGAGCGGCCAGGTCGGACTCATCCATCTTCTCGGGACCGAACGCTACAAGGGCGGCGTTCGCGTCGCGTTCGTCTGCGGAGGGAGGGCGCTCCAGCGGCTCCGCGAATCGGGCGCCCTCCTCCGTGGCTTGGCGCTCGAGTTCACGGCGGGGGAGGCCGATCTCCCGCGCGCCGTCGCGAGGCTGAAGGAAGAGCGCGCGGCGCTCGAGCGGCGCATGAAGCCGCTCCTTCGCGACGCCCTCGATCGCGAAGCCGCGGAGCTCGTGGCGGGGGCGGCCGCCGGCGCCGCCGGACCGGTTGTGGCCCTTCACTTCTCCGATCGCGATCCTTCCGAACTCGGAGTCCTCGCGGCCGGCGTCGTCTCGCGGGGCGGAATCGCGCTTCTACTCGCCACGGAGCCGGGCGGCTCGGCCGCGCGGGCGCATTTTGCGGCTCCGCAGGGTACAATCCCCGTAGGAGCGCTCCTCGGGGCCCTCACCCGCCGGCACGGCGGGAAGGGGGGCGGCCGGCCCGAATCGGCGCAAGGATCGTTTCCGGCGGATCGCGTCCCCCTCGTACTCGATGAAGCGCGAACCGCCGCACTGACCGGACCGGGATCGGAGCTCATGTCATGAATCGCCTGCTGCTCGCCACCGTTGCAATCACCTTGGCGCTCCTGGCCGGCGTCGCCCCCGACGCGAAAGCACAGTTCGGACAGAACAAGGTCCACTACAAGAATTTTCAGTGGCGCATCCTCCGCACCGAGCACTTCGACATCCATTACTACGAAGGGACCGAGGAAGCGGTACAGATGGCCGCCCTCATGGCCGAACGCTCCTACCGGCGCTTGAGTAGCGTCCTCCACCATCAGATGAAGGTGCGCGTCCCGCTCGTCCTCTACGCCTCGCACACCGACTTCGAGCAGACGAATATCACGCCCGAATTGATCTCCATCGGCACCGGCGGCGTGACCGAGTTCCTGAAGCGACGCGTCTTCCTGCCGTTCACCGGCTCCTTCGCCGAACTCGACCACGTCCTGACCCACGAATTAGTGCACGCGTTCCAGGTCGACATCCTCTTCGGCGACTCGGCCGGACTCTTGGGGAATCCCTTCTCTTCCTCGCCGCCGCTTTGGTTCATGGAGGGGATGGCCGAGTACCTCTCGGTCGGGGGCATCGACGCGAACACCAAGATGTGGCTCCGCGACGCGTCGCTCGAGGGATACTTGATTCCGATCAAGACGCTCCAGTTCGTCGGCGACATCCGCGTCTATCGCTTCGGGCAGTCCATCTTGCAATTCATCGCCGACACCTACGGCGTGGGGAAGATCGGGGAAATCCTAAAGCGGACTCGCCGCATGGGGAACGTGGAGCGCGCGCTCGAAGCGACCACGGGCCTCTCGATCGAGACGCTTTCGAAGAAGTGGCAGGAGGCGGTGCGGAAAGAATACCTCCCCCAGATCGCCGACTTCGACAAGCCCGACGCCATCGCGTCGAAACTGACCGACTCGGAGCACGATTTCTCCAATTTCAATGTCGCCGTCTCGCTTGCGCCCTCCGGCAATCAGATGGTCTACATCTCGGACCGGAGCATGTACAACGACGTCTATCTCGCGTCGGCGCTCGACGGCAAAGTGTTCCGGAAATTGGTCTCCGGAGAACGGACGGGAACGTTCGAGACGCTGCGCTTCTTCAACACGTCGATCGCCTGGTCGCCGGACGAGAAGCAGATCGCCATCCCGGCCAAGGCGGGCGGCGAGGACGCGCTCTATCTCGTGGATACCAAGTCGGGAAAGGTGCGAAAGAAACTTCGCTTCGGTCTCGACGCCATCTATTCGCCGGCATGGTCGCCCGACGGGAAAACGATCGCCTTCGTCGGGATCGCGAGCGGACTTTCCTCCCTCCGAATCACGTCGCCCGACGGCAAGCAGACGG
>JANMQV010000015.1:0-6066 GCA_031370645.1 Candidatus Eiseniibacteriota bacterium | reverse complement strand
TACGAAGAGGGCGATGAAGCTGATGACGAGTGACCGCATGATTCCTTCCCCCAAGTTGAAGTGAATCCGGACGCGTACGCAAACCTCTCCGTAAACGTCTCCCTCCCTCGCGTCGAGGTCAAGTCTGTAATCGCCGCGGTGGAATCTCGAACTCGTCCGGTTGGCGATGCGGAGGGCGCGAGCCTATAATTCTGAGATGCACCTTCCGGCGGGGTTGAAGAGAGACGGCAACACCGATGTCTCCTGTGGGGAGGAAAGATGAAGGACGGGTTCGATCGAGTTCGCGCGTGGGTGGTGACCGCCGATATGGGATTCGGGCATCAACGCGCGGCCCACACTCTCAGCCACATCGCAGAGGGTGGAGTCCTTACCGCCGGAAGCCCCGAGACCACCGATCCCGAGGAAGCACGGTTTTGGCACCGCATGTTGAGCGCGTACGACTCCCTTTCGCGCGTCAAGAGCGTCCCCCTCATCGGTCCCCCGCTCTTCGGCTTGCTCGACCGGATCCTCCAAATCCCACCATTCTATCCGCTCCGCGATCTCTCGAATCCGTCCCCCAACAATCTCATCGTCGACCACTTCATCAAGAAGGGGCTGGGACGGACGCTCCTCCAGCGGCTGCGGGCGAATCCGTTGCCATCGATCTCGACGTTCTACGCGCCGGCGCTGATCGCCGATTACGCCCGATTGGAGAACATCTATAGCGTCATCTGTGACGCGGATCTCAATCGCGTGTGGGTGGCGTCGAAGGCGAAGGAGAGCCGCATTCGGTATTTTGCCCCCTGCGGCCGGGCCATGCGGCGTCTCAAGCAGTACGGCGTTTCCGACGATCGCATCTTCATCACCGGCTTCACGCTGCCGCGAGAAAACATCGGCGGGCCTGGGATGGAGACGCTGAAGTCCGATCTTCTCGCGCGGCTCGGGCGTCTCGATCCCGATGGCCGCTTCTCGAATGTGTACGGCACGACCGTGCAGGAAATGCTCGGCGCGAAGCCGGAAATCTCCCACGGCAAGGCGCGCGTGACGGTGGTCTTCGCGATCGGTGGAGCGGGCGCACAGGTCGATATCGCGCTCGTGCTCATGCAGGCGTTGAAGGCCGGCATTCTCGACGGGCGGTTCCGGCTCGTTGTGGTGGCGGGCGTGAACCGGGTGGTCGAGGCGGCGGTTCACGAGTTCGCCGTTCGAATGGGGCTCGAGTCGGCAATTGGCGACGGCTTCTTGATTGTGCGTGAGGAATCGAAGCGCGCCTACTTCGACCGCTTCAACGCGCTGATGCGGGAGACCGACATCCTCTGGACCAAGCCGAGCGAGCTGTCGTTCTACTCCGGACTTGGGATTCCAATCGTGATGGCGCCACCCATCGGTTCGCAGGAGAACAAGAACATGCGGTGGCTGACGGACAAGGGGTGCGCCCTGCCGCAGTACACGCCGCGGCTTGCCCTCGAGTGGTTGACGGATATGCTGAAGGACGGCGTGCTGGCGGAGAAGGCGATGAGCGGATTCATCAAGAATCGGAAGCTGGGGGTTTACAAGATTGAGGAAGTGCTCGCGACGGGAACGATGGGGCGGGAGACGCATCCGTTGAGAAGGTAGGGAGGCTCGTTCCACCGTGGGAGAGTGGGGCCGCCAACACCTGGGACTGTCGGTACCCATCGGTCCGCTACGCCCTCATTCCGGTCTTGTCGTGTAGGAATGTCAGCCGCCCTGTCAAATTGTCCGCGAATCCCCTCACCAGCACCGGCGCCCCCCAACCCACTGACCCCGCCAAGCCCCGCTGGCACAGGCGGATCCCCTCTTCTCGCCCTCGGGGCACGTGCTATGCAGCAAGGCACCAGGGTCCAACTGAAGAAGCACGCGGTGCCGTGAGCGTGCCTGGCGTTCATTCAAAGAGGGAGCCGCCATGAAAGGGTTCGTTGACGATCTTGAAGGCATGACCGAGGAGAACTCGAATTTCCGGCGCGTGGTTTACACCGGGCATCAGCTTCAACTCGTCCTGATGTCGCTCAAGCCGGGTGAGGAGATCGGTGAAGAGGTACACAAGGATCGCGATCAATTCTTCCGGGTCGAGCAGGGCCACGGAGAGGTCTTGATCGACGGCCACAAGACTCAGATCAAGAGCAACTTCGGCATCGTCGTTCCCGCCGGCTCTCGCCACAACATCAAGAACACGGGCGAGAAGCCGCTTAAGATTTACACACTGTACGGTCCGCCCGAACACGCGGACGGTGCGGTGCACGCCACGAAGGCGGATGCGGAGGCTTCGAAGAAGCACTTCGCCGGGCAGACGACCGAGTAAGAACAACGCGAAGGGCGAGGGCGTCGAGTTCCGACGCTCCTCGCCTCTAGCGGAGGGGGTCGTGCATCCCCATCGTGAAGTGGCAGCCCCTACGAGAGCTCGCCATCAATGGTTCGAGCTAGCGACGATTCCCGGCAGGATCACGGCAACGACGACGGCGGCTTCACATGCCTCGATGACTTCCTTCGTCGCCTTCCCGGTCGCTTCGCCGTTGATAATCTGGTTGATCCGCTCTTTTCGCTTCTTCATCTCGTCACGCCCGAGCGTCTTCGCCAACAGGCCTGAACTCTTGGCCAGCGATATCAGGACCACCGTGCGGGGATCGACCTGCTCGGCAGTTGAAACGATGGCCGCGCGCATCCTCTCGATGAGTCGCGACTCCGGCTCGGGGTTCACTTCGGGATAGACCTTTCGCCTGAAGAGGAGCAAAACCATCTCCTCGTCCGCGCGCAGGATTCCCCGCTGACAGAGTTGTCGCGCCACGCGATGGCGAAGCCCTTTCGTCCCGGCCAATCGAGTAACCCACGTCCTCAGCGACGCGCGCCTCGTGCTTCCCGCCATTTTCTTCAGGCTCTCGTCCAGGAGAGGGTCGCCGGTGGCTGCCGTGCTCCGCACGTCGATCAACTTCTTCCCCATGCCGTCGGCGGCAATGCGACCCTCGAGCAACATTTCCGCCAGCAGCGCGCCCGCGACCGCGTACTTCGCATAGGCCGTCGAGAGGGTGCCTCTCAGATTCCGGAGCGCCAGCAGCATGATTTCCTCGTAGAGGAACAGTCGCGTGGGTTGCGTCATTGCTTGCTCCGATCACCATGGGTGGAAGTCCGAGAACGTTCGATGGAACTCGTAGAAGGGGAGAACCTCGACCAGCTCGTAGCCACCGGGTGCCACTAGCCGCCCGTCCTCACCAACTCTGCAATCACTCTCTCGACGTAGCGATTCACAACCGCCGCCTCCGGGAGCCGGCCGTGGGCGATCGGCTCCGTGACGTACGACTCCTCCGTGAATCGGTCGCCGAGAACATTCTGCTCCAGATGCCGCGAGAGCACCGCTTCGGCGGGGCCGGCCTCTTCGTTCGAGAACACAAACCGCACGCACGGAATTCGCGCTGTGGCGGCGCGGTACCAGCCCGGCAGCGGATCCCCTCCCCCTTCGAACGGCGCAATCAGTTCAACGGAGTAGCGTCGGAGCGGCTCGAGATCGGTGGCGAATTTGGTGAAGGTCTGCGAAATGTAGGTCTGCGCAAGGAGCCACCCGGAGAGAGACGTGATCCCGTCTCCGAGCGACTTGAGCGCGCGGAGCACCCCATCGGGATCGACCGCTTCCATCTTGGCGTAGAGCCTCGAAACGTAGCAGGTCTCGAGGCTGATATTGGTCCCCAGCCCCACGAAACCCGCGATCTCGATCCCCGCCCCTTGTTCCGATTCGATCATGCGCAGGAATTGGTCCGATCCCGCCGAGAAGCCGACGAGAATCGTGCGAGCCGGGCGGCACTCGCGCACGAGTTCCGCGAGGAGGATCCGCATCAACTGCGAATGATCGTCGAACGTGAGGACCGGTCGGTAGGTGTCGGCCGGCGCAAATCCCGCGAGCGTGACGGCGATGGCTCGATAGCGGAGGCTACGGACCGACGCTTCGAATCTCCGATGGTCTCCACCCACGCCGTGGCAACAGACGACGAGCGTGTCGGATTCGAATTGGTTGTCGAGGTAGGTAAGCGGGTATCCGATGAGTCGCGGGTTTCGGACCGAGAGTTGCCGCACGTGCGCTGCAGTGAGCAGGAATTGGCGTTCCACCGGTTCGGCGGTCTTCCGATCGGCGGGTGAGTCGGCGGAGGCTTCGTGATCCAGTTCGTGGAGGATTTCCTCGAGTTCGTTTCGCACATCGAGGCTTGTTTGGACCCGGCGATCGGGTTCCTTGGCAAGGCAGCGCCGCATGAACCACGTGAGTTGCGGGGGCGCGTCCGGGCGGAGCGTCGTTAGTGCTGGCGGCTCCTGCTGGAGAATCGCGCTCATGATGTCCGCCGAGGTGCGACCGTCGAACGGCCTTCGGCCCGTGAGCATCTCGTAGAGGACGATGCCGAGGGAGAAGACATCGGCGCGGGCGTCGGCCGATTCACCGCGAATCTGTTCGGGCGAGAGGTAGGCGGTCGTACCGAGAATTGCTCCCGGGCTCGTCATCGTGTTCGGCGGGGTCGTCTTTCCGTCGGCGGGAGCGGGGGCGGACAGTTCGGCGCCCGTCAACTTCGCGAGGCCGAAGTCGAGAACCTTGAGCCGGCCGGCTCTTGTGACGAAAAGGTTCTCGGGCTTGAGGTCGCGGTGGATGATTCCCTTGGCGTGGGCCGCGGCCAATCCCTCGGCCGCTTGTGCCGCGTAGCCGAGCGCCTTCCGAACCGTGACCGCGCCGCTCTGCAAGATTTCGCGGAGCGACTCCCCTTCGAGCAGCTCCATCACGACGAACGGCGAGCCTTCGTGCGTGCCGAGGTCGTAGACGGCGCAGACATTCGGGTGGCTGAGCGTGCCGGCCGCGCGGGCTTCTTGTTCGAAGCGGCGGATGCGTTCGGAGTCGTGGGAAGCTTCGCGCGAGATAACCTTGAGTGCGACGTCGCGTCCGAGCCGGCTATCGCGGCTGCGATAGACTTCCCCCATGCCGCCCGCACCGAGGGGGGCGACGATTTCGTAGGGGCCGAGTTTGGAACCAGGGGTGAGGGACATGGCGGGAGTTTACCCCCACACCTCGCGCATGATCTCGTCGAAGCGCGGATGGGCGCGGAGATACTCCCAGAACGGGAGGCGGCGCGACCAGATGACGATCGGATCCCGCTCCGCGACGGCGCGTTCGGCCCAGGCGACGGCCGGCCCCTCGAGCCCCGCGCTTCCGGCCGCGATGGAGAGCCAGGAGCGCGACACGAACTCGTGGCGCGACCGCCCCTCCAGCTCGTCGTAGCAGGCGCGCGCCGAGTCCGCGCGACCGGCGCGGCCGTACGACCACGCCAGGAGGCCGAGCGCCCAGGGGTGGCGGCCCGAGTCGGCGAGCACGCCCGGCGCCATGGCGGCGACTCGATCGTGCATTCCGGACCACGCGTACGCGCGCATCAAGTCCCACTGAGCGAAGAACGACTCCGGATCGAGCGCCACGGATCGCTCCGCTTCGGCGATTGACTCTTCGTATTTCCCCCCGATTCCCATGACGAACGAGCACATGCCGCCGACCCAGGCGTTCAAGGGGTCGTCCTGGACGGCCCTGCGGGCCTCGGCCAGACCTTCCTCATCCGAAATCGCGCCACGGAAGACCCGCCACAAGGCGCGCTGGGTGCGTGCGCGTGCGTTCCGCGGTTCCACTGCCATGGCGTGATCGTAGAGCCGGTCGGACTCGTCATAGAGCCGATCGAACTGCTCCTTCACCGCCGCCAGCGTCGCCCACGCGTCCCCGAGCCCGGGATCGATCGCGAGGGCGCGCTCCGCGAGCATTCGCGCTTTCGGCATCGCCTTGTCGGGGGTCACGCCGCCGAAGATGCCCAACAACCGGCAGGAGTCGGCGAGCCACGCGAGGGCCTCCGCGTAGTTCGGATCGAGTTCGATCGCGCGTTCGAAGCAGACGACCGCCTGCGGCATGAAGCGGCCCCGCTTCGTCTGCAGCGCCCGGCCGCGGAGGAGCAGCTCGTAGGCTTCCAGGTTCTTCGTGCCGCCACGTGCGCGGCTTCGGTCCGCCGCGGCCGATAGCGACCCGCGGAGTTTCGCGGCGATGGCGCTCGCGATCTCGTCCTGCACGGC
>JANMQV010000007.1:0-8596 GCA_031370645.1 Candidatus Eiseniibacteriota bacterium | reverse complement strand
TCGGTCGAGCCGACCGCGGTGACCGCGTCGTCGAACGCCGCCGGATAGGCGGGTTGCGGAGAGTTGTCGTTCATCATCGCCGCGACGAGGAAGACGCCTTCGTCGTGCGCGTAGGTGCAGGCGTCGCGCAGGAGCCCGTTGAAGCCGTACCCGCCCAGGCTCATGCTCAACACCTTGGCGCCGTTGTCGGCGGCGTAGACAATCCCCTGCGCGAGACTGCTCAGCGATCCGTTCCCGGCGCCCGACAGCACTTTGAGCGGCATCAGGCGGCACGACCAGTCGAGGCCCGCGAGTTGAGTCCCGTTATTCGCGTTCGCCGCGATGATGCTGGCGCACGCGGTGCCGTGCCCCCCGTCGTCGTACGGATCTCCGGTGTGCTCGTAGAAGTTGAATCCATTCACGTCGTCCACGTATCCGTTCCCGTCGTCGTCCACGCCGTTCCCCGCGATTTCGCCTTCGTTCACCCAGAAGCGCCCCGCGAACTCCGCGTGATCCGTCCGAATTCCCGTGTCGAGCACGGCCACGATGACGCTCGGATCGCCCGTCGTGACGGCCCACGCGTCGGCCGCGTGGATGTCGGCGCCGATCTCGCGCGGGAGATTCGGCGGATCGGTGGCCTGATCGCCCGTGTTCCGGAATCCCCACTGGTAGCGGGCGAAGTCGGGATCGTCGGGGAGCACCGAGGTGG
This sequence comes from Candidatus Eiseniibacteriota bacterium, assembly GCA_031370645.1. Taxonomy (GTDB): domain Bacteria; phylum Eisenbacteria; class RBG-16-71-46; order SZUA-252; family SZUA-252; genus SZUA-252. Next base: position 7,908 of record JANMQV010000007.1, on the reverse strand, counting down.
GCAACGCGAGTGTACCGGCGGCCGTGATCGGGTAATCCGACTCGGCACTCTCGACTTCGGGTAGAGCGCGGAAGTCCGCGGCGGCAGCGGCGACGTCGAAGCCGCGTGGCGCTCGCAAGATCACGTAGCGCTGGAGCGGCGCTCGGCGAAGGAGCGACTTCGGGCTCCGGTGACGAAGCGCGCTAGCCGGCAGAACCGGATCCGCTGAGACGATGCCGTAGCGGCGCATAGTCCGCTCGAACTCGAGCGTGCGGCTCGCGGCCGCGGAGCCTGAGCCGCGCTCGGACGATTCGCGGAGTTTGACGATGAGGCGAGTGTCGTCGGGGCGCGAGGCTTCGGCTGAACGCGCGACAACGGATGACGCGCGGACAGGAGGAGCCAGCGCCACCGAGCAGAGCATGGCAACGAGGAACTGAATCGAGAGGCTGGAGGCGCGAAGGGAAACGTGGCAGCGGGTGCTCAATCGGGCTCCGGTTCCGGCTGCCGGCAAGGCTTGGGATGCAGAAAGTGTAGCATGGATGCGGCTTTATTTCATCCGGTGCATCCAGGGGTCAGGTGTGCCGATTCGTACGCGGTTGGCGTCTCACAACCGCTTCGAGCTACCCCTTGGCCCCAGAGGTGCAACCCCAGGCGCGACCTCCCACTGCGAGCGAATTCTTCGGATTGCCACATCCGCACCCGCGCCTGGCACGTTGGCTGCAGTAGCTCCTTGGTTGATCGCATTCGCTCCTACCAGGGAGGAACCAAGAATGACACTGCAGGAGGCACGAGCGCGCGCGCAGCAGCTCGGGTTGTCGGCTTGGGTCGTGCAATTCGTACCGGCGGGCGGATCGGTGGAATCGGCGAAGGAGGCGACGCGAGTTCATCGCATCGGCTTTTCGTTGCTCAACTTTGCGCTTGCTGAAGGATCCACTTGGGACGAGGCGTGGAAACGCGCCTCGCGGGTGATCTTCGGTGCTTAGATGCTTCATCGGAGGCGCCGCGCCTGCGACGCAGCCTCTCAACGCATCAACCGCTCCGCCCGGCCAATGCCACGGTGGGACGAGATGGCGGTATTCGTCTCCGCTTGTCCGTCTCCCTTTATGGAGAGCACTTCGCCGCGGCGGCTCAGGCTAACCGCTCGCGACGCCTTCACGGTGGAGACGAACGTTCCATCGTCGAAGACCCACTTCAACTGCAAGCGGGCGATCCAGACTTCTCGGTCCGGTTCCCCTCCCTTGGTGAAACGTGCGCGGCGAGTAATCGACGCGCGGTAGACAAGATTCGTAGAGAACGGGCGGGACGCTCCGGCCGGCCAACGGCGCTGGGCGCGAAGATCTTCCGTGATCCCCAGAAAGTGAGCGAGGGCTCCCGCCGATACCGCGTAGGGGACTCGACGGATTCCCGGTCCATCGCACCACCAAAGCGAAACGTTCGCGGTATCGGCACCCATTTCATAGGCGCGGGCGGTGGCGATCCCGACAAGAAGGTCGCGCGCCGGGTAGCACGATTCGGCGATCGCCAGCAGGTGCTCGGTGGTCGAGTCGGAAAACTCGCGCCGAATCGAGCACGTGTATTCGCCGTCGACAATTTCACGAGGTTCGGGTCGCGCGGTGGCAACCTCGGTGGAATCGACGAAGGTGCCGAGCGGCAGCGCATCCGCCTGGCGCGGGGAAGAAAGTCCGCAGAGAAGGGCGACGAGCATCCACAAGGCGACCCGAAATTTCTGATTCCACGTCGCGTGGGTCGAGAAGCTGGAGACGCAGGGTGGAAGCTGGTGGCGAGCGCGCACTCGGACTCCGATTCCGGCTGTCGATTAAGCGGGGACCCCGCAAGGGTACCACGGCCGCGCGATCGCGAGCAGCGCCGGCTCGGGCGGCCCTGGTAGAATCGAATCGAATTCGCCCGGCCCCCGCCGAGGCGAGACCGAATCCCCGCCATCGCGGGAACGACCACACGATTTCCACCAGGGAGCCTATCGATGAAGCGAAGCTGGACGCTACTCGCCGTCGCACTCCTCACCGCTTCCACCGCCGTTGCCCATCCCGATGCGGAGAAAATCGCTCCGAAGGGCACCGGCACGGGCATCAAGGCGGAGTTCGCCCGAAATCTCGGTTACGCGGGCGATAAACTGATCCAGCTTGCCGAAGCGGTGCCCGCCGAGAAGTACACCTGGCGCCCCGCCGAGGGCGTGCGCTCCTTCAGCGAGGTCTTCCTTCACGCGGCGGGTGCGAACTACATGATCCCGAGTTTCACCGGCGCGAAGTTGCCGGATGGATTCGATCCGAAGACGTTCGAGAAGTCGACGACCAACAAGGAAGAGATCATCGTTCAGTTGAAGAAGTCGCTGGAGCACGCGAAGGCCGCGGCCGACGCGATCGCCGACTCCGATTTGGATACGACGGTGAAATGGTTTCTCGGCGAGGCGTCGAAGCGGGAAATTCTCTTCTTCACGGCGGCGCACGACCATGAGCATCTGGGTCAGCTCATCGCCTATGCGCGCATGAACGGAATCACGCCGCCCTGGAGCAAGAAGGACTAAAGCCGCGGCGCGGAGTTCAACCGGCTTCGTCGTCGCGGAGCGGATCGACCTCGGCGAGTCGTGGAACTCTCGGGTGCGGCGGCAGCAGCACCCCCAAGAGAAGCCCCGTCGCGAAACCGCCGGCGTGCGCATGCACGTCGGCGTTCGCGATCGCGGGGAGGAAGAGAAGCACGAAGAGCGGCACGTAGACGCGCCACACTTTCCATCGCTGCGCGGTATTGAAGGTTCCGCGCCGCCGAATGATGAACGAGACGGCGCATCCCAAGAGTCCGAAGATCGCACCCGACGCTCCGACGCTGAGCGGAGGCGAGTGGTGCCCGGCGTAGGAAGCCCACGCTCCGCCGAGGCCCGTGATGAAATAAGCCGCGATCGCCCACCGGCTCCCCGCGAGAAACTCCACCGCTCCCGATGCCGCGAGGAGCGCCATCATGTTCCGTCCCAGATGTCCCGGCCCCGCGTGGAGGAAGAGCGTGGGAACCCACAATCCATACGTGTGTCCGTCGCGAACTCGCTGCCACCAATCGGCGGTCATCGCACGCAAGGTCGGTAGATAGTCTCTTCCCCACGCCCCGAAGAGAATCGCCGCGACGATGAGGTTTGCCACGAGCAGCAATTCCGTCGCCGAGAGCCCGCGCTTCGGGAAGAGAATCTCTCGCAACGACACCGTCGGCTTGGAAGCCGGAGCGCCTTCGATCCCCCCGGTTTCTCCATCCGGCTCTATCGTGACCAATCCAATCCCTCCCCACCTGATGATGGACAATTCGGTAACTGATTGGGCGCCATTTTGTTACGAGGTGGGATGGCCTCAAGTATCCGCCCTCCCCCGCCGATAACTCCCAGGATAGCCCGCGGCGTCCTTGGAGGGGTGATTTTGAAGCTCGTAGCCTGCCCGAAGTGTCACGCGCAATACGACGTCGCCGACTGCCCGGCCGCGGCCGTCGCCTGTCCGTGTGGCACCTCGATTCCCACCGCGGCGCCGGTCGCGAAGGATCTCGCCGTCACGCGTTGCGCGGCCTGCGGCGCCTTGGTGGCCGAGACGGCAGTTGGGGGCGGCGGTTTCGGCGGGACAGCTAAACGCGGAGAGCACCGTCTGGAGCGTGGGGATGGATGCGTGGACGCCGATCGGTCGCGTCCCCCGCTTGTCTAATCTGTTCGCGCCGCCGCCGCCGCCGGCTCATTGAGCGGAGCGGGCTCCGGCGCAACCTTCGAAAGCAGGTAGTCGATCACGTCGTTCGCCGAGTAGCGCGACCGTCCGGCCAGGAACTTGGAGATGATCGTAAGGTCGTTGCCGCTCGTCACGAGGGGCGGCTCTTCCCATCCGTCCTCCCGCACCTGCCCGATGCCGATGTTCGCCATGAGGGCGTTGCAGAGGCACTTCCGTCCGTCCGTCTCCTCCGGCTTTCCGCCCTTTCGGACGTAGTCCTCGACCGGCTCGGCCGGGCAGCGATACCCCACGGTTCCCTGCGGCGTGATGTAGGTCACCCGCAGCCCGCCGACGTCGCAAATTCGCTGCCGCTTCACGTCTACGGCGGGATCTCCAGCCCAGCGAACCACCTTGAAGGGATATCCCGTGGGCGACGCGCGAAGATCGGTGAAGACGTCCACGTCGTTTCGTAACGCGTGGGCCAGGATGGAGCGTTTGATCGACTCCGTCATGCCGGATTCGTCGCAGTACGCGAAGAGGGTTCCGACCTGCACGCCCGCCGCGCCCTCCTCGAGCGCGTTCACGACGCCCTCGGGCGAACCCGCGCCTCCCGCGATCCAGAACGGAACGCCGAGCTGCCGCATCTTTTCCAAATCGACTTCGTCGCGCTCGCCGTAGATCGGTTCGCCGCGTTCGTTGTACTGGACATCGCCGCGCGCGGGCGCGTTGTGCCCTCCCGCGGTCGGCCCCTCGATGACGAAGCCGTCCACCTTCCCGGTCGCCTTCCGGCTCAGCATCGTCGCGAACGAGTTGCTCGCGATGATCGCGAGGAAAATCGGGCGTCGAAGCCGCGGGGGCGGCCCATCCCAGTGCGCCAGCGGATCGAACTTGATGTAGAGGGATGGCGCGGCGGTGGGGTTTTCCAGATCGAGCCGCAGCGTGGCAGTCTGATGCTGGGCCATCAGGTCGAGCGCCCCCGGAATCTCGCGAGGGACGCCGGCGCCCATGAGGATGGCGTCGACCTCGGCCAACATGGCGCCATACAGGAAGGCAAGGTTCGGCAATTGGATCTTCGTGAGGAGGTTCATTCCCACGACCCCGCGGTGCCCTTCTTTCGCCAGCGTCACTTCCACGAATGCCGCAAGCATGGAGAGTTGCTGGCGCGCCGTGCTGACCGCCTGCCGGTACATGGGAGTCGATTTGTAGGGGGTGCCGGGTGGTCTTCCACCCTCGCGGAAGTAGAGACGGAGAACGTCCTCGGCGGCGCGCGGCAGTGGGAATTTCGCCATGGCGCGGCGGACGTGTCCGCCGATGTCGCCGTCCTGGAGTCGCCGAACCAGCACGGTGTCGATTCCGGTACCCGAAACGACGCCGAGCTGCCCCCGCATCGACACGGCGCGAGCCAAGCGCCAGTCGGACACGCCGACGCCCATCCCACCCTGAATGATCCGGGGGAGTGCGAAGGCTTGTGTCATGTGTTGGTTGGCGAGCGCAGTGGGTTCGTGCTCCTGGCTGAGAGTCGGTGGGTCAACGAGTCACCCTCCACCATTGTGGGCGCGAATCGCATTCCGGCGCAACCTTTAGTCCGCCGAGCGGCCGCCGAGTGGCCGATCTACTGCAGGAGTCTCCTAGGGTACGGAAATGAAAGGAGGGGGGGCCTGGGGGGTACGACCGCTGCAGCGGCTGAACTTACTCGAACCGCAAAGCGTCAATAGGATGCAGCCGAGAAGCTTTGACCGCAGGCAACAACCCAAACCCAACCCCAACAGCCGAGCAGAACACGAGCCCAATGACGGCCCACTCCATCGGAACCTGCACCGCAAACTTCGTGAATACCGAGACCAGGTTCCCGAGCCCGAACCCGACCAGCACCCCGATGATCCCCCCGATGTTACAGAGGATGACCGCCTCCAGGAGGAACTGGAGCATGATGCTCCGCGGCTTCGCGCCGAGCGCCTTCCGAATTCCGATCTCCCGGGTCCGCTCGGTCACGGCGACGAGCATGATGTTCATGATGCCGATGCCGGCCACGAGGAGCGCGATGATGCCGATGATGAAGGCCGCGATCTTGATCCCCATGCTCATCTGATTGAACTGGGTGATCAGGCTCTGGCTGTTGAAGAACTCGAAATTGTCCTCCTGGCCCGCCTTCACGCCGCGGAAGCGCCGGAGGACCTGTCGCGTCTCCTCGATCGCGTCGGGAGTCAGCTCGGGCGTCTTCGCCCGGACGGTGATGTTCACCGAACGGGAGAAGCCATCGCGCCCCTTCATGCCGTACGTTTTCAGAAAGGTCGAGACCGGGATCAGCACGTAGTTGTCGAAATTGCTGCCGAACGCCGATTTCTTCTCATCGAAGACTCCGATGACCCGGTACTTCCGGCCGTCGACGCGGACGTCCTTGTCGATGGGATCCGTGAACGGGAAGAGCTTCTTCGCGATCGCGAAGCCGATGACCGCCACCTTCCGCCCGGTCTTCACGTCCATCTGGCTGATGTTTTGCCCCGTCCCGACATAGTGAGTGTTGTTCGGCGCGTACTCCGGCGTCCCGCCGACGATCGAAATGTTCGGGTTCGTCGTCTCGCCCCGGTACTCCGCGCTGAAACCGAAGTCCCAGATCTCCGAACCGACCAGGTCGACCGTGTCCACCTGCTCCTGGATAACCCGGGCGTCCTCGAGGGTGAGGGGCGGGCGGCGCATCGCCTTCCGCCGCGCGGCGCCGTTGTTGAACCCGCCGGCCGGCCACTTCTGCACCTGGAAGACCTGCGTCCCGAGGACGCTCATTTCCTTTTCCATCGTCGCCTGCACCACGGCGATCGCCGTCATGACGGCGATGATCGACGCGACGCCCGCCACGATTCCCACGAGCGTGAGAATCGATCGCAACTTGTTGCCGACGATGGCGCCCATCGACATGAAGAGAGTGTCAAGCGAACGCATGCGTCCCTTTCGCGATGCCGCGGCTATTCATAGCGAAGCGACTCGATCGGATCGAGCCTCGCCCCCCGATACGCCGGCGCCACGCCCGCCAGGACTCCGACGGCGATCGACACCGCGACCGCGATGACGAGGATCGGAAGCGAAATGCTGGCCGGCATGAACGCCGCATTAATAATCGCCGTCACGATGGCGGCAAGCACGATTCCGATCACCCCGCCGAGAAGACAGATCGCGGACGACTCGAACAGGAATTGAAGGAGGATGCTCCGACGCGTCGCCCCGATCGCCTTCCGTACCCCGATCTCCCGGGTGCGCTCGGTGACGGAGACAAACATGATGTTCATGACGCCGACCGCGCCGACGAAGAGCGAGATACTGGTCACCATGAGCCCCACGAGTAGGACGACGCCCATCACGTTGTTGAACGTGCCGACCAGGGTATCGAGCTTATTGAGTGAGAAGTTGTCCGGCTGGGCGGGGCGAAGGCGGCGGATCTGCCGCATCTCGCCGATCACCGTGTATTCCAGATCGGCCATTCCCTCCTGCGACGGCGACTTGATCGCGATGTTCACGTCACGCTCGCCGCGATGGCCCCCGTACGATTTTACGTAGGCGCCGATCGGAATGAAGATCTGCCGGTCGAAGTTTGGGCCGTCCATGAAGCTCCCGCCCTGCTTCTCCATGATCCCGATGATGCGGAACGTGGAGCGTCCGACCTTGATCGTCTTGTTCAGGGCGTCGGCTCCCTTGAAGAGCCCCGTTTTGACTTCGCTGCCGATCACGCAGACGTTCTTCTTGTTGGAAACGTCGAAGGCGGTAAGGAATCGCCCGACTTCGGGCTGAGCGCTCGAGATACGGCCCTGCTTCTCGGTCGTGCCGATGACCGTGACTCCCTCCATCGTCTCCGGTCCGTACTTCACGTCTTGCCGGCCGTCGATGCTGGGATTCACGATCGCCTTTCCCCGAAGGGACTCTTCAAGGGCCCGCGCTTCGCGGAGATCGATGTTCGGGCGGTTCCGGTAGAGAAAGAAGTCGTCCATCACCACCCACGGCATCCGCGAGACATAGATGACGTCGGTGCCGATGGACGAGAAGCTCTCGCGGAACTTGTTCTGAAGGCCGTTCACCGCCGTCATGGTGACGACGACGGCCACGATGCCAATGATGATCCCGAGGGTCGTGAGCGCGCCGCGCGCCTTGTTCGCCCGGAGGGCCTGAAGGGCGATCTGCAGTGATTCCATGAGATCGTAGGCCGGCCTCATCCCGCGAGCGCCTCCGCAAGCAGCGGCTCGCCCGCCGCGCGCGT
>JANMQV010000002.1:0-4663 GCA_031370645.1 Candidatus Eiseniibacteriota bacterium | reverse complement strand
GACCGCCATGATGCTCTTCAAGAGCTTGATGGCCTCCGGCTTCTTCCGCTGGAACGAATTCCGCCCGATGATCGAGCCGAATCCGCCACCGTCCCGAATGGCGCGCGCCTCGTTCACGACGTCTTCGTCGTTTTCCTTCTTTGCCCCGCCCGAGAAGATGACGATGCGACGACCGTCGAAGGACGACTGCACCACGTGGCGGACCCGCTCGGCGAGCGTGGCGATCGGGATGGCGTTCTTCACGTAGGCCTTCTTCGCCTCTTCCTGCTCGATGTGCTCCGAGGGGAGTTTCACCTTGATGATGTGCGCGCCGAGTTGTGCCGCGATCTGCGCCGCGTAGGCGACCACGTCGATCCCCAGTTCGCCCGCCTTGCTGATCCCTGACCCGCGCGGATACGACCAGACCACCACCGCGATGCCCGCGGACTTCGCCTCTTCGGCGAGATCCCGGATCTGCTCGTACATGATCGTTGCCTGAGAGGAGCCGGGATAGATCGTGAACCCGATCGCCGAGCAGCCGAGGCGGAGCGCATCGTTCACGCTTCCGGTCACCGCCGAGAGGGGATCCTTCTCGTCGTGCAGGGTCTCGTGATTGTTGAGCTTCAAGATCGTCGGAATCTCGCCCGCAAAATCGGCGGCGCCGGCTTCCAGAAAGCCGAGCGGCGCGGCATAGGCGTTGCAGCCCGCCTCTACTGCCAATTCGAAGTGGAACCGGGGATCGTAGCCTGCAGGGTTTGGAGAGAAGGATCGGGCAGGACCATGCTCGAAGCCCTGGTCGACCGGGAGAATGACCATCCGGCCACTCCCAGCGGTCGTGCCATGGAGCAGCATCCGAGCGAGGTTCGCTTTCACGCCGGGATTGTCCGAGGAATACCAAGATAGAATTTCGCGGACGCGAGGCGTGAGACGCATGGCGGCTCCCTGTGTTGGAATGGAGTGGACCTGTTCGGTCAATTCGAGGGCTAAGGATAGGCCCGGGAGCCGCTTAGGGCAAGCCTCCGCGGGATGTGCCGGGCGGCCCGGCACGCGGCCACCCGGCCCGCGGTTGCCTCGCGCCGGCCGAATGGCGCGAGCGCCCTCACCACGCTAGGCCAGCGACAGCGAGGCGTGGCGCGCCGCACCCCAGAGCGCTGCCCGGTCATCCAGGACGACCCATACCGGAATACCCGCCAGGAGCGGCCGGTGCGGGTCCTTGTCGCGGAAACCCCGTTCGAACGCCGCCGATCGAAGCGCCGGGAGAATTCGGGGAGCGATGCCTCCCCCGAGGTAGATTCCGCCACGGGCCACGCAGCGGAGGGCCAGGTTGCCCGCCTCCGAGCCGTAGATGCCCGCGAACGTGTCGAGCGCGTCGACGCAGGCGGAGCAGGTTCGCTCGAGACCGTTCCTAGAGATGACTTCCGGGAGCGCCTCGTGATTGCCTGCGTCCTTCTGATGCGCGTTCCATGCCTTCTGCGAGCCTCCCTCCGTGTGAATGACGCCCGCGATGTTCACCAACCCCGGCCCTGAGAGAACTCGCTCTAGGCTTACGCGGCCGTGCTTGGCGCGGATCGACTTCCAGATATTCAGCTCCGTGTCGGTCCTCGGGGCGTAGTCGGCGTGACCTCCTTCGGAGGCGATGGGAACGAGATCGCCTTCGATTCGGGCGAGAATCGACTCTCCGAGGCCGGTTCCCGCAGCGAGAATGGCGGCGTTCGCGTCGGCCGCGGCCGTTCCCGAGAGGAGTGGAGCCAGTTGCTCCGGGCGAAGCGCCACGACGCCGTAGCCGGCCGCCACGAGATCGTTCACGAGACCGACACGGGGGAGTCCCAGGTGGCGAGCCAGCGAGGCGGAGTCGACCGCCCAGGGGACGTTGGTCCCGACGCCTTTTCCACCCGCTATCGGCCCCGCATATCCGACGCTCGCGGCCGCGACCGGGCCCGGGAGGGTCGGGGCGTGCGTCCCGCGGAACGCGTCGAGCATCGCCTCAAGCGATGGGAAATCGGCCGAGCGGTACGTCGCGATCGCGACGGGGTCGCCGATCGTCCCTCGCGCGGGAGCAGGAACGAAGGCAAGATTGGTCTTCGTTCCACCGACATCGGCGGCGAGGACGAGCCGTGCGCTCACAGCGTGCTCCCGAGTGCCGTCAGCGCCGCGGCCACCGGTGCCGCGTCATCGAGCGCGGTGTTCGGCTCGTGGCGGTGGATTTCGCCGACGAGGCAGGCCGCGAACTCTCGGTAGCCGAACGTTCGCTCGAGGAGCCGTGCCTCGGGCGCCACGAACTCCACCGTGGCCGAGCCGGCGCGTCCTCCATGCGATACGACCACGTCGAGTGGATTCGGCTTCCCGGAGCGGAGCCGCACGGCCGTCAGAACCGGTTCAGCCACGTCGGGCTCCCGCTCGAACGCGATCGTGACCGTCCTGCCGGGCGCGTCGAAGCGGTAGCGCGTGGCGTGACGGTCGCGAAGAGTCCACCCGAGACGCGAGGCGATCCATCCAGCCAGGAGCCACGCTCCAGCCGGCGGTGCCGCGCCGCCGTAGTGGAGGACGACGTCGCGTAGACCGGAGATCGCTTTCGACGCGATCGGTTGATCGAACACTTCCGCCAGGAGTTCTCGCCACGGGGCAAGTCGCGCCCAGGCGATGTCGCGAGAGCGGCTGCTCCCACGCGCCGCGATCCGCCGCCAGACCGCCGCCATCGAAGCCGCGTCGTCGCGCGTGGCCGAATCCTCGAGCACGACGTCCGCCATCGTCTCGAGGGCGCTCCACGACTCGGGTTCGCGGTCGCCGTCGAGTCGCAGGAGAATGACCGGAAGATCGCCGACGAGTAGGGAAGCGACCGCGCTCGGCACGAGCGGCTCCGCGGAGGGCGCGGAGGAGAGAACGATCTGCTCCGAGCAGATGAGTCCGCCTCCGCCGGGGCGGAGGTGACAGAACGCCGTGGCGCGCGCGAGGAGCGCACCCGGCGCGGCCGGCGCGCCCTCCCGGCTTGCGGCGACGCGCTCCAAGCGGAAGAGGCGCGACGGATGGCGCCGCGTCAGCTCGACCAGCACGGGATCGAGCGGCGCGTGCGTCGTCGCGTCGAGCGGGACGATCACGTTCGCGAGCGCGGCGCGATAGAGGGCGGCCTTCGAATGCGCCGCCGATTTCCACATGGCGCGAAGCTCCTGCTCGAGTGCCGTGGCGTCGAAGGGTCGCTCGCCCTCCTGGCCCAGGAGTAGAAGCGGCTCGGGTCCCGGACCCGCGGGCGTCGGTGCCGGCGACTTCACAGGCGGCGCCAATGTCGCCCGTCGCGCGCCAGAAGCGCGTCGGCCTCGGCCGGGCCCCAGGACCCCGCGGCGTAGGAACCGACCGCGGGAGATCCCGCCTGCCACGCGGAGGCGATGGCGTCGACGTGCTCCCACGCCAATTCCACTTCATCGCGTCGCGCGAAGAGGGTGGAATCGCCGAGATTGCAGTCGAGCAACAGCCGCTCGTAGGCCTCGGGCGGATCGGCGCCGAACGACGTGAGGTAATTGAAGTCCATTCGGACCGGGTCGATGTGGAGCGATTGCCCGGGCGACTTGGAGCCGAAGGAGAGGGAGATCCCTTCATCGGGCTGGATGCGGAGCCGAAGCACGTTCGCCTCGAGCGACTCGCACCCCGCCGAGCGGAAGAGAGCGTACGGAGGATGGCGGAAGACGATCGTGATCTCGGTGGCGCGCTTGGCGAGCCGCTTGCCGGTTCGGAGGTAGAAGGGGACGCCGGCCCATCGCCAATTATCGACTTCGAGTTTCACGGCGAGAAACGTCTCGGTCGTGGATCGCGGGTTTACGCCCGGCTCTTCGCGATACCCCGGCACGGCTCCTCCGGCCACGGCGCCGGCCGCGTACTGCGCTCGTACCGTGCGCTCCGAGACCTGCTCGGGGCGAAGCGGCGCGAGCGCGCGGAGCACCTTCACCTTTTCGTCGCGCACCGCGTCGGCCTCGAAGCGGGCCGGCGGCTCCATCGCCGTGAGCGTGAGAAGTTGGAGCATGTGGTTTTGCAGGATGTCGCGAAGGACCCCCGATCGCTCGAAGTAGTTCGCCCGACCCTCGACGCCGATCGCCTCCGCCACGCAGATCTGGACGTGATCGACATAACGGTTGTTCCAGAGCGGCTCGAAGATGCCGTTTCCCAGGCGGAGGACCAAGATGTTCTGCACCGTCTCCTTGCCGAGGTAGTGGTCGATGCGGAAGACCTGACGCTCGTCGAAGGAGGCGTGGACTTGCGTGTTCAAGGCGCGCGCCGACTCGAGATCGTGCCCGAACGGCTTCTCGATGATGACGCGCGTCCAGCGAGCGGGATCCCCGACGGGATGGACAAGCCCCGCGGCGCGGAGCCCTTCGAGAATCAGGGGGTAGGCGTCGGGAGGAGTGGCCAGATAGTAGATCCGATTTCCCGCCGTCCCTCGCTCGCGCTCGAGCTCCTCGAGATAGACGCGGAGCGCCGTGAAGTCCTCCGCGTTCTCGAACGTTCCGGTTCGATAGTGAAGCGACGCGGCGAATCGCTGCCATTCGTGGTTCGCGGCAGCCGGATCGGCGGGGCGTAAGGAGTCGCGGAACTCTTGGTCCGAGAGCGGGCGCCGGGCGAAGCCGACCACGGCGCTCTTCGGGTGAAAGAGTTTTTCACGAGAGAGCGCGAACAGGGCGGGGAGGAGCTTCCGGTG
>JANMQV010000216.1:0-23580 GCA_031370645.1 Candidatus Eiseniibacteriota bacterium | reverse complement strand
CGCAATGTCGGCGCCCTCCTTCGCCGCTACCCTTTCACGGAACTCTCCATCGGCCACACCCTCATCTCGCGCTCCGTGGAAGTTGGCCTGACCGAGGCCGTCCGCGAAATGCTGGAGGCAATGCGTCGGTTGTAACGGCGCCCCGCCGCGTTCAGCTCTGTACCACCGCCCGCTAGGCGCCTCCGTAGTTCCCACGCCCTCCTCCTGTTACAGCCGTAACATCGATGGCATTGATTCGTAACACCGCCTTCACTGCCTTTTCCGTACCTTCTCTCTAGCACCGCCAGCTAGGGCGGCCGACGCGAATGCGCCGGATCGGCCCGACGCCACGTGAAGCGGCGGACGACAGGGGAGAAGGAGAACGAATGACGCAACGGAAGCGGTGGAAGAGGGCGCTACTTCTCGCGGTTCTCGCCACGGGGGTTCTCGGTCTATCCGCGAAGCAAGCAGCGGCGCAGACGCCGGTCGCCGGCACCGATCCCGACTTTCCGCGAGGTCGGTTCAGCGGCTACATCTTCGGCGACTACTACTACAACGTGACCGGTGACCCCGGGCACTCGTACAACGCGAGCGGCACCGACAGCGCGAAGACGAATCTCGACGGCTCGCCCTACGCGAACGGACAGCCGAAGGTAATCGGCCGCGACCTGAACGGGATTCAGGTCCGCCGGGTCTATTTTCAGCATGACGCCGATCTCTCGATCAAGTACTCCACCCGCGTTCGTCTCGAGGCGGACAGCAAGTCGCTCACCTCGGACGGCAAGGTGGGGATTGCGCTTCGAAACGCCTACCTCCAGGTGAAGAACGTCCTGCCACGAACCACGTTCCAGTTTGGCATTCTCTCCACGCCGATCTGGGAGAGCGTGGACGAGATCTTCGGTTATCGATCGCTCGAGAAATCGATCGCGGATTTCCGCGGACTCGGGAGCAGCTCGGACATCGGGGTGATCCTCAAGGGCTTCGCGGACAACGGCCACAAGGTCGGGTTCAACGCCATGCTCGGGAACGGACTTGGGAATAAGCCGGAAGACAACCGCTACAAGAAGGCTTACCTGAGCCTGCCGCTCCAGATCACCTCCGACCTCCGGATCGAGCCGTTCGTGGACTACGAATGGGGGCCGAACGGGGCCGACAAGGCGACGTACAAGGTCTTTACGTGGTACGAACTCAGGCGCCTCGCGCTCGGCGCCGAGGCGGTTGATCGCATCAACCATCGCCGCACCGGCGGTAACACGGAGCCGTTCGGGCTCTCCTTCTTCGGGCGCTACAAGGCGCACGAGAAGGCGACCGTGTTCGGACGTTACGATCGCTGGCAACCGAACACACGCGCAGCCAACCGGATCGACTCCGATCTCTACATCGCGGGCGTCGACTGGGAGCCGTACAAGGACGTTCACGTCATGCCGAACATCGAAGCGTCGGGCTACCGCGCGCGGGGTACCACGACCGCTCCGCTGCACCACGATCTCCAGGCACGACTCACCTTCTACTTCAAATTCTCGAAGCCCTAACGGCACGGAACGGAGGAACGATCAGATGATTTCAATTCGAAACGCTGGATTCAGGAAGAGCATCATCGGCGTCATGGCGGTGGCCGCGATGGTGACTTCGGGGGCGTGCGCGCTTCCGGCGCCCGTCGCCGCCCAGAACCTCACCGGCGCGGGCGCCACGTTTCCGTACCCGCTCTACTCCAAGTGGTTCGACATGTACCACAAGGTGACCGGCACGCAGATCAACTATCAGTCGATCGGAAGCGGCGGCGGCATTCAGCAGGTCCGCGCCGGCACGGTCGACTTCGGTGCGTCGGACGCTCCCCTCAACAACCAGCGGATGAAGGAAATGCCGAGGCAAATCCTCCACTTCCCGACGGTCGCGGGAGCGGTGGTTCTCGCGTACAACCTGCCCGATCTAAAGGCGCCGCTGAAGATGACGCCCCAGATCGTCACCGGGATCTACATGGGCAAGATCAAGATGTGGAACGACAAGGCGATCGCCGCCGCCAATCCCGGCGTGGCGCTCCCCGGCTCTCCGATCCTTCCGGTCCATCGGTCGGACGGCAGCGGCACGACCTACATTTTCGTCTCCTACCTCGCCGCGGTGAGCAGCGAGTGGAAAGAGATGGTCGGCGTGAACACCTCCGTCTCCTGGCCGGTCGGTATCGGTGGCAAGGGGAACGAAGGCGTCTCGGGCTTGGTGCGCCAGACTCCTGGCGCCATCGGCTACGTCGAACTCGCGTACGCCAAGCAGAACAACTTCTCGGTGGCGCACATCAAGAACGTCGCCGGCAACTTCATCGAGCCGTCGCTCGCCTCCACCACGGCGGCCGCGAACGGCGCCGCGGTGGCGCTCGCGAAGGATGTCCGGACGCCGATCGTCAATTCGCCCGATCCGCAGGCGTATCCGATCGCGGGGCTCACGTTCCTCCTCGTCTACAAGGAGCAGCGCGACGCGGTGAAGGGGAGGGCGCTCGTCGATTTCATCAACTGGTCGATGACCGACGGGCAGGAAGTCGCGGAAGGGCTCGACTACGCGCGGCTCCCGGCGTCGGTCGTGAAGGTGAACCAGGCGAATCTCCTCTCGCTCACGGCGGCCGGCAAGCCGATCGCGTCCCGGAAGTAGATTGGCCGAAGCACGGATCAGCGGAGTGGTGGGGGCCCTGCGGGGTTTGCGCGCCCGCCCCGCCATCCGCTTCGACGACGTCTACCGCGGCCTCCTCATGGGGGCCGCGGCCGTCGTCTTTTTCATCGTCGTCCTGATCGCCTTCGAGTCGTTCCTCGGGGCGAGACTCTCCATGAAGACGATCGGCTGGGGATTCCTCACCTCCACGGAGTGGGATCCGGTATTCGATCGATACGGCGCATTGCCGTACGTCGTCGGCACGCTCGCTACTTCGTTCCTGGCTCTCTTCTTCGCGGTGCCACTCGGTGTGGGGAGCGCGATCTTCCTGGCGGAGCTGTCGAGCCAACGGATGGGCGAGATCGTCTCCTTCGTCATGGAGCTTCTCGCCGCCATTCCGAGCATCGTCTTTGGCATCTGGGGATTCTTCATTCTAGCGCCGTTTCTTCGCACCACGGTCGAACCATGGATCGTCGCGCATCTCGGCTTCATCCCGTTGTTCAGCGGCGCGCCGTTTGGTATCGGGATCCTGAACGCCGGCATCATCCTCGGCATCATGGTCGTTCCGACCATCGTCTCCATTTCGCGCGAAGTGTTGCTCGCGACACCCAAGTCGCTTCGGGAAGCGTCGCTCGCGCTTGGAGCCACGCAGGCCGAATCGATCGGCGTGGCCCTGAGTGCCGCGAAGCCCGGCATCCTCGGCGCTGTGATCCTGGCGCTCGGGCGCGCTCTTGGAGAGACGATGGCCGTGACGATGGTGATCGGAAACACGAATCGACTCCCGACCTCGATCCTCGACCCCGGCGCGACTATGGCCAGCGTGATCGCGAATGAATTCACGGAAGCAACGGGCCCGATCTATCTCTCGGCGCTCATCCAAATCGCGCTCGTTCTCTTCGCGGTGACGATCGTGATGAACGCCCTGGCGCGGCTCTTGGTCTATTGGGTGACCGGCGGCCGGCGCGACACGGCGGGAGCAGCCTGATGCGCCGGCGCCGGATCTGGAACATGGCGGTCATCGCCGCCTGCTACGTGGCGGCCGGGCTCGTGGTGCTCCCGCTCGTCTTCATCGTCGCGCATCTCTTGGGGAAGGGACTCTCGGGACTCAACCTCGCCTTTTTCACGCATATGCCAAAGCCGGTGGGCGAACTCGGCGGGGGCGTGGCGAACGCGATCGTCGGGACCCTCGTCATCGTCGGGATGGCGGCCGCGGCGGCGGTTCCGATCGGCGTCGGCGCGGGCGTCTACCTCGCGGAATACGGCCGCGGGCGCTTCGCGATGATGGTCCGCTACACGACCGACGTGCTGAGCGGTGTCCCGTCGATCGTGGTCGGTGTCGCCGCGTACGGTTTGGTCGTCGTGCCGATGGGACGCTTTTCGGCGCTAGCGGGGAGCGTGGCGCTCGCGATCTTGATGTTGCCGACGATCATTCGAAGCACCGAAGAGATGGTGCTCCTCGTGCCGCGCTCGTACCGGGAGGCCGCATTGGCTCTCGGCGCTCCGCGCTGGAAAACGATCCAGCAGGTCGTACTCCCCGCCGCCCGGCCGGGCATCATGACCGCGTGCATGCTCGCGGTCGCGCGTGCCTCGGGCGAGACCGCGCCGCTCCTCTTCACCGCCCTCGGGAATCGATTCTGGTCGCTCAAACTCGACGAGCCGATGGCGACGCTCCCCGTCTTCATCTTCGACTACGCCCGCGCGCCCTACGACGATTGGAACCGGCAGGCTTGGACCGGCGCCCTGGTGCTGGTGCTGCTCGTGACGATGGTCTCGGGGCTTCTCCGCCTCACCGTTCGGAGGGTGAGGGCCAGGTAACCCGCGTCGCTCGGCCCTCGTTCGCCTTCCCCGTAGCGGACGCGGACGCGATATCATGGCCGGTATGCAATTCGGAAGCGACAACCAGACCGGCGCCTCGCCTCGAGTGTTGGAGATGCTCGCTCGCGCGAACTCCGGCCACACGTACGGCTACGGGCATGACGAGTGGACCGAACGCGCGGTCGCGGCGCTTCGGGAGACCTTCGTCTGCGATCTCGACGCGTTCTTCGTTGCCACCGGCACGGCCGCGAACGCGCTCGCCCTCTCCTGCATGGTGAAGCCGTGGGAGACGATTCTCTGCCACGACCAGTCGCACGTGATCCTGGATGAATCGACCGGGCCGGAATTCTTCTCCGGCGGTGCCCGCGTTCGGGGTATTTCCCGGGGCGACGAACAACTTGAAGTGCGGCATTTGGATGCGTACTTCCGCTCCGGCACCGTCGAGGAGCCGCACAATTCGCGCGCCGCGGCGGTGAGCGTGGCGCAGGCCTCGGAGAACGGGATCGTCCACACGCCGGCGGAACTGACGGCGCTCTGTGAGACGGCGCACCGCCATGGGCTTCACGTCCACATGGATGGCTCGCGCTTTTCGAACGCGGTCGCCTCGCTCGGCTGCGCCCCCGCGGATATCACCTGGAAGGCCGGCGTGGACGTACTCACGCTCGGGGCCACGAAAAACGGAGCGCTCGCCGCGGAGGCGGTGATCTTCTTCCGGAAGGAGTTGGCGACGGACTTCATTCATCGCCGGAAGCGCTCCGGGCATCTCGTCTCAAAAGGGCGGTTGTTCGGCGCGCAGTTCGTGGGCTGGCTCGAGCGCGGGCATTGGCTCGAGCTGGCGCGTCACGCGAATGAGAAAGCGGCGCAACTGGCCGAGGGAATCGCGAAGGTTCCGGGGATTCACGTCGTCCGCACGCCGCAGGCGAATGAGATCTTCGTGGTGATGCCGAAGGTGACAGCCGCGCGTCTGAAAGCGGCGGGCGCGGCGTTCTACGATTGGTATATCGACGCGCTTCCACCGGGAACGCGGCTCGCGGAGAACGACAGCTTCATCCGGCTCGTGACGTCGTTCACGACGACGGACAAGCAGGTGAACGACTTCTGCGCCGCGGCGCGGGCCGGAAAGTAAGGCGCCGACGTTGAGGCGGTTACCGCGATACGTCGGCTCCCTCGGGCTCGTTGCGACGCTCACCAACTGCGGTGGTCCGCTTCCGGCCGATCACTCCGCGGCCGTACAGGAACCGCCCCACGCGGCGGAATCCGAACGCGCCACCGTCGCGCCCACCGGTGACGCGGCTCTCGCCCGCGCTTACGATCAGCGCGAGAGCAACATTGAGGTCGAAGGCGAAGGAACCGTCGCCAAAGTCCTGAGGGACGACACCGACGGGAGCCGGCACCAACGCTTCATTCTTCGGCTCGATTCGAAGCAGACACTTCTCGTCGCCCACAACATCGACCTCTCACGGCGCATCGAGGGACTAAAGGCGGGCGATCTCGTGGCGTTCCGCGGCGAGTACGAGTGGAATGCGGCGGGTGGAGTGCTTCACTGGACGCACGCCGATCCCTCCGGACGCCACCCCGCGGGATGGCTCCGGCACGAGGGAACGACCTACCGTTAGCCGTCGGCCCGCGCGGCGCTAGAAGATGTACCGGAAGTTCACCCCGTAGACGATCGGGACGAAGTCCTTGATGTCCTTCAGAGGGAAGTGTGCATCGACTCCCGGTCGAAACGTTCCGGAGCCCACGTCGGCGTGAAGCTCCACCTGATGCTCCATCCGATCGGCGAACTTGGGGACGTTCTCCGTGACGAGAATTCGGTTCGTGATTCCGCCGCCGAGTCGGACCCGCGCGTCTTCGTAGCCAATCCGCCCCGCGAATCCGCCGATGAATTCCGTCTCAGAGCGGCCGACCGTGGGAATCGAGACGTCGCCGCTGAGTCTCAAACCGAGCATCAGGTGCGACTCGGTGACGCGATGAACGTGAACGGCCGCCTGCACCGATAGCACGTCGTGGTAGAACGACTCCCACCGGCCGATGTCGCTCACCAACCCCGTTGCTAGTGCACTGAACGAGTTGCCGCTGGAGGTTGGGATGTGCACGCCGAGTTCTCCGAAGATCGGGCCGTGCCCCTCGATGCCAAAATAGAGATTTCCCAGCGCCGTCTCGGATTGGGTGTAGTTGTCGGGCCCGCTGTAATGCGAGGCCGGGACCTGCACGATGAGCGAGAGTTTCTCTCTCACCGGCAGCCGGGCCGTAAGCCAGAGGGCGACGGTTCCGAAGCTCTCCTGTCCCGCGGCCGAAGGGTAATCGAAGTCCGGCTTGAGGATCTCGAGCGTCACGGATTGCCCGGCGTCTCGCGGAAGCCAGAGCGATTGGGCGCGGACCAAGCAGGGCGCGAAGAGGGCGGCGGCCAGCGCGATGATCGCAGCGCGGGCCCCCATCGATCGTAAGGACATCTGATCCTCCTTCCACAAGCGGGACTCGAGGCATTCGCCTCTCGTCGATGACACCACACCCCCCTGCCCCACGGCAACACGGCATTGGCGTCGTGGGGCCGAGGGGATAAGATGAGGCGCCATGATCGACCCCAAGCCTATCAATCTGGCGGGACACGGCGTCAGCCTCGAATCGCTCACGCCCGACCACCGAGACGCCATAGCCGCCGCCGTGTCGGACGGTGACCTCTGGAAGCTCTGGTTCACCGCCGTCCCCGAGCCGGATAAAATTGCCGCCTACATCGACGCCGCGCTCGCGGGACAGAAGGCGGGCACGATGCTTCCCTGGGTCGTGCGCGAGGTGACGAGCGGCGCGATCGTCGGGAGCACGCGTTACCACGACATCATCGCCAACGCCGACCGTGTCGAAATCGGTTACACGTGGTACGCGAAGACGTGGCAACGAAGCCACGTGAACACCTCCTGCAAACTCCTCCTCCTCGGCCATGCGTTCGATACGCTAGGCTGCGCCGTCGTAGGCCTTCGCACCGACAATTTCAATTTCACCTCCCAGCGCGCGATCGAAGCGCTCGGCGCCAAGAAAGACGGCGTGATCCGGCATCACTTCGCGCGTCGCGACGGCACCGTGCGCGACTCGGTGCTCTACAGTATCCTCGCGACGGAGTGGCCCGACGTGAAGCGACACCTGGAACTCCGGCTGGCCCGCCACTAGGCGGAAAGGACGAGGATGGCCGAAGAAACCCTCGAAGAACTGCGCGAACGGATCCGGCTCATCGACCGCGAACTTCTGGCGCGCGCCGCGGAGCGAGTGGCGCTGGTGCGGCAGGTGGGGGAGATCAAGCATCGCCTGAATCTCTCGACGGTCGACTACGCGCAAGAGCGGATCGTGCTGGAGCGCGCGCGCGCCGACGCCAAGGAATTGGGCCTCGACACGGACGTCGCCGAGGATCTGATCGCGCGGCTCATTCGCGCGTCGGTGCGGGTGCAGGACGAGGAGCGGATGCGCGTCGCGGCCGTCGGCGCGGGGAAGAGCGCCGTGGTCGTCGGTGGCGCCGGCCGGATGGGGCGCTGGCTCTGCCGATTTCTTTCGGCGCAGGGATTCGACACCGGCGCGCTCGATCCCGCGGGCAATCCCGAAGAGAACGAGTGGGCCAAACGCACCTTGCCGACCGCGGATCTCGTCGTCTGCTCGACACCGCCCGCCGCGACCGCCGCGCTCTACGCCGAGTGGTCGAAGAAGCCGCTTGCCGGAGTGGTCGTCGACATCGCCAGCATCAAGACGCCGCTCGTGCAATCGATCCGCGCCCTTCAGCGCGCGGGTGGGCGCGTCGCCTCGATTCACCCGATGTTCGGGCCGTCGATCCTCCTCCTCCGCGACGCCGACGTCGTGATTTGCGATACGGGCGACGCGAGGGCCACCGCCGTCGTCGAGTCACTCTTCCGTTCCACGACCGCGCGCGTCGTGCCGCTACCGCTCGAAGAGCACGATCGCATCATGGCGGACCTCATGAGCCTCGCCCACGCCACCGCCATCGCGTTCTCCCTGGCACTTCCGCAGACCGAGCATCCGATGCGGAGCACGACGTTTCAGGCGCTGGAGTCGCTCGCCTCGGCGGTCGTGCGGGAGAGCCCGGACGTCTACTATGAGATCCAGGCGAGCAATCCCCATTCGGCGGCGGCGCTGGAACGACTTCGCGCGGCGCTCGCCCGGGTGGTGGCCGCCGTCGCCTCGCACGACGCGGAAGCCTTCCGCGGACTCCTCGCGGAGGGGGTGAGCCGCACCTCCGCGCCTCGAAAAGGATAGGATCGAGACGATGGCGACACCCGAAACAGAACCGCTCATCCGAAATATCTCCGACACCGCGCGCTGGGTGGCGGCCTACCGCGCCCGCGAGACGGAACGCCAAAATCCGCTCTTTCGCGACCCCTTCGCGCGCCGGCTTGCCGGAGAGCGGGGCGAGCAGATCGCCGCGACCGTGAAACTCGCTTCGCGCGGCGACTGGCCCCTGATCGCGCGCACGCTCCTCTTCGATCAAATGATCGAGGCGGAGGTGGTGGCGGGCACCGATCTGGTCGTGAACATGGCGGCCGGGCTCGACGCGCGGCCCTACCGCATGCAACTTCCGAAGTCGCTCCGCTGGGTGGAGGTCGATCTCCCCGAGATCTTCGACTATAAGGAGGGAATCCTCGCGGGAGAGCGTCCCGTCTGCGCGCTCGAACGGGTGCGGCTCGACCTCGCGAACGTGCCGGCTCGCCGGGAACTCTTCGCTCGGCTGGCGGGGAGCGCCAAGCGAACACTCGTCATGTGCGAGGGGCTCCTCATCTATCTCGCGCCGGAAGAGGTTGGTTCCCTCGCCGGCGATCTCTCGGCCGTCGGCGGCTCGCTCGGGAAGTGGATCATCGACCTCGGCTCCCCGGGACTCTTGAAGATCATGTCGCGGGCGAGCAAGGATCACCTGACGAAAGCGAACGCGCCGTTCAAGTTCGGCCCCGAAGAGGGCCCTCCGTTCTTCGAGAAATTCGGGTGGCATCCGGTGGCGGTCCGTTCGTTCCTGAAGGAAGCGGCGCGCGTCGGCCGGCTCCCGTGGCTTCTGCGGCTCTTCGCGCTCCTTCCGGAATCGACGGGGCGCCAGGGAGCGCAACCTTGGTCCGCGGTCTGTCTCCTGGAGCGGAAGGCCGGACAGTAGAAGGATGCGCGGGTGAGTCTCGGAGAGACGGTGTTCGAAACGGAGCGGCTCCGGCTCGAACCGCTCCGCGAAACGCACGCGGCCGAGTTGTTCGAGATCTTCTCCGACCCGGCCATGTATCGCTACGTGCCGCAGGATCCGCCGGAGTCCCTTGAGAAGTTGGAGGCGCGTTACAAGTTTCTCGAATTGCGGAGCTCCCCCGACGGCGACGAAGCGTGGCTTAACTGGGCGGCGCGCTTGAAGTCCGACGGCATCTGCGTCGGCACCGTGCAGGTGACGCTCCCGCGCGATGGCCGCGCGCAGCTCGCCTATGAGATCGGCGCGCCGTACTGGCGGCGCGGATACGCCACCGAGGCGTGTAGGCGGGTGATTGAAGCGCTATTTGAGCAGGGGGCCTCGGAAGTGCGCGCCGAGTTGGACACGCGGAATGCCGCCTCGATCGCGCTTCTCGAGCGGCTCGGATTCAAGCGCGGCTCCCTCAAGAAGAACGCCGACCACTTCAAGGGATCGGAGAGCGACGAATGGACCTACACGCTTCCACGTCCCGCACCACATCAGGGAGCCACCACATGACGACTCACTACCGGTACCTGATCATCGGCGGTGGTATGACCGCGGACGCCGCCGTGCGCGGCATTCGCGAACTCGACGCCACGGTGCCGATCGGCTTGATTGGAGCGGAAGAGGATTCGCCGTACGCTCGACCGCCGCTCTCGAAGGGGCTTTGGAAGGGAGACGCGCTCGAGAGTGTCTGGCGAAAGACGGGCGAGACGGGCGCTGAACTTCACCTTGGTCGTCTGGTGACCAGCCTCGACCTCGCGGGGAAGCGCGTGACCGACGATCGCGGCGCGACCTCCACCTTCGACAAACTTCTGCTCGCCACGGGCGGCACGGCGCGCCGACTCCCGTTCGGCGGGGACCGCGTCATCTACTTCCGCACTCTCGGCGACTATCGCCGACTCCGCGCGCTCTCGGACGAAGGAAAATCGTTCGCGGTGATCGGCGGCGGCTTCATCGGTTCCGAAGTCGCGGCCGCACTCGCGATGCAGGGGCGAAAGGTCACGATGCTCTTCCCCGACGACGGAATCGGCTCGCGCCTCTTCCCCGCCGATCTGGCGCGATTCCTCGTCGGTACGTACCGTGAAAAGGGCGTCGACGTCCGCCCCGGCGAGCAAGTGACCGGAATGAGCGAACGCGGGGCACAAGTTGTCGTGCAGATGAAGAGCGGTGCCGAGCTCGCGGTTGATTCCGTGGTCGCGGGGATCGGCATCACGCCGAACACCGAACTCGCGGCCGCGGCGGGACTCACCGTCGATAACGGCATCGTGGTGGATGACCGGCTTCGGACCTCGAACCCCGATGTCTTCGCCGCCGGCGACGTCGCGAACTTCGCCGTCCCCGCGCTCGGGGCCCGCATTCGGGTGGAGCACGAAGACAACGCCAACACGATGGGCCGCGCCGCGGGGCGCTCCATGGCGGGCGACGCCACGCCCTACACCCATCTCCCCTTTTTCTACTCCGATCTCTTCGACCTCGGCTATGAAGCCGTGGGCGAGATGGATCCGCGCGGCGAAGTCGTGGCCGATTGGAATACGCCGTTTCGCGAGGGCGTGGTCTACTACCTCGCTAAAGGCCGGGTTCGCGGAGTGCTTCTCTGGAACACTTGGGGGCAAGTCGCCGCCGCCCGCGCGCTGATCGCCGAGCCGGGGCCGTTTCGCGCGAAGGATCTCGTGGGAAGATTGGTGGGATCGTGAACGAGGAGCCGGGGAACGAGCCGGTCGCGGTGCCGCATTCGACGCCGGTTCCGGGCGCCCCATTCGATCCGATTGGACCGCCCGAGCTGCCGATCCCGCCCGAGGCAGTTCAACTCCCCCTGATTCGCCGCCTTCACCCCGCCTTCCGTCTCATCGGATTCCTCGTGCTCCTTATTGGCGGGGCGATCGTGATTCAAGTCATCTGGAAATTGACGGGACTGCCGCGCGGCATGAGGGAGGAAATGGAGAACCCCATTCCGCTCCTGGCCGTCGGCGCGGTGTTGGTATTTCTGGCCACAAGCGTCACCTGGCTCTCGCTCCGCTTGTTCGAGGGACGCGGACTCCGCACGGTGGGATTCGGCCTCGCTCCCGGCCTTCTCCGCCGCGTGACGATCGGACTCTTTTTCGGTGGTCTCACACCGGCGCTCGTCGCCTGGGGCCTCGCCGCCGTCGGCATCGCCACCATCACACGCGTGACGCCCGATCTCCTCGCGGTAACGCTTCCGATGTTCATCGCGACGGCGCTCCTCTCGAGTTGGGAAGAGCTCGTGCTCCGCGGCTACTTCATGCAGGCGATCGGCGCCATGGGCGGGCCGTGGGTCGCGTCGATCATTTCGGGAGCAATCTTCGGTCTCGTCCACGCGGGAAATCCGGGGGCGAACCCGGCGGGCCTCATCATCACCGCCGCGAATGGGGTACTTCTGGCTCTCCTCGCCGCGCGAACCGGATCGCTCTGGCTCGCCTGCGGCTATCACGCGGGGTGGAACTTGGTGGCGGCGCTCGGATTCGGCATGCGCGACAGCGGCATGCTCTCACCCGGCGCGCTTTTCTCCACCGAGCTCAAAGGCCCCACGCTCTGGACCGGCGGCAGTTACGGGTTCGAGGCATCGCTCCTCGCCTACCTCGTGGAACTCGTGATTCTGGTGGTTCTCTGCATTTACGCCCCCCGCTGGGCCGGCGACGCGGAGGCGTGGCCTTACTACCAGAAGAAGCGGTAGAATCGCCGCTCATGACTTCGGCCCGCACCCTCCAGCCACAGGATCAGATCGCCCACTACCGCATCGTCGGCCCGCTCGGCGCCGGCGGCATGGGGGAGGTTTACCTAGCGCAGGATCAGACGCTCGAGCGAAACGTCGCGCTCAAGATCCTTCCGCCCGAACTGGTCCAGAGCGAAGAACGCGTCCGCCGCTTCGTCCGCGAGGCGAAGTCGGCCTCGTCGCTCAATCATCCGAACATCGTCACGATCTACGAGATCGGTCAGGACGAAGTCCACGGCGCCGAAGGCGGCGTGAAGGATTCCGGATCGTCCGCGCTCCACTACATCTCCATGGAACTCGTGAGCGGCGACACGCTCAGTACGAAGATCCACCTCGACAAGACCGACCTCCGCACGCTGCTCGGCTACCTGGCGCAGGCAGCCGAGGGATTGGCAAAGGCGCACGCCGCGGGGATCGTTCATCGCGACCTGAAGCCCGGCAACATCATGGTCTCGAAGGACGGCTTCGCGAAGGTGCTCGACTTCGGCCTCGCGAAACTAACCGAGAAGGCGCCGGCAGACGCTGACGTGACGAGCGGGCCGACGCACGGAGACGGAACGAGTGTCGGGGCCGTAGTCGGCACCGTCGGCTACATGTCGCCCGAGCAGGTGCGCGGCGCCGTGGTTGATCATCGCTCCGACATCTTCTCGTTTGGCTGCATCCTCTACGAAGCGGCGACGCGGAAGAAGCCGTTCACGGCCGAATCGAACGTCGAGACGATGCACAAGATCCTCCACGACAAGCCGACGCCCGTGGAGGAGATCAACAAGGATGTGCCGACCGAAGTCCGGCGGCTCATCCGCCGCTGCCTCGCCAAGAATCCCGAGCAGCGCTTCCAATCGGCGAAAGATCTCGCCATCGAACTTCGGGAGATCGTGGACGAGTACGACTCGCTCACCGCCTCCGGGAGTTCCGCCAGCGGTTCGTCGGCACTCGGCGCGCCGATCGCGGCAAGGAAGCGGATCTCTCCGATCGCTCTGATCGCGGGCGCTGTGGTTCTAGGTGGCGTCCTCCTTGCGGTGGGGATGTTGCTCGGCCGAGGAAAGAGTGGTGGGAGCGGCTCGGCCCCTTCGGCAGTGCGCATCTCCACCCTCACGAGTCGCGGGATCACCAACGATCCCGCTCTCTCCCCCGACGGGCGTTATCTCGCCTACACGCAGACGGCGGAGGGCCGAAAGAGCATCTGGGTCCGCCAGGTCGCCACCGGGAGCGATGTGCAGATCTTGGCGCCGCAGGACGATGCGCCCTTCGCCCTGACGTTCAACCCCGACGGAAGCTACCTCTACTACCTCGGCAACGATCCGGAACGCGCTGGATACAAGGCGCTCTTCGAGATCCCGACGCTCGGCGGGACGCCCCGCAAGCGCACTTACGACGTCGACTCGCGAGTGTCGTTCTCGCCCGACGGGAAGCAGGTCTGTTTCCATCGGGGCGTGCCGCACAGGAAGCAGGACGCGCTCGTGATATTCAATCTTACGACCGGCCAGGGCCGCGACTTGGCGACCGTGACGGATCCCGCCCAGTTCGAGCAGCCGGCGTGGTCTCCAGACGGCAAGCGAATCGCCATCATCGAAACGAGCGGCGGCGGAGGAAAGGCGAAGTCCGTCGTCACCTATCGAGTGGCGGACGGGAAGCGTGAGCCGATCGGAAAGAACGCGTGGGTCGAGATTCTCGACCTCTGCTGGCTTCCCGACGGAAAGGCGCTCATCCTCTCCGCATTCGTTCCACCCACCGCTCTTTCCGGCCAACTTTGGAAACTGGACTTTCCGAGCGGGAACGCCACGCGCATCACGAGCGATACCAACTTCTACGTCGCGCTCAGCGCTTCGTCCGATGGTTCCACCGTCGCGGCGGTGCGATTCAAGCAGGAGTCGAACCTCTGGTGTGCGGCGCCGACCGGAGCGAAGCGCGTCCGCCAGGCCACATTCGGCTCGGACGACGATGGGGGAGTCGGGACGTTTGCATCGGGCGAGGACAGCACGATCTACTTCGACACGATCAAGGACGAGGATCCTCAAATTTGGTCTATTTCCGCGGGCGGCGAGAACGCCACGAAGCTCACGAGCGGACATCGCTTCGCCTTCGGCCCGTTCTTCCGCCCCGGGAGCGGCCTTGTCTTTCAACAGGGCGATGACGACCTCATTCAGCATCTCTGGCGGTCAGACCTCAATGGAGAGCACCCACGACAACTGACAACAGGGAACGGCGAGACGATCCTCGACGTGTCGCCGGACGGGCGGACGGTCCTCTTCGAGCGAAGAGATGTGCCGGACGTGCTCTGGAGCGTTCCCACGCAGGGAGGGGATGCGGTCCGCCTCGGAGCGGGTTCGCGTGCCACCGGCCAGTTCTCACCCGACGGAACGAAGATCCTCCACACGGTCGTGCAGAACGTGCAGGGAGAAGGATTCTTCATTCGGCAGATCATGCCTGCGAACGGCGGCGAGCCGAAAGTGACACCGGCGCTACCGCCGCGCGCCGACGACTTGAGGTGGACTGGGGATGGCACGGGGATCACCTACATTCATGCGTCGAACGAACTCCGCAACCTCTTCCGGTTGCCGCTCGACGGCGGGAAACCGATAGAGCTCACCCACTTCACGGAAGGGGTCGTCCGCGATCATGTCTGGTCGCCGGACGGGAAGCGGATCTTGGTCGTACGCCGTGTCGGAGCCGCCATCAATCTCTGGGTCACCGACGCCAACGGCGGAAACGCGACCCCGATCACCGACTTCGAGACCGGGCAACTCACCAATCCGGGGTGGTCTCGTGATGGGAGCCGCATCTACTTCACGTACGGAGCTGGCGGTCAGAACGTCGTTCTGATCCGGAACTTCCAATAGAGGGAGCATGAAACCGCAACCGAGCCTTTTCGCCGCTGCGGTGCTCCTCATGGCGTTGGGAGTCGCGGCCCTTTTTCTTCCGCAAGAACTGGGGGCGCTCGTCTCGAAGGCAGGCGAACTGACGAGCCCCGTGGTCATGAAATTGCTGGGCGGTTCGTTCTTCGCGCTCGGCATGCTCGACTGGATGACACGATTCACCGCGATCGGCGGCATCTACGGCCGCCCCGTTGTCGTCGCGAACCTCACGTTCTTCTTTATCGCCACGACGACACTGGTGCGCGCCGCGATCGGTAGCGACGGAGGAGGCGCGGCCTGGATCGGTGCCGCGGTCTCCGCGTTCTTCGCGGTCTGGTTCGCGCGACTGATGTTCGGCCCTCCACCGGGAGCGCCCTCTTGAACTCTCCAGCCGCGCCCGCTGTTCCCGCGACCCCTGGATACCGTAGGGGACGGCGTTTGTACACATGGATGGCCGTCGCCGTCGCGCTCATCGTGTTCGCCGGCTTCGCCCCGACGTTCTACTTACGACCCTTTTTCCACGCGAAACCGCTCACCCCGCTCGTCGTCTTCCACGGCATTCTGTTCACCACCTGGATCGTGCTCTTCATCACGCAGGTTCGTCTGGTGGCCGGGGGGCGGACCGACATCCACCGGAAATTGGGCGTCTTCGCGGCTTGTGTGGCAGTGCTGATGCCGATTATCGGGACCCTGGCGGCCATCGCCTCCGCGAAGCGCGGGTTTACGCCGCCGGGCGGCCCGCCGCCGCTCGCCTTTCTCGCGATCCCGCTTTCCGACATGGTCATCTTCCCGATCCTGGCGGGGCTGGGGCTCTACTTCCGGAAGCGGAGCGACTTCCACCGGCGATTCATGCTGCTCGCGACGCTCGCGATTCTGACGCCGGCCATCGCACGGATTCCGATGATCCGCCCGTATGGAATTCCCGCGTTTTTCGGAGTCACCGATCTCCTCATCCTCATCGCACTCTTCTACGACCGGTTCCGTAGGGGCCGATATCATCCTGCGTTTCTCTACGGCGGCTTCCTCATCATTCTCGCGCAGCCCGCGAAGATCATGATCGCCCGGACCTACATTTGGCACCGGGTCGCCGAATGGCTCACCCGCTGACCCGAGGCATCATGCGAGCGTCCGTTTGAAGGCCGTCGCCCTTTTCCGTGGAATCAACGTCGGAACGGCGAAGCGACTCGCGATGGCCGATCTTCGCGCCTGCTTCCAATCGCTGGGCTATACCGACGTGAAGACGCTCCTCAATAGCGGGAACGTGGTCTTCAGCGCCCCGTCCGCCGCGATGGCGAAGGCCGGGGCGCGCATCGAAAAGGCCGTGGAGGCGAAACACGGGGTAAAGAGCCGCGTGATCGTCCTCACCGCCCCCGAACTCGACACGATCGTGAGGAAGAACCCGCTCGGCAAGGTCGCGGACAATCCGTCGCGCTACCTCATCACGGTCCTTGCCGATCCGGCGGGCCGCGCGCGATTGAAGGGGCTACAGAGCCAAGAGTGGGCTCCCGATGCGTTGGCGGTGGGCGCCCGCGTCGCCTACTGCTGGTGTCCGGCGGGCGTACTCGAGAGCCCGCTCGCGGTCGCGGTCGCGAAATTGATGAAAGACGCCGCGACGACCCGTAACTGGTCGACGATCCAGAAGCTTCACGCCCTCCTGACCGACAACTCCTGACCCCGAGGCTCCCGGACCGATGACCCCGCACGCAGCCGATATCGCGCTCCTGACCGAACATCGCCACGAAGCCGCAACCGCAGCCCCCGACGACTGGTACCTCGGCAACATTCTCCACGACGACCGCCTCCTGAGCGAAGCGCTCCGGGAACACGGCCTCACGACGACGCGCGTCGATTGGGCGCGTCCCGAGGTCGATTGGTCCCAATTCCGCTGCGCGGTGTTTCGGACGATCTGGGATTACTTCGACCGCTTCGATGAATTCACCGCATGGCTCGGGCGCGTCGAGGGACAGACCACCCTCTGCAATACGCCCTCGATCATCCGGTGGAACATGGACAAGCACTACCTCGCCGACTTGGAGGCGCAGGGGATTCCGATCGTGGCGTGTCGGTTCATGGAGCGTGGAGACACCGAGTCGCTGTCGGACCACCTCGCCGCGTCGGGTTGGAAGGAAGCGGTAATCAAGCCGGCGGTGTCGGGCGCCGCGCGGCACACCTATCGCGTCAATGACGAGAACGCGGCCGAGTTGGAACCGGTCGTGCGGCGCCTCCTCGCCGAGAAGGCGCTCATCCTCCAGCCCTTCGTCACGGAGATCCAGCGCGACGGCGAGGACACCTTGATGGTGCTGAACGGCCGCTACACCCACGCCGTTCGAAAAACCGCGAAGCCAGGGGATTTCCGAGTTCAAGTCGATCACGGCGGAACGGTATGCGATCTCACACCCACCGCGGAGCAGATCGAACTGGCCGAGCGAGCGATGGCCGCCTGCCGGCCACTCCCCGCCTATGGGCGCGTCGACATGGTACGCGACAACGAGGGGCGGCTTGCGATCATGGAGCTGGAGCTGATCGAGCCGGAACTTTGGCTCCGCCACAATCCGCCGGCGGCGAAGGAGATGGCCGCGGCGATCGCAAAGGGAATCGGGTCGCGCAAGGTGCTATGATTTAGGCGTCAAGGGAAGCCACCCGAGCCCCGTGCGAGGCGCCATGATCGCTCTCGGACCCAATGCCCCCGCCACCGTAGCCCACCGATTCGCGCGGAACCTCTGCGTCGTCGCCTTCCTGATCTTCCTCGCCGTCGGCTGCGAGTCCTCCACGGTCGTGAAGCCCTCCGGCCCCAAGCCGTTGCCCCCAGGCACTCCAGGCACGTGGCAGGACCTCGGCCTCTCGAACGGATTCGTGGAAGTGGAGGCGCTCACGACGTGGAACGGGAGCCTGATCGCGGGCGGCAATTTCTATGACGTGGCTGGAAACCCGGCCACCAGTCTTGCGGCGTGGGATGGTTCGTCGTGGATTCGGCTCGGCCCGAATTTCGGCGGGGGCGTGTACGCGCTCGCTGTTTACAACGGACATCTCATCGCGGGCGGCACGTTCGCGCATTTGAACGGCGACACGCTCCGAAACATCGCCGAGTTCGACGGCACTACCTGGAAGCCGCTCGGATCGGGGACGAGCCAAGGCGTCACCTCGCTCGCGGTCTACGGAGCCGACTTGATCGCCGGCGGCACGTTCGATGCCGCCGGGGGAGAACCCGCCTCCTTCATCGCGCGCTGGGATGGAAGCGCATGGCACCCGCTCGGGAGTGGGTTGAACAGTGCCCCCTGGGCGCTCGCGGTCTATAAGGGGAAGCTCTTCGCCGGCGGATCGTTCGACAAGGCCGGTGGCGTCTCGGCGCCGGGGATCGCGATGTGGACCGGACTCGATTGGTGGGACGTCGGAGGCGGAGTCGGGGGTGGATTCGGCGGGAGTGCGTACGGCACCGTCTACGCCATGACGGTGCACGCAGACTCGCTGATCGTGGGCGGAGGATTCACGTCGGCGGGCGGCGTGCCCGCGTATCACGTGGCGAAGTGGGATGGTTCGGTCTGGGATTCGCTCGGGACCGGAGTGGGACAGTACTCGTTTGAATACGTGAAAGCGCTCGGCACCTACGCCGACACGCTCGTGGTCGGGGGCACGTTCCCCGGGAATGTGCGACGGTGGAATGGAAGCGCGTGGCTACCGATGGGCGCGTTGAACGGGCACGTCGGGGCTTTCGCGATGTACGACGGGTGGCTCGTGGCGGGCGGGTTTTTCCCGAGAGAGGGGCTGCAGCAGGCGAACGGAATCGCGAGGTGGGTGAAGTAGGGAGCCTCTCATTTGGCGGGGAGTCGGATGCCATAGAGCTCGAAGATGAGGAGTTCGCGGATTGCTGAAGCATCGAGTTCCGGATGCGTCGCGCGGAGGCGTGCGCGGGCCAGCTCCCGTACCGCCTCACTCATCTGACAGGCCAATTCGAATCGCCGCTCCGGACCGAGCCGACGAATCACTTCGGCTTGAACTTCCGCAGCCTCTCGAGTCGTGTCGAATGCCATAGTTCGGTGACGGTACCACAGGGCCGGACAGCAGGGAGAAGAGGTCTTGTTCCACGAGGTGTGATCGGCGATAATTATGGCAGTTCCCCCCGCCAGTTGATTGTTCCCTAAGGCTTGTAGCTCCCGCCACGGAAGGCCGGTATCTCCCCGCGAGGCATTGCCATGAGGGCTCGGAAGTTCCCGCGAACCTCCGCGACCCACTGGGCCGCTGGGATCGTCATTGCACTGCTTCTCTCGTTCGGCGAGGCGCGCGCCCAGTACATGTACATCGACGTGAACGGCGATGGCGTGCACACAGCTGCGGATCTTCTGTCGAATACCACACCCTCCATCGACATCTGGCTCCGCACGAATTTCAATCGGGACGGCTCGGCGGCAGTGTGCGTGCAGTCGGAAGCTCAGTTAACGCTCAACTCCTATGCAGTCCTCCTGCATGCGTCGGGCCCCATTACGTGGGGTGCCTGGACGGACCTTATCGGCTATATCGATGTACTCGGAACGGTGAACCTGGGATCGGACTTTTATGCTGGCCGCTACGGCAACCAGTACCCACCCGGAACCTATCGCCTTGGAAGACTCGCGATCTCGGGCATCGCATCCACCACCAGCCTCTCGTTTCTTCCGGGGGCTCCGCTTCCTCCGTACGCCGTATCGTTTTACCAAACGAGTTTCGCGACCCAGTGCGATGGGAAGGACTACGACAACACGTACAAGCTCGGGAGCGACTGGCACGATGCGGACGGTGTCGGACAGGGGTGCGTCGATCCGGTTCCAGGAGACACATTCCCGAACCTCGCGGTCGCCGCGACCGCCAGCGGGACGGAAGGGAATCCGTTCCAGCAATTCGCTTGGGCGACAGACCCCGACGCGGGGAATGGGCTCACGGTCGGCGCTACCGGTGCCCCCAGCACGCTGGTGCTGACGAACAATCTCGGCGTCTCGCCGGTGACGGCGAAATTGAGCGGCGTTCTCGGCTACAGCGACGCCGGCTCCTACGCCATCCGCTGGAGCGTCAACGACGGCCAGTGTGCGACCGACACGGCGACAACCATCCTCACAGTGACCAATCTCGATCGCACACCGATTGTGAGTACTCCCGCGACGGTGAACGCCACGGAGGGGGCCCACTTCGCCTTCATCGCCACCGCGTCCGATCCCGATGGAAATCCAATCGAGGGGATTTCCGCGAGCCCTCTTCCATCGGGCGCGACCTTCACGCCGAGCGACGCGAAGACGTCCGGCACCTTCGAGTGGACCCCCGACTACACACAGGCGGGGAACTACAACATCCAGATTACGGCGGTGAGCGCTTGTCGCGCGGTGACGATCAGCGGTGCAACGTACACCGTTTGCATGACGGGCGGCGCCCCGACCCTGATTCATGTCTCGAATGCCGACCAGCCTCCAATCGTGACCGTTCCGCCGAGGATCGTAGGAAACGAGGGGAGCACCCTTTCGTTTTTGGTCGCCGCGGGCGATCCGGATGGAAGCGCCATCAGCTCGCTCACGACGTCACCGCTCCCCGCGGGCGCCACATTCACGCCGCGATTGGCCAACACCGAGGGGCTCTTCGAGTGGGCTCCGGCGTACGGCCAGGCTGGGACGTACACGGTGACGTTCGCTGCGTTGAGTACGCTCTCTGCTTCTGAGAACACCCAGATCACCATCAACACCGGACCCGATCGGCCGCCGATCGTGACCTCCCCCGCCACCTTCACCGGATTGGAGGGAGCACTCGCAACGTTCACCGGGAGCGCGAGCGATCCGGATGGTCAACCCATCGAGTCGTTCACCGCCGGGCCGCTACCCCCGGGGGCCGCGTTCTCGGTGAATGCCACGAGGAGCATGGGGACCTTCGAATGGACCCCGGACCTAACCCAGGCTGGCACGTACGTCATCACCTTGTCGGCCGAAAGCGCCTGTAGACCTACGGGCGTGAGCGGAGTCGCAGCGTGCGTCTCGGGAACCGCGACAACCACCATCACGATCGCGAATCTGAATCGCGCGCCAACGGCAGACGCCGGTGGGCCGTACAGCGGAATGTCCGGCGTGGCGATCGAGTTCGACGGAAGCGGCTCCACCGACCCGGACGGCGACGCGCTCACGTACGCCTGGGATTTCGGGGACGGCGGAACTGGAGCGGGGGCGCTCGCGTCGCACTCGTATGGTGTGGGTGGAACTTACGATGTCACCCTCAGGGTGAACGACGGCGCCGCGTCGAGCGCGGCCTCGACCACGGCGACGGTGCAGAGCGTCCTCCCCGCGCTGGCACTCACGACCAGCGCGAATCGCGTCATTCGCCTCGGCTCCGGGAAGGCCACGTGGTGCGCGCAGCTCGAGCCGGTTGGCGGGTCCTATGCGAACAGCGATGTGGTCATGGAAAGTGCCGTGCTCCTCGCCGGATCGTCGCGGATCCCAGCCCTCACCGAGAAGTCGAACGTTGGCGACGATAAGAATCGGGATGGGGTAGAAGAACTAACGGTCTGTTTTCCCAAGGAGGCGCTTCGGACGGCCCTGCTTGGACTCGTGCCGAAGGGCAATTCGGTCCTTACCCTCGCGATCGAGGCGGACCTCGTCAAGGGCGGCCGCATCCACACCGATCTGACGGTCAGCGTCTCCTCTCCGGGCTCCTCACTCTCCTCCACCATCTCGCCGAACCCGATGAACCCCGACGCGACGCTCACCTTCGTCATGTCGCGAAGCGGATGGGTGCGGGTCTCGTTGTTCGATCTTCAGGGGCGGCAAATGCGGCGAGTCCTGGAGAAAGAAGCCTTGGACGCGGGGATTCACGATGTCCGCGTGGACGGGATGCGAGAGGATGGCGCGCGTCTACCGTCGGGGGTCTACTTCTACCGGGTGGAAACCTCCGAAGGCGCGTCGCTCGGGCGGATCGTGATCACGAAGTAGCTTCCCGGGTAGCCTTCCTCCGTCCCCCGACCGAAACACATTCCTATCCCCAAGAAACGGACTCACTTGCGCTATTAGGGGGGGCGCGTTCGCGAAAAAATCCGAACTGCGAATCGACGCGCGGGTGGGTCCGATCAAGAAGGGTGAAAGCGGCAAATAGTGCCGGTTTCTCTCTAATAGTCCCCAATTGCTGAATTACTCCTCGGAATTCATCAAGCGCCCCTCCATTCCTCCCGATAATTCCCCAGACACCACGATACGAATTCCTCGCGCCTCGAAACGGAGCGCCACGTGAAAGCTGCGATTCCAGCGAACGAGCGCGAGCGCCTGAAGACGCTTCGTCACTACAAGATCCTCGATACGCCGCCCGAGATGACCTACGACGACCTCACGCTCCTCGCTTCCGAGATTTGCGGAACGCCGATCGCGGCGGTGAGTCTGATCGACGAGGATCGCCAATGGTTCAAGTCGAAGTTGGGACTCGATGTATCCGAGACGCCCCGCGATGTTGCCTTCTGCGCGCACGCCATTCTGAACGGGAAGGAATCGCTCATCGTCGAAGATGCGACGAAGGATGAGCGCTTCTCCGATAGCACCCTCGTGACGGGCTCCCCCGGTGTTCGCTTCTATGCGGGAACGCCGCTCGTGATGTCGGACGGGAACGCCGTCGGGACGCTCTGCGTCGTTGACCGCGTGCCGCGGAAGATCACGGAGGGGCAGCGCCGTGCGCTGGAAGTCCTCGGCCGCGAGGTGGTAGCGCAGATGGAGCTACGCCGAAGTCACCACGTCCTCGAGAGCACCGTCCTCACGCTCGCTCGCACAGAGTCGGAGTTGCGCCAAACGCAGCAGGAACAGCTCGACCTCAAGGACAAGTTCATCTCGCACGTGTCGCATGAACTCCGTTCGCCGCTCACGCCCATCTATCAGTTCGCGACGATTCTCCTCGACGAAATCGCAGGGCCGGTGAATCAGCAACAGCGCGATTATTTGGAAATCGTGGTCCGGAACGCCGAGCAACTGCGAAACATGATCAGCGACCTCCTTGAGGTGACACGAGCCCAGACCGGAAAACTCGTCGTCGATCGCCGAAGGATCAATATCGGGCCGATCGTCACAGCCCTCGTCGGCTCCCTCGCCATGACCGCGAAGGCCAATGGACTCCTTCTCACGTCCGAAGTCGCTGCCGATCTTCCCGAAGCCCTGGGGGATTCGGCCCGCGTGAGGCAAATCGTGGCGAACCTGATCGAGAACGCGATGAAGTTTACGCCGGAGGGAGGCGCGATCCACGTGCGGGCGCACGTCCGGCCCGAGAGCGTCGGCTCCGTCTGCGTCACCGTGAGCGACACCGGCTGCGGGCTCTCGGCGGAAGATCGCGAGCGCGTGTTCGAGCAGCTCTATCAAGTTGGGAACGGAGGAGAGCGGAGTCGA
>JANMQV010000188.1:0-7000 GCA_031370645.1 Candidatus Eiseniibacteriota bacterium | reverse complement strand
GGGAGGCGCGCCACGAGATCGAAGTCATCGACGCGCTCGGCGGCGCCGTTCGCGCGATCGAAGCGGGCTACCCCCAGGACGCCATCGAGCGGAGCGCCTACGAATTCCAACTGGCGCTGGAGCGGGGCGAGAAGATCGTGGTGGGAGTGAACCGGTTCGGCGACCCCAACGCGGCCGCCACTCCGACCTTCACGCTCGACCCCGCGCTCGAGCGACGGCAGGCGGATCGCGTCCGGGCCTTTCGGGCGGCGCGCGAAGAAAAGGGAGCGAGCCTCGCGACCGCGCGCGTGGAGGAGACGGCGCGCCGCGACGGTAACCTCGCCCCCGCCGTCATCGACGCCGTGAAAGCGGGAGTGACGCTCGGAGAGATCAGCGACGCGCTACGGCGCGTCTATCACACGTATCAGCCGGGCGTCTGAGCGCCCCGGGCCCACCCCCCTTTCGGCCACGGAGGCCTCCTCGATGAACTGGATTCAAGCGGCGATACTCGGCGCGGTGGAGGGGCTCACCGAGTTCCTCCCCGTCTCGAGCACCGGCCACCTCATTCTCGCCTCCCGCGCCATGGGACTCTCCGGCGGCGCGATCGACGCGTTCGAGATCGTCATCCAGGCGGGTGCGCTGTTGGCCGTCGTCTGGCTCTATCGCGCCCGCGTGAGCGAGTTGCTGCAGGGTCTCGTCCGGCCCCACCCACGGGGACGAGCGCTCCTCCTCCGATTGTTCGTGGCCTTCCTGCCGGCTGCCGCGATCGGATTTCTCACGCATCACTGGATCAAGGAGCACCTCTTCGGCCCGCGCCCCGTGGCGGCCGCTCTCTTGGTCGGGGGCATCGCGATTCTAATCATCGAGGCGTGGCGCCGGCGCCGGGCCGGAGCGCCGCGTTACGAGTCGGTCGACGACTTCCCCGTCCGGATGGCGCTCTTCATCGGACTCGCGCAGTGCCTCTCGCTCTGGCCCGGCACGTCGCGCGCGCTCGCCACGATGCTCGCGGCGCTCCTGCTCGGGGCGACCCCCGTCGCGGCCGCGGAGTTCTCCTTTCTCCTCGCCCTTCCCACGCTCGGCATGGCGACGCTTTACGATTTCGTGAAGAACCGCGACTCCCTCCTCGGCCCCGCGCTCGGCGGCCCCGCGCCGCTCGTAATCGGGCTCGTCGTCGCCGCCATCGTGGCGGCGCTCGCCATCACGACCTTTCTTCGCTATCTCACGCGGCGCGGACTCGTGCCGTTCGGTTGGTACCGCATCGCGCTTGGGATCGCCGTGTTCGTATTTCTTGGATTCCGGGGGGAGGCCCTTCCGTGACAACCGAACCGATCGTCGACGGACTCGCGCACATCGGCATCGCGGTCCGCTCCCTGGACGAGGCGATTCCCCGGTGGACCGGGAGCCTCGGTTTTCGGCACGTCAACACGATCACGCTCGAGTCGATGGGGCTCAAGATCGCGTTTCTCGAAGCGGGGGGCGCGGAAATCGAACTCCTCGAGCCGCTTCGCGCGGGTTCGGCGATCTCGAACTTCCTGGAGAAGCGGGGCGAGGGAATTCACCACCTCTCGTTCCACGTGAAGGACATCGAGGCCGCACTGACACGCGCCGCGGCCTCGGGATTGGAGCTGATCGACCGAACCCCTCGCGAAGGGAGCCATGGGACGAAGATCGCCTTCGTCCATCCCCGCTCGATGGGCGGGGTGTTGATCGAATTCTGCGAACGGAGGCACTCATGATCCGAGTCGGGTTCGGGCGGCGGGCGGCGGTGGTGACCATCATGCTCTTCGGTGCCCTCTTCTTCATCTCGGCGGCCCCCGCGGAGGCGAGCAACAAACGGCTCTCCAATCCCTATTCCTACACGGTCGGCGACGACATCGCCGAGCGGATGACCGCGATCTTTCGAATCACGGCGGGGCTCGAATCGGCGACGATGGTCTCCTACGACCGAAAGAGCTACAACTTGGTCGCCGAGATCCTCGGGGCCACCGAAGAGGTCGCGGGGGCGAAGCGCGAGATCGAGGGCTTCGTACAAGCGATTCGGGAGCAGGTGGCGCCGTACGCTCGGAAGCAGCATGGAATCGAGCTCAAGGACGCCGACGTGACGCTCATCTACTACAACGATACCGGTGACGAACCGCCCTACGAGATCGTGCGCCGTGAGAATGGAATCTTCGTGGAACCAGCCCCCGAGAGCGGGGATTAACCCGACGGAGGGTACGATGGGTCGATCGATTCTGGGGAGCGTGATCGCGCTATGGATCGGAATCGCCGTGGTTGCGACCGCGGCGGTCCGTCCCGAACTCCGTCCCTGGCCCGGCGCGGGATTCCGGACGGAGGCCGGATCGTTCCTCCGGCCGCTCTACGACGGCGTCGACTTCACGCCCCTCGTCAGCGTCGGCGACTCGCTCGTCCCCCCGAATCCGGACGATGAAGGATTCCTCTTCTTCCCCAAGCCCGACGGCATCGGAGTCCAGGCGGTCGGGCAAGGGCTCGCCGAAATCTACGTGACCCACGGCACATCGTGGCAGGACGGAGTCGGAAGCGGGCGTGTGTCGCGCCTCCTCCTCGACCAGGAGACGCGCCGCGTTCTCGCCGCCGATTGGATCGTGGACGGGATCGAAAGTTTCGAGGCGTTGAGCGGCGGGACGCTGACGACGACGCACGAGGGCTTCCTGATCCCCCAGTTCCTCGTCGGCGAGAACTCGCTCCAGGGACCGAACCACGGGGTGGCCGCGGCCGTGAGTGTCCGAAGCGGCGTCGTGGCGGCGCTCCCGGGGCTGGGGCGCTTCCGTCACGAGGCGACGCTCCTCCTCCCCATCGCGAACGGTCGCGTCATCGCGATCCTGACCGAGGGAGGAGACCCCGGCCGCTCCGAGCTCTACATGTACCAGGCGGAGAGCGACACCGACTTCCTCTCAGGACGCGGGCAGCTCCTCGTCCTTCACGCCGACCCTCCCCGCGAGGGCCAGGACACCCAACTCGCTTCGATGGTGAAGAAGTCGCGGCCGCTCACCGGGCGATTCGTTCCGGTTCGGGGATTCACCGTGGAGGGCGACGCCAGCGATCCCGCCGCAGTGGCTCTCGGGGCGAACGCGGCACGCGCCCTTCGGTTCGCGCGGCTCGGCGACGCGGCACCCGATCGCCTGAATCCGAGCGCCTTCTACTTCGCCGATCAGGGGGACGAAAACTGGACCGACCCGGTGAGCGGCCGTCCGGTGTCGGGCGACGGGCGAATCTACCGGCTTGAACTCGACTCGTTCGATCCTACGATCGTGAAGGAACTCCGGGTCATTCTGGACGGTGACGACGCCGACGATCTCTACCGCCCCCGCGATCTCGAGAGCGACGAGCGAGGGCTCATGATTCAGGAAAACCCGGGGCGGCGAGGCATCCACCCCTCGCGCATTCTCCGCTGGGATTTCAATCTCAGGCGGCTCGAGCCGCTCGCCGAGTGCGCGGAACGCGATCCTCACGGACGGCTCATTCCGGAAGGGACGGGCGGCGTGTGGGAGACGACGGGGATTGTGGACGCAAGCGATGTCTTCGGCGCGGGGAGTTGGCTCGTGGCGGTGCAGGCGCCGAACAACGACTCCCCGAGGTTCGGCGGCCGCGGCGGAGCGGGGCAGTTGCTCCTCATGCGGACGCCGGTGCTGGGCCGGACCGCGAAGAGCAAGAAAGCGGATGCCCCCGCGAATTCGCCGGAGATTTCGAAGTAGACTCGTCCGAATCAGCGGCCGCGGCGCACGCCGCGGTTATTTTCCGCCGTTGTCGGGCGGAGGAGGAGGAGGAGGAGGCAAATTCTCCTCTTCGTTACTGCGCGGGGTTGGAACCACGTCATCCGCCGAAGGAGTCGCGCTCGCGCCGGACCCCACGTTTGGATTCGACTGCGAGGCGCGCCGCACGGCCGCCCCGTCGAGGCGACGGAACTGAATCTGCAATTGGCAGTAAACGCGCTTCGGCGTCCGAAGCGAGTAGCCATTGTCGAGGAGCAGGACGACCGGCTCCCCCGCTGGCAAATCGTGGTCCAGCGCGATGGTGCGCGCTTTCGGCGAGACCCAAAATGGCTTCGCCTCCCGGCCGCCCCGCTTCTTCAGCCAACGGTCGTACTCGGTCCCCGAGAAGAGCCTCACGATGATGTCGCGCTTCCCTCCGGACGCCGTGACGGTGCCCGTCAGGTGCGTCCCCTGGATCCCCTCGCCGACCGTCGGCAGATCGAGCGCGAAGAACTCCGCGGGACCGACGAAGAAGGTGGAATCGACCACCTCGGCCACGTAGGAATCGGCCGGAAGCCCCTCCTGGCGCGGTGCAGCACCTCCCTCGGGAAGCATGATCGGCTCGTCCCCGCCGCTCTGAGCGCGAGCGGTTCCCGCGACGAGGAACACCGCGAAAAGCGCCAACACAAGACGATCTGCCATCCTAGTCTTCATTCCCCTTCGCCCTCCTGGCCGCCCGGTGATCCGGCCTACTCGGCGCCCTTCGGCGCGTAGCCGTCCCGGAACAGCGTACCCCATCCGGACTTCATGATCTCGGCCTTCCGCGGCTTTCCCACGAACGGATACCAATACCCGTCGTGATAGGCGCGCGACGCCGCGTAAGACCACGGAACAAGCGGGCTCTGAAGCAGGAATTTTTCCAGCGGCTTCAGCGGCCCGTGATAAATCAGTTTCTGTCCCTTCGACGCGAGCGTGTTCTCGTTCCGCGCGTAGTGGAAGTTCACGTTCGAAACGTCGTCTCCCACCAGCTCGATGTTTCGCGGATCGGCGTTTCCCAGGCCCGCGTCATTCGCCAGGCGCAGGAACTTGATCGTGAGCGGATCGAACCCCATCAGTTTCGCCGCCGTGGCGTCGATGGCCACCTGGTCGCGCGACGCGAGAATCAGATTCGTGACGCGGAGCCGCATGGCGCGGGGGCCGGGTCCGTCGCCCGAGACCGTTCCATCCATCACCGCGAAGATACCCGGATGAATCTCCTTCTGGATCGTCAGGAGGTCGACCAGCGTCTCGTGGATCACGCTGTGCGTCCAATGCCGCTTCAGGTGGAGCAGTCCCCCGAACGCGTTCTTCATGGCGCCCGTCATTTCGGTGAAGACGTGCGTCTTGACCGTCGGAAGATGAACGATGTTCGAGCCGATGAGCGTCTTCGGAATCATGAGCCCGTCGGGATAGACCTCGTTCAGGACGAGCATCTTCCCCTTCGGCTCGTAGCGGATCCAGTCGGCCTCGCTCTCCTTGTCGTTCAGCCAGACCGAGCGGATCCCGAATGAGTCCAACACCGGCTCCAGCTTGTTGTTCCGCACACCGACGTGGGGGTCGACCACCACGGTGGAATTCTGGGCGGCGAGAATGCGTTTTGCGTCGAACCCGGCCGCGAGGAGGCCCCGAATGACTCCGTCCAACTGCCACGGCGTCGTGGAGCAGGCCGGGTAATAAACGTGCCACGAAATGTTGATTTTCAAGAGTGTCTGGAGCTTCGAATCGAATTCCTGGCGGAGATCGGCCAACTCCATCAGGCGCCCGATGTCGGAGACCACGGTTTCGGGTGTCGTCTTCAGAACGGCGACTTTGGAACGGGGAATCGGAGTCACTTGGCGCTCTTTCGGTCTTTGGGGTGGAGAATCGAGCCGGCGATCACGATGCGCTGGATCTCCGACGTGCCTTCATAGAGTTCGGTCACCTTCGCGTCGCGGTAATAGCGCTCCACGGCGAATTCCTTCGTGTAGCCGTATCCCCCGTGGATCTGGACCGCGTAGTCCGCGGCCACGCGCGCCATGCGCGACGCGAGGAGCTTCGCCATCGACGCCTGCGGCCCGCACGGAAGCCCCTGGTCCTTCAACCAGGCCGCGCGGTACGTCAGGAGCCGGGCGGCATCGATCTCGGTCGCCATGTCGGCGATCATCCACTGGATCGCCTGGAATTCGGAAATCGCCTTCCCGAACTGGCTTCGCTCCTTCGAGTAGCGGGCCGCGGCGTCCATGGAGGCTTGGGCGATGCCGAGCGCCTGCGCGGCCACGCCGATCCGGCCGCCGTCGAGCGCCTGCATGGCGACTTTGAATCCGTGTCCCTCGTCGCCGAGGCGATTCTCGACCGGTACGCGGCACCCGTCGAAGATCAGCTCGGTCGTATCGGAAGCGAGGAGCCCCATCTTCTGGATCGCTTTCCCGATCCGCATCCCGGGCGTGTTCCGCTCGATCAGGAAGGCGGTAATCCCGCGATGCTTCTGCTCCACGCTCGTCCGCGCCATCACGAGGAACAGATCGGCATAGGAGCCGTTCGTGATGAACGTTTTCGACCCGGTGAGTACGTAGGCGTCGCCATCCCGGTCGGCGCGGGTGATGAGCGCCGCCGCGTCGGAGCCGGAGCCCGGCTCGGTGAGCGCGAAGGCGCCGAGGTATTCCCGGGCAAGGAGGGGGAGCCATTTCCGCTTCTGCGCTTCGGTGCCGAATACCTGGATCGGCGCGGCACCGACGGAGTTGTGCACGGAGACGGTGATGGCGACGGCGGCCGACGCGCGCGCTAGCTCTTCCAGGACGACCGCATAGGCCACCAGATCGATGCCGGCGCCGCCGTATTCCTCCGGAATCAGGAGCGAGAAGAAGTTCTGATCCCGGAGCTTCTTTCGAAGGCTGT
The DNA here is from genome assembly GCA_031370645.1 of Candidatus Eiseniibacteriota bacterium. Taxonomy (GTDB): domain Bacteria; phylum Eisenbacteria; class RBG-16-71-46; order SZUA-252; family SZUA-252; genus SZUA-252. Next base: position 395 of record JANMQV010000188.1, on the reverse strand, counting down.
CCGGGATGGCGCACTCCTCGTCCATCTTCGCCGCGATCGGTGCGATCTCGCCGTCGGCGAATTCGCGCGTCATCGCGCGCAACATCTCCTGCTCTTCCGTCAGCTGGAAGTTCATGACCGCGCCGCCGCACGCAGGATCATGCGTACTCGTAGAAGCCTCGGCCCGACTTCCGGCCGATGCGGCCTGCCGCCACCATCGATTTGAGGAGCGGACAGGGCCGGTACTTGCTGTCTCCAAATCCCTCATAAAGAACGTTCATGATGTCCAGGCAGACGTCGATGCCGATCAGGTCGGCGAGCGCTAGCGGCCCCATCGGATGATTCATGCCGAGCTTCATGACCGTGTCGATCGCCTCTCGGTCCGCCACGCCTTCGAGGAGCGTGAAGGCCGCTTC
>JANMQV010000175.1:0-31266 GCA_031370645.1 Candidatus Eiseniibacteriota bacterium | reverse complement strand
GGGCGACGCCGTCGCCACCCTCACCGCCGCCCTCGCCTAACCGCCGCGCCGCCCGAGATCCATGGAATCGTTCTGGAGCGCCGTCGGCACCAGCATACAAATCATTTTCATTCCGATCCTCGTGCTGGGGAACGCGTTCTTCGTCGCGGCGGAATTCTCGCTCGTCACCGTTCGCCGAACGCGCCTCGAGGAACTCGCCGCGAAGAAAGTGGCGGGGATCGCTGCGGCGGAAGAGGCGACTCGCCGCATCGACGACACGATCGCGGCCACGCAGCTCGGCATCACGATGATGAGCCTGGCCCTCGGCTGGGTGGGAGAGCCCGGGTTGGCGCGCCTCATGGAGCCATGGCTCCGCTTCATCCCGGAGCGGTGGGAGCCCCTCGCGGCGCACGGCGTGGCGACCGCGATCGCGTTCCTCTGCATCACGTTTCTCCACGTCGTCGTCGGGGAACTGGCCCCGAAGACGATCGCGCTTCGTATCCCGGACGTGGTGGCGCTCCGCGTGGCAGCACCGCTTCTCGCGTTCGAGCGGATCTTCCGTCCGTTCATCTCCACGATGAATCGTTCGGGAAACGGGCTCGTCCGGCTGCTCGGCTTCCGTCCCGCCGCTCATGCGTCGCATCTCCACTCGGTGCAGGAGCTGCAGCTCCTGGTGGAAGACGTGAGCGAGGCGGGGAAGATGTCGAAGGATCAGGCCGAGTTGTTGAAGAACGCTTTCCGGCTCCCGGAGAAGAAGGTGGGGGAAGCGATGGTGCCGCTCGCCACCGCCACGATGCTCGAGTACCGCATGCAGCCACCCGAGATTCTCGTGGCGCTGCAGGACAGCGTGCACACGCGTTTCCCGGTATTCGACGGCGAGCGGACTCGCGTCGTCGGGATCGTGAATTCGAAGGATCTCTTCGCGATCTATGCGACGAGCGGATTGGTGAATTTGGAAGACGCGATGATCGAGGCGACGTGGGCGCCGGCCGACCGCTCGACGTCGGATCAGCTGAAAGAATTCCGTCGGATCCGCCGCCAGATGGCGATCGTGAGCGACGAGGCGGGCGAGGCGATCGGGATCATCACGCTGGAGGACATCGTCGAGGAGCTGATCGGCGAAGTGGAGGACGAGCACGATCCGGGAGGCGGCGCGCGGATCGGGTCGGCGTCATCCAGCCAAGTGGAAGTGGACGACCCTCGCAAAGCGACCGTTTGACCCGGTAAAGGAGCCGACACCAGATGTATTAATTGGGGCGAGGTGGGAATCGAACCCACACGTCCTTACGGACACGGCGTCTTAAGCGCCGTGCGTCTGCCAATTCCGCCACTCGCCCACGAGCAGTTCTACCTTTGCCGCTTTCGAATATTCAAGCCACGGTGCGTCGGCTGCAAGCTGTGACAATTGGGGCAAAGAATTCGAAGATTCGAAAGGCGATGGTCCGATCGACAGCCGTTGATGTGGTCCAGTTCCAGAGGGAGTCTGCCGTCGGGCGATCGCACCGCCCATCCGCAGAGTTCACACTGGGGTTTCTTCAGGCCGGAAGCAAACAGGCGCTTTTTCAATTTTGCTGATTGAAAGGTGCTCCCCTCAACGAGGATCGCTTCGAGCGCAAGTCTTGGTGTCCGGACGAGCTTCAGGCCCTTGCTCCAACCGTGTCCGACGAAGTGGTCGGTAGAGATCTTGTTGTTTTCGAGCTCGCGGTAGATCTGCGCGTAATTGCCCCCTGCTGGCCTCAGTCCGATCAGGGTGAGCAACTGCCGAATCGTCTTGGCGCTACTCGCGGCTTCCTTGAGTTGGTCAATCGTCCAGCGCCTCGGCCTCATGCGCCGATCCTACCTTCTGATTTCGCTTGGGGGATAACCGAATCCGCCAGCAATCGCTGGCGGATTCCTCCTTGATTTCGACCCGCTAATATTATATAATACGCGATCTTACCGGCCTGGTCCCCCGCGCTTCCGCAGTCGTCCGTTCGTTCCGATCTCGTGGCCGACCTCCTCGCGGAGGCCATTCGTCCAATGTTGGAGAGGAGACGGGAACATGAAGAGACATCTACGACAGGCCCTGGCGCTCGCGCTCGGACTCACGCTCCTGCCGATTCCCGCCTCCGCGTCGCTTCGAGGCGTCTGGGACTACCTCACGATCGGCACGATCTTCAATGCCGGCCTCCCGAACGGCTGCGAGCAACCGAGTCTTCGTCCCGGCCTCTACGCGCCCACGGGCGGGCACGAGATCGTGGAACGCTGGTACGCATTCTCCACCAGGAGTTCGGTGGTGGGGCGAGAGACCGCGCGCTCCATTTGGCTCGGGCGTAATCTCGATCAAGCCGGACTCCGACTTCCTAACATATTCGACGCGCGGCGCCCGTTGCTCCTCGATCCGACGGCCACGGTGTCGTACGCCGATCCCGCCTGGAGCCCGGATGGGAAATATCTCGCCTACGTGAAGACCGATCCGCTCGTCGTCCGGACCGAGATCTACGTCCAGGAGTACAGGCTGAGCGAGAATTCGGCCGAAGCCGCGACAGCGGTCGGCCCGCCGCTCCTGATCGCGGCCGGGGCCGACGGACTTCGCAATCGATCTCCCTCCTGGAGCCCCGCGGGCGATGCGATCGCCTATTCCTCGAACAGGGCGGGACCTTCGCTCGACATCATCATCGTTCCGGTGGACGCCGCCACGCGAACCGTCGGCACCCCGACGCAAGCGACGACGGACAATCGGACCTCGGAAATGTCGCCGTCGTGGGGACCGGAAAATAAGATCGTGTATGTGACTCAGAAGTTCGGCGCCGACCTCCTCGAAATCGTCGACCTCGGCGACTCCAGCGTCCGTCTCGCGGAGACCAATTTCGCGCAGGTCGGCCACCGGAATCCGTCCTGGGCCCCCGATGGCGGATCGATCTATTACGACGCTCCCGAAGACGAAGATGGCGAGAAGAACAGCGACATCTGGCGCCTCGACCTCGCCACCCAGGCGAAGTGCGACATTCATCTCGATGCAACCGGAGACGCGGACCCCGATGTTTCTCGACGGACGAACACGTCGCTCGATCCGGTGCCTTACAACCTCTTCCTCATGTCGAGCCAGGCGGCGAAGCAGGGTGTCGGCATCTGGCGCGGGAGCTGGATCAGTTGCCTCCCTCCGCTGCCGCTCGGGGTGGACGTCAGTCCGACGACGCTCGGGCTTGGAAGCAACGGAAAGACCGTCACGGTGACCGTCAGCATGCCGCCGGAGACGGAGGCGTTCGGGTACCGGGCGCAGGCCGACGTGGTTGATCACGGCGGCGCAATTCCCGCGGGGACGGAAGGCGTGAAGAATCGAAGCAACATACTCCTCAGCCCGACCTTCGTGGGACTCCAAGCGCCGACGTCGCCCGTCAATGGCTCGCCCTACACGTCCGTGGACAACGTCGTGAAGTCGGGGCACTACGCCTTCCAGATGAACTTGAGCCGGAGAGACGTCGAAGCGCGACTGATCAGCTTTGGCCTCGTGAATCGCGTCGTGCCGTGCGAGGTGCAGGCCTATTCGTCCGTTCGCGGACGTCGCTTCGTCGGATTCGGTTTCGCGCAGGTCAACACCGGCAATCCGCCGGGCCATGCCGTGCGCCTGCTCCAGAACGCGCCGAACCCGTTCAATCCGAGCACCACGATCCGCTTCGCCCTCGCCAAGCCGGGCCGACTCGACCTCCGAATCTTCAACGTGCGGGGCGAACACGTGAAGACGCTCGCGAGCGGCCTCTTCCCGGCCGGGTCGCACGAAGTCCAGTGGGACGGTTCCGCCGGACGCGGCCCCGCGCCGACGGGGATCTACTTCGCGAAGGCGACGGTGGTGGACGAGAAGGGCGCCGAAATCACCTCCGACGTCGTGAAGATGGTGATGGCGAAGTAATCCCCTCCAGTCTGCAAGGCCAGAACGCCCGCATCGATCGACGGGTGCCGGGAGTCTCAAGGGACGCGCAGGAAGCGGCTCAAATCTGCGAGAATGGGCCGTTCCCGAGAACTCGTCCAACCCAGGAGACTCCCATGATCCGATCCGGCTCCGCTGTCTGGCAGGGCAACCTCCGCGAAGGCAAAGGCACCGTCTCCACCGAGAGCGGTGTTCTTCGCGGCTCCCCCTACTCCTTCGGTTCGCGCTTCGAATCCGCGCCCGCCACGAATCCCGAGGAGCTGATCGCCGCGGCGCATGCGGCTTGCTTCTCGATGGCCCTCTCCCTCCAACTCCAAACCGCGGGCTTCACCGCCGAACGGATCGAGACGACCGCGAAGGTCACGTTGGAGAAGTTGGAAGCGGGGTTCACGATCACCGCCTCGCATCTGACACTCACGGCCAAGGTCCCTGGGGCGAAACCGGAAGAATTTGCCAAGATCGCGGAAGGCGCGAAGGCGGGGTGCATCGTGTCGCGGGCGCTGAACGCGGCGATTTCTCTCGACGCCACGCTACTTTCATAGCAGGAGTCGCTTGTTCCGCTGATCGGCCGCCTCCAGGCGCCACGCTCCTCTACCGATCTTTGGGCGCCGTCATCGTTGGATCGTGGCACTGCAGGCAGAGCTCCCGTTTCGACTCGTAGGGCAGGAGCGACGGGAGATCCGAGGTATGGGGGAGATGGCAGCCGACGCACGTGAGCGGTTGGCCCGTCCGAGGATCGCGTCCGCCGCTCGTCCGGTGCGCGTGCTTCGTGAGATCGTCATGGCACCCCTGGCAGAGGGCATTCACGTCGTTCTTCAGAAGTTTCGGCCTTGTCCCCGCGTGCGGTTCGTGACACGACGCGCAGCCGTCATCCAGCGCCGCGTGCCGCACCTTCCCCTTGAAGAGCCGGTCTCCGTGGCAGCTCATGCAGAGCTTGTCGGCTTCGCGGCGAAGCACCGGTGCGGCCGAGCCGCCGTGCGCGCCGTGGCAGGAGAGGCAGGCGCGGTCGGTCTTCAGCGGCTGATGGACCACCGGCTTCGCCAGCCAAGCCTTCGCCGTCTCGTGGCACTGGAAGCAGAGCGCCGTCCCCCGGGCAATCGGGATGCCTCGTTTGTCGGTCCCATGACACTTCGCGCACTCGAGCCGCGCGAACGGTTCGTGCGGCGAACTCAAGAGGAGCCCCTTTCGGCCTTTCGCCTGAACGTGCGGGTCGTGGCAGGAGACACAGTTCGACTTCGCGACGGAGAAGCCCTGATGCTTGGCGTCGAGTTCGCCTTTCGCTGCCAGGTGGCACCCGGTGCAAACGTTTCCCGCCGCACGGTCCTTCGTCATTCCCTCGTTGTCCGAACCGTGGCTCGCGTGGCAGATGAGGCACTTGCCCGACGCGACCGGTTTGTGCGGCACGCCCTCCGCGACGCGTTTCAGGAGCGAACCGTGACACGACTGGCAGAGCGCCGGAACCGCCTTCGCTAAGAGCGCCGGTTCCGAACTCTCGTGGGGCTTGTGACAGCTCATGCACTCCCCGGCGGCGGCCGGGGGATGCGCATGCGAACGCCCTGCATCCGCGACGACCGCCGCATGGCATTTCACGCAGAGGCGCTTCGGCGCGTCGGCAAGAAGCGACGGCTCGTCGGAAGCGTGGGGAGAGTGGCAGGCCACACAGTCGCCCTTCGCCGCCGGCGGGTGGACCCGCGCGGCCGGCGTTCCGCGCTTCGGCACATCGTGACAGCTCGCGCAGAGGGTGGCCTTCGGTTTGGCGAGCGAGGTGGCGCTCGGCGGGGCCCCCGCCGCGTGACACTTCGTGCACCCCTTCTCCGCAAAGCCGGGATGCGTCTTCGCGGCGAGAAGACCTTTGTGGGCCGACGCGTGCGCCGTGTGGCACGAGAGGCAATTCACTCCGGTCAACGCCGCCCCTCCATGCGCCTTTGAAAGATCCTGATCCGCGAGGTCGTGGCAATCGGTGCAAAGGGCGGGGACGGACTTCACGAGCGCCGGCGCCGCCTTTCCCCCGTGGGGGTCGTGGCAGCTCAGGCATTCCTGCTCGGCGACCGGTGGATGGACTTCAGGTCCCTCCTTGCCGATACCCGCGTGGCAGGAGAGGCAAAGTGCGCTCGGCGGGGCCTTCAAGAGCTTCTCCGCCTTCGCGCCATGCGGTTCATGGCAGGCCGCACACATCCCCTTCGCCGCCGCGGTATGGGCGCCGGCGCTCTTCAGTTTCAGGGCGATGCCGGCGTGACACTTGGTGCAAAGATCCACGGGCTTCGCGACGAGGAGCGCTTTCGTTTGCCCTCCGTGCGGCGCGTGGCAGGCGAGGCAGTCGCCTTTCTTCGCCGGGTCGTGAGGGAAGGCCTGCTGGGCTTCCCGCATCGCCTGCGGATGGCACGACGTGCAGACTTCGACCGCCTTGGCGCGAAGCATCGCCGGCTCGTTCGACTGATGCGGATCGTGGCAGGCCTGGCAATTCCCGGAACGGAACGGAGGATGGACTTCCAATCCCGCGAGCTTCTGGTCGAGATTTGCGTGGCAAGGGCGGCAAACGTCGCGCGCCGGCTTGACCAGGAGTCCGGCCTGCTCTGAAGCGTGTGGTGCGTGACAGCGGAGGCAATCCTTCTTCCCGGCGGGAGGGTGGACGCCCGCCGTTGCTCCGATCTTCTTCGCGATCGGGTCGTGGCAGGCGAGACACATCGTGCCGTCCGCAGTCTTGGCCAGTTTTTCGTTCTCGCTCCCGTGCGGCTCGTGACAGGAGGCGCACTTCCCGAGCGTGAAAGCTTGATGCTGGACCGGCTTCGATTTCACCGCCGCGATTTCGTCGTGACACTCACCACAGAGCGCATCGGGCTTCTTCTTCAATAACGCGCGCTCGGTGCCCCGATGAGGATCGTGACAGGCCAGGCACTCGCCCTCCGCCGCGGGCGGATGCTTGTGTGACTTCGTGGTCTGTTCGCCGATCTCCTCGTGGCACTCCATGCAGAGCTTCGGAACGGCCGCGGTCAGGCGTGGGGTGGCGGTCGTGCCCTGCATCACATGGCACGCGGCGCAATCCCCCTCGGCGACGGGCGCGTGCGCATTTCGCCGGAGGAGCTTCGCCTTCGGGGAAGCATGAGGCTCGTGGCAGTCGAGGCACGCGAGTCCGGCGGCGGGGGCCTTGGAGTGTTTCGTGGCCATCTCGGCCGGGACGTGGCAGGTGGCGCATAGCGCGTCGCCTTTGCCACGCAAGAGCCCCGGCTCGGCCGAGCCGTGCGACGTGTGGCACGCGGCGCAGTCGCCCTTGGCGAACGCGGCATGGACGTGAGGCTCTTTCGCGGCTGCCGCGGCTTGCTCGTGGCACTTGAAGCACGTGGTCGTGGGGCCGCCGTCGCGCATCAGCGCCGGCTGGTTCGATGCGTGGGGGTCGTGGCAGCCGAGGCAGTCTCCCTTGGCGAACGCCTCGTGTTGATGCTGGGGGACCGACTCTTTGGTGTTCTTGTGGCACTCGAAGCAGAGTTCGGGAAGTTTCTTCTGGAGGACGAGGTTCTGCTTGAAGCCGTGGCTCTGATGGCAGGAGTAGCAGTCGTTCTTCGCTACCGGAGCGTGCACGACCTTCTTCCGGTACTCCTCCTTCGCGGTCTTGTGGCAGTCGTAGCAGGCGCGCTGGGCTCGCTCGCTCTTCTTCGGGCCGGCCGCTTCCACGAAGGAGCCGGTGAGGAAGAGTGCGGCCACGATCGCGGCCACCGCGGCGATGCCGCGTGGCCGGATGGCGCGCCGAACGAGTGTCACGGCTTCGTTCCGCCCGCGGCGGTTGTCGGGGCTGCGTGCGTGGTGTCGGCCACGACGGGCGGGGCGCCGAGGAAATCGATGCGCACGATCTTGAAGGCCAACATCGATTTCCGTCCGAAGTGAGGCGGAAGATTCATGAAGGCCCAGGTGGTGTCCTGAACCACCTTCTTCTCGCGCACGATGATCTGAAACGCCGGATTCTTCGGCTCGTTCGAGCGGGAGGTGACGTTCCCGCTCTTCAAATTCATCATGAAGTCGGGGACGTAGCGAACGACGCGGGCGGAGAAATCGGAATCTCCGACCGGGAACTCCTTAAGCAGTGTCACCTCCTGCAGGTCGCTGAAATTCTTGAAGACCCGGTGCCGCATCGCGAGCGTCACCGACTTCACGCGCGCCCCGTGCGAAGCGACCGGAGCGGTCGCCGACTTGGCGCCGAGGGCTCCACCAAGCAGCAGGAGTAGCAGCGCCGGAGCCAGGTACCGGCTCGACCTCTTGACCCAACCCATCGTCGCCTCCTTCATCGAGCCTCTCCGCGAGCGGCCGTCCGATGCCGCCAGGCGTCACCCGCTTCGCGAAAGGGGCGAAGCATGTCGTCCGCCAGGTTCGTGAGCAACCGTCCGGCGCTCCGCTCGCGGCCCCATCCGAAGAATGTTTCCCGATCGTCGCCGGACACCACGTGCGCCCTTGCCCAAACGACCCGGGCATTCGTGACGTCGACGAGCCGGAGCGAAGCGCCGGCAGACGGGACATCGCCATCGTTCGTACGAATCGTCCCCGCTTCGAGCACGCTCCCCAGAAGTACGTATCGAACCTGGAGCGACTCCCCGAGCGCGGCCAACTGCTCGCGGCTGGGCGCGGCGGTCGCTCTAATTCGTAGCGCTTCCACTGTCGCCTCCACGTGCCCGAGGTCGACGATCTCGGCGGCATCGCTGCTGACCAGAGCCGCTAGGAACGCCTGCGTGAAGAAGCGACCCTGCTCCTCCCGCCCGGATAGATTCTCGAACGGAAGCAGGGCGATGCGTGGATGGTCCGTTGGGACCGCCCCGCCGTGCGACCGTGGGGGGGCGCTCCCCGCGCACCCTGTCACCAGGAGAACCGAGAGCGTCATCGCGTAGGACGCGAGGCGGGAGCGCATGGTCAGAATGCCTCGCGCTCGATCTGCCGGACGAGTTCGCGCGTCGCGGATTGGACCAGCTGCCCATACGTCCGTGCGCCACCGCCGAAGAGCGGAACGCGACCCTTGCCGCGCCGCACCACCGAACCGCGCCAGACGACGTTGCTCGTCGCGACATCGATCAACTCGGCGTCGAAGGCCACGACGGGTATGTCGGACGTGCCGCTTCGCTGCATCGTGTATTCGGTGACGCTGCCTCGGAGCACGCCGGAGGCGCTGATCTGCGTGGCGGCTTCCCTCACCTTGGCGGGGTCGTAGATACCTTCGAATCCGGGATTACCGCCAATCTTGTCGAGTGCTGCGGCAAACTCGTTTTGGTCGACGATCTCGTAGTGCTCGGTCATGACCAACTCGGTCAGGAACGCGCGTGTCACGCGCTCGCCCGCGAATCGCTCGTTGGTCAAATTGCGAAAGGGGATGACCGCGATCTTCTTATAGAACGAAAGATCGGCCTGCGAGTTGACATAGAGCCGCGGTCCCGCCGCGCACCCCGTGGCGGCCGCGAGAAGGACCACCAGCGCCGCGCGGCGGACCAGGGCCGGAAGCGGGAACCTCATGCTTACCTCCGGACGTTTCGGGTCACCGTGGCGTCCCACTGCCGCACGTGCGTCGGCTGCCCGGGATCCACGTCATTGACGGAAACTTGCACGCGCCACTCGCGCGCGATTGAACTGAGAAGCCGCACGCCATAGACCTCGCGCCCCGCCGCACTCTGGCTGAAGGCGGCGAATTGGCTCCGGTCGTTTCGCGTATACGTCCCGCTCAACTGAAACGCACTGCTCGGCGCCCAGACCGTGGTCGCCTGGCGCGTGCGTAGCGACGGCTCCTGTGCATTTAGCCCGCGAGCGCGGCTCAGGTTGCCAGAAAACCGAAGCGAGGGCACGGGATTCCAGCGACCGTCCCAGGCGTCGCTGCGGGAGCGGGATCGAGGGGAGAAGACGTCATCCCCCGATCGGTACTCGCTTCGGGAGTAGCCGAACGTGATGGCATGGAGTGGCGTCGCGAGGAATCCGAGGGTCGTCTGGGAGGTGACGCGAGTGGGAGCGCCCGAGGTGTCGGCCACGGTCGAGCTCGGTCGGGCGGCGGTCACTTGCGTCTGGGCATTCACGTCGAGACCGTGTGTGAGCCGCAAGCGGCTCGTGAGCGTCCCTGCGTCGACCGGTCTCGACGTTTCGCCAGGGAGCCAGTTGTACGACCGCGCGATGCTCGCGCCCCCCGACCAGCCCGGGCGAATCGTCCCCTGGGCCGCGGCCGAGGCGACGAGGTAGCGCTCGATCTCACGCCGCTCCTCGACCCGTGCGGTTCGGAGGCCGCCCCCGCTCGAGAAGGTCACGGCAGGACGCGGCCGGTAGGAGAAGAGGAGCACGCCGTCGTGATCGTCGAGCTGCCGGGTCGTTAAATTCGTCGCGGCGGAGTGCCGATAGCCGTAGGTGAGCCCGGCGTCGACGCGCCGCGAGAAACGGTGCGCGCCGGCGAGCGTCGCCGAGCGTCCGGAGGAAGACGTGGTCAATCCGTGCTCCGCATGACGGCGCCCCTCCTGGAATTCGACGCTCGCGTTCGCGGAACTGGCGCGGCGAGCAACGCTCCAAGATCCGCCACCCGTCCAATTCACTTGGCTGACTCGATTCTGGTCGTCGAGATCGGTAAAGCGCACCTGGTTGTTCCACCCGGCGCGCAGGTCGACGGCGCCGAGGTCATAGAATGCGTTGATCGTCCCCGTCATGGATGTAGTCGCCGGCGAGCGGCTGACCGAAAGTTGCCGACGGCGGATATAGGTCCCGTTCAGTTGCGGAAGGTTCCTGGCGCGGAGATAACCGCTCGCGGTGGTCTCGCGCTGGCGCGTCGTCGCGCCCTGGGCGTCGGTGACGCGGAGCGGACGGTAGGAGGTGGCGCCACCAAAGTCGCGGTGGGCGAGCCGAATCGATCCGCGCGGATCGATCCGACGGTCGGGGCGATCGACGTACGAGAGGTCGTTCCACTCGCCCTGCACCGTAATGTCGTAATCGTTTCGAAGTTTCGTCCCGTAGTCGAGATGAACCGTGCGGAGCCACCACTCGACGTCGTCGCCTTGGCCGCCCCGTTGGTCTTGGCTCTGGTATTGGAGCCGCGCGTAGCCCCGAAGGGTCTCCGCAAATCCCGAGCGGGGTCCCGGGGCGATCAGGAGCGCCCCGGCGAGCGCCGCCGCGAAACTCCCCGAGCGTTTGTGCCTCCGGCGCCGGGCGGGATCATCGCGCATAGTTCACCGTGTAGGACTGCGTGTCGTGGCAAGTCGGCGTGCAGGTGCCGCCCGTCGCGGTCACGGTGACCGACTGAATTCCGGGGGAGCGCCCCTTCTGAAGAAGATGCGGAAGCGTCGTCGAGCCGTGAGTCGCATGGCAGGAATAGCAGGGGACCCGCTCCTCGTCGACGTGCTTGGCATGTCCCTTCCCGGCGCCGGGCTCGTTGAAACGCGAATTCTCGAGCGTGAGCCCGGGAGAGGAGGCGTTCGCATAAACATCGTAGGAGTGGCAGGCGAAACAACTCTCCTCGGGAAACATCGTCCGCTCGAACGGCGATGCGGTATAGGGCTGCTTCAAGATGTAGCGGTAATTCGAACCGTGGGGTCCCTCGGTCGTGCCGGTATCGCTTCCGTGACACGACCCACAGCGCGTCGTGGAACCGGGGTTCCATCCGGCCGTGAACGCGCCCAATCGGATCGACGAATTCCGTCCCGGAGCCTCGACGGGGTGAAACGACGGATTCGCGGGATTGAGGACGAGCGCGAGGTCGGTTTGACCCGTCGGTTGAGACGTCCAGGATGAGTGGCACTTAAAGCAGAGTTCGTATTCCGTGAGCGCCGGGCTCAGCGTGTCCGCCGCGGCGACGAAGGCGTAGGCCGGAGGCGCGCCCGGACCGCCGTTTTGAACACGAAGTCGGCTCACGCCGAGATTCCGCTTGGAGAGATCGGAGTCGGACGGCGGTCCCGACGGATCGTGATAGGCGAGGTGCGGATTGTGGCAATCCTCGCACTCGGCGTGGCGCCGGTTGAGTGGTGCCGCGCCGAAGTCGGTCGGGAACGATTCCGTCGGACCCGTATGGAGCCCCGAGAGAGACGACGTGGGGTGACGGTACGGAAGGAGAGTTTCGGACGCGATATCGGACGTGGCCGGCGACCCATCGTGACAGGTGAGGCAGAGCGATTCTTCGCGGGCGAGACCCAACGACGGGATCTCGCCATTCGCGTCGCTCTGGCCGTGCGGATCGTGACAGTTTACGCACTTTCCGGCGGCTCCCGGCTCCGTGCGCGTGGGGGGCACCGGTCCCGGCCACACGGCGTTTCCATCCGAGCCGTGGGACGAGCGCGAATAGACGAGCGGCCCCGGATACGATCCGCCGGACCATGCCGTCGAATGGCAGCGATCGCAGAGCGAGTTGTCGTCGGGTCCGACGAGAGCGTGGAGTTCGGGGAGTTCACCCTCCTGCCCGTGCGCGACGTGGCAGGCGTCGCAGGCGCCCGCGTGCGGCCCCTGCGCGAGAATGCCGGAGATCTCCGCGCTCGTCCGATGGGGGCCGGGGCCCGCGCCGAGCGAGCCGGCTCCGAGCGCCAGGAGCGCCGCGAGCCGGAGGAGAGAACGCGCGTCGATCAGCGCGCGCGCCTCGCACTTCGTCGTTGGTCTCATTCTGCACCGCCGTCCCCTTCGCCGCGACGCGAGGGACTGAAGACATCCGTGTGTGGTGCGAAGCGCTCAAATAACCGGACGGCCGGCCCCCGGAGGGGCCGGCCGAGCCGGGGTGAAGCTAGGAGATTAGCCCTGGATGTGGCACTGCTTGCACAGGTCCTTGTACGCGCCGCCATCGCCCTCTTCCGTCACGGTTCCGGTGCCCTTCATGAAGATCAAGGCGAAGCTGTTCTGGTTACCGTGTGACTTGTGACACGAGAAGCACGTCGGCGTCACGGTGTTGTCCGCCGTCGTCCCGTTCCAGAGGCCCTGCGAGTCCATCACCTTCACGTGATTCGTGCGGCTGTTGAACACGGAGAGACTCGAGATGAAGGTCGCGTTCTGGCCGATATTGACGTCCGCCTGGGGATGCCGATCCCACCCGGTGCCGCCGTTGCTCTGTCCGCCGACCTCGGGGCCGCCGCTCGCGCCGTGGAAATCGGTGTGGCACGACTTGCACCAGTTCGCATAGGCGCTGGCGTTCGTGTTCGGTTCGTTATAGTCGACGTCTGCGACATTGTACGATGCCGGCGAGCGTTCGTAGACGTCCTTCGTGAGATCGTTCGTCGTGATGGCGTACGTGAGGTTCTTGCCCGTGAAGATCCCGCGATTGAGCAAGTTGCGGTACTGGGTCGCGCTGCCGTGCTGCGCGTGGCAGTCGGTGCACTCGAGGCCGTCGGTAGCGTGCGAGAACGTGCCGCCCGGCGCCGTCGCCGTGGACCAAAGCGTGTGGCCGTCCGGGTCGTCGAAGTTCGTGTCATTGCTACGATGTCCGGCGGCCGCGTTCAGGCCGCCCGCGAGCCGATTCGTGTTGAAGGCGTTGGACCCGAACACATCGGGCACCCCAGGCTCGCCGTCATGACAGGTCAAGCACAACTCGTTCACCTCGTTGCGGAGGAGATGCGTGAACGGTCCGCCCGCGCCGAGCGGAACGAATTCGGAAGCCGAGCCGCCGTAATCGTGCGACTGGCTGTAGTGCGCCACATGGCAGTCGCTACAGACAAGGCTCGCGCCGGTGTGAAAATCGCCGGCGGTTGCCGTGGCCGCGAACGCCAGCAGGCACCCTGCACCTACGATCGCGAAGCGTTTCATGAGGAAGCCTCCCTCCATCCGAGTTTCGTGCGAGGTGGTATCGCGGATGGGCCTTCCCACCTCCGTGTTACGCTTCATTCCGGATTGTTTCCTGCGAGACGCAGGAGCTGCAAACGAGCGGACCCTCGTTCGATGACGGCTAGCCGGCCCTGTCCGTCGCTAGCGAGGGCGCTTGGATATTGAAAGAGTCCGAGACCGGCATCGCCGCCACTGATGACGTCGAGTTGCCGCCCCGTTGCGTCGAGCACCACCACGAGATGCCTCAACTCGTCGGTCACATAGAGTCGTCCGTCCGCGGTGACGGCGATTCCTGACGGGAAGGAGAAGTTTCCTTCGCCGATCTCGTGCCGGCCGAAGCCGCCGAGGTAGGCGCCGGCGGGGGAGTACCGCTGCACCGCGAGATCGGTGTCGGGGCAGAGGACGAGGATCGAGCCGTCCGGCTCCTCCGCCAGCCCGCGGACATTCCGAACGTGACCGGGCGTCCGGCCGGCCTCGCCCCACGACCCGGACTGCGCGTATTCGCGCGTGAAGCGATAGACCCGGCCAGTTTCACCCGACATCCCGACGAGAATTTCGCCGCTCCGTAGCACGGTCACCGCGCCCGGTCCGTGGTTCCCTTTGGGGAGCGGCGGCTGCAGGCGCGCGTAGGCGCGGCCGAGGCCGTCGAGGACATCGACATAGCCCGCCGCGGCGTCGATCACCAGAATTCGCCCCGCCGAGTCGACCGCCAACGCGGTCGGTTCGCCGTCGACCCAAGCGCCGTCCCGGCGTTCCACCCGGTGGACGTAGCGTGCGAGCGGACGTCCCGCGAGCGAGAAGACTTCAATCGTGTGGGCGCCAGTGTTCCCGACCAAAATCTCGCCGTGAGCGGTGTCGAGTGCGACTGCGCGCGGAACCTTGAACGTCGCGTCGGCGGAGAAGCCGCTCAGCACCAGCTCCGGTGCGACCACCGAGGCGCGAGAGGGCTGGAAGGGAATCGAGAGGGCGAGAAGGGCAGCAATCGAGGAGGTGGCGACGATGCGGGCTCTGTTCTGATGGCGACGGGTCATCGGTCTCTTTCTCCTCGATCCAATCGTCGGGCTTACAGGCACTTCTACCAAGGTGGCCTTCGGTCTACCGGGCGATACACCCATCGGTCTGGGAGGTGTAACCGACTCGGGCGACGGCATTTGATCAGCCACTTGAGTCAGCAAGCACCATACCACTCGTGAAAAATGTCGCTAATAGCCACACAAAGTGCTTAGTGGTAAGTGCTTAGCCTTCAGTTCAATTGTGGGCTGCCGAATTTGGCGGGGGTTAGGACTGCCAGGATGACAGGCGGCACGTGACAGGCTGGCGGGCGCGCGGAGCCGCCTCGGGAGTAGAAGTTTCGGAACTTCCTCGTTACACTGCGCCGCCGTGTTGAGACTCTTGCCCGTCGAGCCGAAGTTCTTCGACCTCTTCGAAACGCAGGCCGCGACTGTTCTGGAAGCCGCGCGCGCGCTCCAGGAGATGGCGCACAACTACGAGCGCGTCGCCGAGAAGGCCCAGCACATCAAAGAACTCGAGAGCCGCGGCGACAGCATCACGCACTCCATCATCGACAACCTAAACCGAACGTTCATCACGCCGTTCGACCGGGAAGACATCCACGCCCTGGCGAGCGCGCTTGACGACGTGCTCGACAACATCGAAGGCGTGTCGAGCCGCTTCGCGCTATTCAGGATCGAGAAGATCACGCCCGAGACGGTTCACTTGATCTCGATCATCGAGAAGGCGTGCGGAGCGATCCACGAGGCGGTGCGGCACCTGCGAGACTTCAAGCGCATCCACGAATACTGCGTGCAGATCAATCAGCTCGAGAACGAAGCCGACCACATTTCCCGCGCCAGCACGGCGCGACTGTTCGATGACGCCGCCGACTTCCGCGAGCTGATCAAGTGGAAGGAGCTCTACGGGCGTCTCGAGGCCACGACCGACGACTGCGAGGACGTGGCGAACATCCTCGAAGGCATCGTCGTCAAGAACAACTGAGGGAGCTGGTGCACGGCGATTCCGCGACCCTCTATCTCTGGCTGATCATCGGCCTCGCTCTCGCATTCGATTTCCTGAACGGATTCCACGACGCCGCCAATTCCATCGCGACCGTCGTCTCCACCCGCGTTCTCACCCCCGGTTTCGCCGTCCTCTGGGCCGGCTTCTTCAATTTCATCGCAGTCTTCATTCTCGGCGTGGCGGTGGCCAAGACGGTGGGGAAGGGGATCATCGTCACCGAAGCGGTGAGCAATCACGTCCTCTTCTCCGCCCTGGTCGGCGCCGTCCTCTGGAATCTCGTCACCTGGTGGCTCGGCCTTCCCACGTCCTCGTCCCACGCCCTGATCGGCGGACTCGTCGGCGGAGCGGTGGCGGGAAATGGATACGGGGCCGTGATCCTCCCCGGTCTCATCAAGGTGGCGGCCTTCATCGTCATCGCGCCGTTGGTGGGCCTGGGGCTCGCATGGATCTACACGATCGCGGCTTCGTGGACGTTTCGAAAAACGCCACCGGGGAAAGTGGACAAGCTCTTCCGGCGGCTCCAGCTCGTCTCCGCCGCGCTCTACTCGCTGGGGCACGGCGGAAACGACGCGCAGAAGACGATGGGAATCATCGCGCTCCTGCTGTACAGCAACGGCCGGATCGACCACTTCTACGTCCCCGGCTGGGTCGCCGTAGCCTGCGGCGTGGCGATCGGACTCGGGACCATGTCGGGGGGGTGGCGCATCGTCCACACGCTCGGGTCGAAGATCACGAACCTCCGCCCGTTCGGAGGCTTCTGCGCCGAGACCGCGGGAGCCACGAGCCTCTTCGTCGCCACGCATTTCGGCATCCCCGTCTCCACGACGCACACGATCACCGGCGCCATCGTTGGTGTCGGCGCCACGCGCCGCCTTTCGGCCGTGCGCTGGGGCATCGCCGGGCGTATCGTCTGGGCATGGATTCTCACGATACCCGCCTCGGCCGCCACGGCGGCGCTCACCTACCTCATCATCTCGCGCGTCGCGTCGTAGCGAGGCGAGCCGGGCGACATGCCTGAAGTTCCACCGCGCGACGTTCCGCGAACCCCGTTTCTAACCGATCGCCGGATCATTCTGGCCGGTGCGTTCGGCCGCGCGCTCGCCACGGGGATGATCGGTGTCCTGATCGGAATCCACCTGGCGAAGCACGGCTTCGCCCCAGGTGCGATCGGCATCGTGGTTTCGGCGGGGCTCGCGGGGGCGGCGGCCGCCGGGGTTCTCGTCACCTGGGCGGGCGATCGATTCGGCCGCCGCCGTGCGCTGCTCGCGCTCGCGCTTCTCGGAGCGGCGGGCGGGGCCGCCGTGGCGCTCGCAAGCGGCGAGATGGTCGTGGCGCTCGCCGCGTTCGTCGGAATGCTGAACGGCATGGGCCGCGATCGCGGCGCCTCGTCGATTCTCGACCAAGCCGTGCTCCCCGCGACCGCGAGCGATCAGGGGCGGACCGCGGCCTTCGCGGCGTACAACGTCGTTCAGGATGCGGGGCATGCGTTCGGCGCGCTCTTGGCGGGAGTTCCCGCGCTCTTTCGGAGCGTGGCGCCGCTTTCGGAGGGAGACTCGCTGCGGGCGGCCGTGGGCCTCTACTCGCTTCTCCTCTTTGGCACCTTCTTCCTCTATCGGCGCCTCTCTCCCGCGGTGGAGGTGCCCACAGCGCGTGGGCCCGCGCTCTCCGCCGAATCGCGGAAGGTGATCACCCGGATCTCGGCGCTCTTCGCGCTCGACGCGATCGGGGGGGGATTCCTTGTCTCGGCGCTCCTCGCCTACTTCTTCTACGCCCGGTTCGGAGTGGAGGAGCAGGGAATGGGCCTCCTCTTTTTCGGGGCGCGCGTGCTGAACGCCGGCTCCCACATCGGGGCCGCGTGGCTCGCGAAGCGGATCGGCCTCGTGAATACAATGGTCTTCACGCACATCCCCTCGAGCCTTCTCCTTCTCACCGTCCCCTTCGCGCCGACGTTCCCGATCGCGGCGGGACTCTTTCTTCTCCGGGAGGGCTTGGTGGAGATGGACGTGCCGACTCGCCAGTCGTATGTGATGGCGGTCGTGGCGCCGCACGAGCGGACGATCGCATCGGGGGTCACCTCGCTCGTGCGTCTGGGAGGGTGGGCGATCGCGCCCGGTTTCGCCGGCGCGGCCATGGCGGGGACGACGCTCGGAGCGCCGCTCATCGCCGGCGCCTCGCTCAAGATCGTTTACGACATCCTGCTCTACGCGGCATTCCGGCGGCTCCCTCCGCCGGAGGAGCGGCGAGGGAACACCCCGCCGCCGGCACCGGGGCCATCCGGCACCGCCGCCTCAGGGTGAGCTGACGCCAAGCCGCTACGCGCGGAGCTTCACCACCAAAACGTTGCAGGGGGCATGCGTCACGACGTGCGTGGCCACGCTTCCCAGGAGCAACTTCGAGAGTCCGGAGCGGCCGTGAGAACCGACGACCACGAGGTCGGCGGGGAGACGCTTCGCGGCATCCACGAGGGCGCCCCGAGGGTCGGTCGGCACCATCTTGGCCGAGACCTTCAAGCCCGCCGCCTTCAATGTCGCCGCGGCCTTCTCGGCGACTTCGCGATGGAATCGCTCCTGCTGCTCGATGATCTCCGCGATCGCGCCAGGTGCGGCCGCCTCGCCCGGGCCGACGAACACCGGCGCCGATGCCGAAATCACGAGAAACTCCGTTCCCGCCGGCCAGCTCGCCGCTTTCACATGTTCGATTGCCGCCTTCGAGAAGGACGAATCATCGACTCCGATCACGACTTTCATGGTTCACCCCCGTTTCGAACGCCGGAACCGCGCGGCCGCTCCGCATCAGTGCCTCTACTACTAAGGGTAATCCCGACGCATCCCGCCGCCCACGCTACGAAAGGCGAAGAGGGGGAATGACCGAGCGGGGAAGAGGGATTACTTCGAGTCTTCGAACTTCAATGCCGCGGAATTGATGCAGTACCGAAGACCCGTGGGCTTCGGCCCGTCGGAGAACACGTGTCCCAAGTGCGCGTCGCACCTGCTGCACCGGATCTCCGCGCCCATCCCGAACGTGGAGGGGTCCGCGTGCTCGGCCACATTTTCCTTCGCGATCGGCTTCCAGAACGACGGCCAACCGGTTCCCGAATCGAACTTCGTGTCGGAGGCGAAGAGGTCGGTGCCGCAGCCGATGCAGCGATAGGTGCCGCGGTCGTGATGATCCCAGTAGATTCCGGTGAAGGCCCGCTCCGTGCCGGCGAGCCGGGTGACTTTGAACTGCTCGGGTGTGAGGACCTTCTTCCACTCCGCTTCTGGCTTCACCACCTTTTCCACCATGACGTACTCCTTTCGATCGACGGAATAGAGTCTGACCCGCGACGACGCGGCGGCGGCGGCTTTCGAGTGAGCCTTGCCGCGGGCGGTCGCTTCTCCACCGAAAGCGAGGGCGGCCGCAAGGGCCGTGACGAGCAGGGCGACGGCGAAGTGGGTGCGTCGACTCATGATCCCTCCTGAGAGAATGCCCGCCGGGGTCCGGGGCGAGAGCCAGGGTGTTCCATCGGTTCGACCCCTGCACGAGTCAATACGGGGAGGGAGCCGGAATTGTGACTTCCGTTTCGGGGCCGCGTTCGCTAGGCCGGGTATCGCCCGGTGATGTACTCCGTGAGATACCGGATCTCGACTTCGCGGTCGTCCGCGATCTGTTTGACCAAATCGCCGATCGAGACGAGGCCGACGAGCGCTCCCTCGTCGACAACGGGAAGATGCCGGATCCGTCGTTCCGACATGATCGCCATGCACTCCTCGATGGGACGTGTCGATTCCACGGCGACCACCTCGGTCGTCATGATCTCTCGAACCTGAGTCGTCTTGGAGGTTCGGCCGTGAAGGACGATCTCGCGAAGGTAGTCGCGCTCCGTGATGATCCCTTTGACGCCGTCGCCATCGAGCACGAGGAGCGAGCCGACGTTGTGCTTGACCATTTCCTTCACCGCGTCATAGACGCTCGCTTCACTACCGATGGAGTAGATGTGGCAACCCTTCGAACGGAGAATGTCCGAGACACGGCCCATGGTATCCTCCCGGGAGGTCGAGGAAGAATCCTTGACGTGACCCCGCAAGTAGCCTAAACCCGTTGAGACCGAGATACTACTGACAGCCCACGGAGGGACGCCGTTGACGACGCCCGAGAATCCGCGTGCCATCCTCGCCCTCGAGGACGGCACTTTTTTTGTGGGTCGCGGGTTTGGGCGCCGGGGGGAGACGACGGGGGAAGTGGTATTCAACACGGCCCTTTGCGGCTACCAGGAGGTCCTAACCGACCCCTCCTACCACGGCCAGATCGTCACCATGACCTACCCCCATGTCGGGAACTATGGGGTGAATCTGGAAGACGCCGAGTCGGCGCGGCCCCAGGTGGCCGGGTTCGTGGTTCGTGAAATCGCCACCCGGGCCTCTTCGTGGCGCTCGACCGGCGAGTTGAACGATTATCTCGAGAAGGCGGGCGTCCTCGGCATCGCCGAGATCGACACCCGCGCCCTGACGCGCCATCTCCGGTCGCGGGGTGCGATGCGGGGCATCATCTCCACGGAGTCAGACGATCCCGCCGCCCTGGCCGAACGCGCACGACGCTCTCCTTCGATGGTCGGTGCCGACTTGGCGCAAGCCGTTACCTGCGCCACCGCCTATTCCTACGGCGGAACGCCGACGCCCGACTCGACCGCGCACCCCTTCCGGGTGGTCGCCTACGACTTCGGGATCAAGCGGAACATCCTCCGTCTCCTGGCCCGCTCCGGCTGCGACGTGACCGTGGTCCCGGGCGGAACGAGCGCCGCGGACGTTCTCGGGCGCCGTCCCGATGGGATTTTTCTCTCGAACGGTCCCGGCGATCCGGAAGCGTGCGGCTATGCGATCCGAGCCGCGCAGGAATTGATGCGCGCCCCGGAGCCTCTCCCGCTCTTCGGCATCTGCCTCGGGCATCAGATCCTCGGTCTCGCCTGCGGCGGCCGGACGTACAAGCTCAAGTTCGGGCACCGCGGCGCCAACCATCCGGTCCGAAATCTCCGGACCGGTCAGGTGGAGATCACCGCGCAGAATCACGGATTCTCCCTCGACCCTTCGCTCTTCGACCGGCCGGAGCATGAACTGACACATCTCAATCTGAACGACGGCACGGTCGAGGGGTTCGCCCACCGGGAACTCCCGCTCTTCGCGGTGCAATACCACCCCGAGGCGAGCCCCGGCCCGCACGACAGTCGCTACCTCTTCCGCGAATTCGTCGCGCACATGGCCGCCCAGCGAAGTGGGCAGAGCGCGGCGATCGAGGTTCACGCTTAGAACATGCCGCGCGACGGTACCATCCGCTCCGTCCTCGTCATCGGCTCCGGCCCCATCGTCATCGGGCAGGCGTGTGAATTCGACTACTCCGGCACGCAGGCGGTGAAGGCGCTTCGGAGCGAGGGGATCCGCGTCTCGCTCGTGAATTCGAATCCCGCGACGATCATGACCGACCCCGAGTACGCGGACCGGACCTACATCGAACCGCTCACGCCCGAGGTACTGGAAGCGGTCTTGGAACGGGAACGTCCCGATGCGTTACTTCCCACGGTGGGCGGCCAGACGGCGCTCAACCTCGCGGTCGAACTGTCGGCCCGCGGCGTCCTCGACCGCCTCGGCGTCCGCCTCATCGGAGCCAGTCGCCGCGCGGTGGAGGTCGGGGAGGATCGGCGACTCTTCAAAGAGGCGATGGCGCGCATCGGACTCGACGTGCCGCGAAGCGGCTTCGCCAAGACCGTGGAGGAGGCGCGGGGCGTCCTCGACACGACCTCGCTCCCGGCCGTCGTTCGCCCCTCCTTCACGCTCGGCGGGACGGGCGGCGGTATCGCCTACAACGTCGAGGAGTTCGACGAAATCGTGTCGCGCGGGCTCGAGCTCTCCCCGGTGAAGGAAGTTCTCATCGAGGAGTCGGTCATCGGGTGGAAAGAGTACGAGCTCGAAGTGATGCGCGACTGCGCCGACAACTTCGTCGTCATCTGCTCGATCGAGAATTTCGACCCGATGGGGATCCACACCGGCGACTCGGTAACGGTCGCCCCGGCGCAGACGCTGACCGACCGCGAATACCAGGCGATGCGCGACGCCTCGCGCGCGATCATCCGCGAGGTCGGTGTCGAAACGGGCGGATCGAACATCCAATTCGCGGTGAACCCGGAAAACGGCCGCCTCGTTGTGGTCGAGATGAATCCGCGCGTTTCCCGCTCTTCGGCGCTCGCCAGCAAGGCGACGGGGTTCCCGATCGCAAAGATTGCGGCGCTCCTCGCCATCGGCTACCGCCTCGACGAAATTCAGAACGACATCACCCGTGTCACGCCCGCCTCTTTCGAACCGGTCATCGACTACGTCGTCGTGAAGATTCCGCGCTGGGCGTTCGAGAAATTCCGCGACGCCGACCCTCGGTTGGGAACTCAGATGAAGTCGGTCGGCGAAGTCATGGCGATCGGTCGGACATTCAAGGAAGCCCTTCAGAAGGGACTCCGCGGACTAGAGACCGGTGGAGAGGGATTCGGGAAGAGCGACCTCGACGACAATCGCATCAAGGAGAAGCTCGTCACCGCCGATCCCGACCGAATCCTCTACGTGAAGCGAGCGCTGGAACTTGGCTGGAAACAAGAAGATGTGGGGCGGCTGACGGGCATCGATCCGTGGTTCCTGGACCAGATCGGACAGATCGCGGAACTGAAAGAAAGAATCGTTCCGGGGATGTCGGACGAGATCCTCCGCGAAGCAAAGCGCTACGGCTTCTCCGACGCGCGGATCGCACGGCTCACGGGCGTCACCGAGGCGGCGCTCCGGGCGCGGCGCAAAGCGGCCGGGATCGTTCCCGTCTTCAAGCGGGTCGACACCTGCGCGGCCGAGTTCGAGTCGCACACGCCGTACCTCTACTCGACCTACGAGCAGGAGTGCGAGGCCGAACCGACCGACCGCCGAAAGGTCATGATTCTCGGAAGCGGGCCGAACCGGATCGGGCAGGGGATCGAGTTCGACTACGCCTGCTGCCACGGAGCCTTCGCCTTCAAGGAGGAGGGCTTCGAGACGATCATGGTGAACTGCAACCCCGAGACCGTCTCCACCGACTACGACACTTCCGACCGTCTCTACTTCGAGCCGCTCACGTTCGAGGACGTGATGAACGTCGTCGAGAAGGAGCGCCCCGAGGGGGTGGTCATTCAATTCGGTGGACAAACGCCCCTTCGCCTGGCGGTCGCGCTTCACGGCGCAGGCGTGCGGATCCTCGGGACGAGCCCCGACGCGATCGACTTGGCCGAAGATCGGAAGCGCTTTCGAGAACTCCTCGACCGTCTCGACATCCCGCAGCCCGAGAGCGGCACGGCGACCTCCCTCGAGGAGGCGAAGATCGTGGCGCGGCGGATCGGCTATCCGGTACTCGTCCGCCCCTCCTATGTGCTCGGCGGGCGCGCGATGGCGATCGTCTACGACGAGTCGCACCTCGAGGAATACGTGCGCGAAGCGGTGAAGGCTTCGCCCGAGCATCCGATCCTGGTGGACCGCTTTCTCGAGGACGCCTATGAAGTCGACGTCGACGCGGTGGCCGACGGGGAACGGGTCGTCATCGGGGGAATTCTCGAACACATCGAGGAAGCGGGAATCCACAGCGGCGACTCCTCCATGGTGCTCCCGACGTACAAGATCCCCGAAAGTCAGCTCGAGCGGATCCGCGACATGACCCGGCGGCTCGGCTTGGCGCTCGGCGTTCGGGGACTCATGAACATCCAGTTCGCCATCCAGAACGACTCGGTCTTTGTGCTGGAAGTGAACCCGCGCGCCTCTCGCACCGTTCCGTTCATCAGCAAGGCGACCGGCGTGCCGCTCGCGAAGGTGGCGGCCCGCATCATGGTGGGCAAGACGCTCGCCGCCCAGGGAATCACCCGCGACCTCACGGTCGATCGATTCTTCGTGAAGGCTCCGGTCTTCCCGTTCTTGAAGTTTCCGGGCGCCGACATTCTCCTCGGACCGGAAATGAAATCGACCGGCGAGGTGATGGGGATATCGAAGAGCGTCGGGGTCGCCTTCGCAAAGGCCCTCGCGGGGGCCGGATCGAAGCTTCCATGCTCCGGAACCGCGTTCGTGAGCGTGAACGACCGCGACAAGGCCGGCGTTCTGCCGCACGCGCGCGCGCTTCAGGAGATGGGCTTCTCGATCGTGGCGACGCGGGGGACGGCCGCGTACCTAAGCGCCCAGGGCGTGCCCGCCGAGACGATCTATAAGGTGAACGAGGGACGCCCGAACATCGTCGACCGGATCAAGAGCCACGGCATCGATCTCGTGATCAACACGCCGCTCGGGGAGGAGTCGTTCTACGACGACGGCGCCATCCGGAAGACGGCGATTCTCTACGGTGTCCTCTGCTTGACGACGCTCACCGCCTCCGCCGCCACGGTGGAGGCGATCCGGGCGCTCCGCGACCGGCCGCTCGACGTGGTGAGCCTCCAGGAAATCCACGAGGAAGATGTTCTCGCGGGCGTTCCGGCCGGCGTCCCCGGCGCCGTGCTGGAGGCGTCGGTCTGAAGCCGGGTGGGCTTCGGGCGAAGGCCGCCCTGGACGAATCTTTGCTCCGAGGTGGAATCGACCCTCGTGGCGCCGGGGCCGCGGCGCCGCACGTAGACTTCTCGATCTCGGGCGCGCCGAGCGCCGCCGCCGCCCACGCCTCCGCGCGTCACGCCCTCCCGCCGCCCGGTTTCGCTCCCTCCGCCTTCTTCTTCAGATCGAGCGCCCGCCAGAGGTACCAGGCCGCGACCGAACGATAGGGGCGCCATCGCTCCGCGCGCTTGAAGATCTGCGCCGGCGTCGGAAGTCCCCGCGTGCGAAATGTCGTTTGGAATCCCTTCCGCACGCCGTAGTCGGTGGCCGGCATGACATCGGGACGGCCGAGGCGGAAGATGAGAAGCATCTCCACCGTCCACTGCCCGATGCCACGCACGGCGGTCAGGCGCTCCACGATCTCTCCGTCCTCCAGACGCCTCAGCGATCGAAGCGGCGGCACCGTCCCGTCGAGACACTTGGCGGCGAGGTCTTTCATGGACGCGACCTTCGTGCGCGAGAGCCCCGCCGCGCGAAGCGTATCGTCCGGCGTGGCCAGGAGGTCCTCCGGGCGCGGAAAGCGGCGCGGACGGTAGAGTGCGACGACGCGTCCGAGAATGCGCGACGCGGCGTGCCCGGTGATTTGCTGGTAGGTGATCGATTCGACGAGGGAGGCGAACGGGGTGCTCGCGCTCGTGAGCCGGATGCCGCAGTGGCCCACCTCCTCGATGACTCGCCCGAGCGGAGGATCCGCTTCGGCCAGCGCGAGCGCGGCGGCTTGGGGATCGTATTGGAGCGACATGCCGGGTAGGATAGCCGGATGGCACGCACTCTGCGAAGCGATCTTCCATTTCGCCGGATCGCGGTCGTTCTTTCCGGCGGAGGCGCGCTCGGCGCGTACGAAGTCGGCGTCCTCCGCGCGATCCGAAGCGCGGGGCTCGAACCGGCGATCGTCGCGGGCGCGTCGGCGGGGGCGCTGAACGCCGTCTGCTGGGTCGCGGCGGGGCTGGCGACCGACCGGCTCGAGGAAGTCTGGAAACGGATCGAGCCTTCCACGATCGGATTTCGCTGGAGCACGCTCGCCGGGCGCGCCTTCGGCGCGTTTCTGGTGGTGCTCGGCACGTTCGAGGCGGGGCTCGCGATTCTCGGTTCGCCCGAGCTGAGCCTCGCGTCGTGGCTCCAAGGTCAGGGTGTTCACGGCCTCGGCCGCGGCTCCGTTCTCCTCGATACCTTCGCGTGGGCGCTCGTCTCGGTCGCCGGCGTTTTGATTCTTCGCGGATCGCGGGAGACGGAGGCGGTTCTGGCGAAGGCGACCGTGCCGGGAGGCGGGCGCCGCACCCACAAGCGGATCGCCTATGTGCTCGGAGGGTGGGCCGTGCTTCACCTTATTGTCTGGGTTACGGGAATTCCGTGGCCCCATCGATTCAGCGCGACACTTTTTGTGCTCGCCGTCGTGCTCTGGATCGCGGCGAAACCGGGCCGCTCCGGCGCCTGGGTTCGCCGCCTCTTCAGCCACCTTCTCCCGGAGTCGAGAGGGCGCGGACTGTGGGGCGACGTCGCGAGACGGCAGGTGCTTACCGATCTCGTCCGCCAGGGGTCGGCCGCACGTTTGGTCAGCGGCGCGCCTGTCGTGATCCTCACCGGACTCTCGCTCGAGACAGGCCGCGTCGCAATGTTCGTTGCCGGCGCCGAGCCGAGCGCTGCGTTTCATGAGCGAGCCGAGACGACGCTCGGCGAGGTCGTGTCCGTGCGGACGCCGGAGGAGGTCATGGACGCGGCGGTGGCGTCGAGCGCCATCCCGCTCTTCTTCGAGCCGGCGTCGGTGCGAGGGCACGAGTATCTCGACGCCGTGGCGCTCTCGACCCATCCGCTCCGCGCCGCGCTCTATGCCGACGCCGACGCGGCGCTCGTCGTGGTGGTCGCGCCGAGCGGAGGTCCGCCCGTCGCGGAGGCGCCGCGGACCATCGTGGAACTCTGGGGGCGCTATCTCGACATCGCGGGTTGGCGTGACCTGCAGCACGAGCTGAGGGGGTTGCCCGCCGACTGGTACCTCTCCGCGATGCCCCGGCGGCTCTGCGTCGTGGAACCGGACGCGCCGCTTCCCGGCGGTGTGCTCGCGTATTCGCCTCGAAATGCCGTGCCGCTCATGGACCGAGGCGAGGCCGACGCGTGGCGCGCCCTCGAGCAGGCGGGGTGGCTCGTTTCCTAAGGCTGCTTCAGCGATCCGTCTCGTGTCGATCGAAGAGGGTGGGAATTCCGAGCCAGTAGACGAGGTACTTCACCCCCTCGAATGCGAGCGCGATCCAGGCGAGAGGGGAGCGCCAACGGCGCGACGCCTCGAGCGGAGAGCCGGGACGCTCGTGGAACCCGAGGCCCGTGACGGTACAGGGCGGTCCGGCCGTCCGCGCGAGTGCGCGGCGGACCGAGAGGAGCGCGCGCGGCAAATGGTAGTCACTCGTGCAGACGAGCAGCGACTCGGCTTTTCGCTCCCGCACCAGCCGTGCGAACGCCACCGCCTCGCTCCACGTTCCCCAGCGCCCCTTCGGTACGACGCGCGCTTCCACCGACTCTCCCGCGACGACGAGCTGAAAAAGCCGCCGTACCGGGGGAGTCGCTTCGACCAGCGCCAAGAGTCCGCCTTCCCCGGGGAGCCCGAGCGCGGGCACACGGCGCCACTCGAATCGCGCGACGCTCACCACGAGCGTCTTGCCGCGCCCCTTCCGCCACGCGTCGATCGCGAAGTACTTCCGATCGTCGGCGCCCGCGAAGACGAAGAGGAAATCGGCCGGGAGCGCGGAGCGGGGCTCGGACTGGTTCAACGGATCCAGATGATCGCGGCGAGAGAGGCCGCCGCCGAAGCGGCGAGGATGCTCGGCAGAAGCGTCCGCATGGCCCCGCTCCCCGCGACCACCGCGACCACCAGCTTGAAGAGCGTGTTCGAGAGGACGCCAACGGCGATGGCGAGAGCCGCGACGTGAAGCGCTTCAGGGGCCGCGGCCAGGCGCGCCATCGACATTGTCAGCGCGTCGATGTCGGTCAATCCGAGGATCGCGCCGCTCACCGCAAGCCCGACGCCGCCGAATGCGGTTCCCACCTCGTGCACGACGAAGAGGACCGCCTGGAAGATAGCGGTCATCTGGAGCGCGGGCCAGATCTCGAGCGGATTCCCCGGGCTCTCCGTCGTGCCCTCGCGGGATTCCTGACGGCGAAGGCCGCCCAGCGTCCCGAGGGTGAAGACGAGGAGTGGAGGAGACAGATACGGGAGGAGGGCCCAGGCGAGACGCGGATTGAGGATCGAGGCCGCGACAACGACGCGCAGGATCATCACGGCGCACGCGGCGAGGACGCCGAACGCGAGGGGGCGCGAGCGCGCGGGATGAGCGCGGCTCGCTCGCGCGAAGGTGAAGGTGACACTGGTGGAGGAGACGGCCCCGCCGAGAAGGCCCGCCACGAGATCGCCGCGTCCGGGGCTGACCGCGCGCCGTAGGATGAATCCGAGGAAGCTCAGGCCGGAGAAGAGAAGGACCCAGATCCAGAGCTCGCGAGGACGAACGCCGCCCCACGGCCCGAAGGGTCCCTCGGGGAGAAGCGGAAGGATCACGATCGCCATCACGGCGAAGCGGACGCCGGCCCGGATCTCCGCGTCGTCGAGCCGGGCCACTGCCTTGTGAAGGCGCGACTTCTCGACGAGGAGGAGGGCGGTCACAGCGACGACCGCGCTCGCGAGTTGGAGGTGCGCGGCTCCCGCGAGGGTTCCGGTGGCGAGCACCACGAGGGCGGCCACCTCCGTGGTGCCGTCCGGATCGCGATGGCTGACGGCGGCGTAGCCCGCGACTACCAGCGCTCCGCCGGCGAGGAGGAGCGCGGCACCGAGCAGCGGCTCTCCCTGCAGCCAGAGCCAGCCCGCGAGTCCGCCCAGAATGCCGAGCAGGGTGAAGGTTCGGACTCCGCCGATCCGAGCCGCTGGGCCCGCCGCATGTCCAGACCACTGGCGCTCCACGCCGATGGCCGCTCCTCCCAGTGCCGCCACGGCGATGGCGCGAGCATCTTCCCAGCTGAGCATCATCCCTTCACTCTAGACCCTTCACGGGTCGCCGGCCAAGGAAGCTGGCTGCGTCCTGAAAGCGCGCGCTGGATCGCTACGGCTTCGGCGAGTTGGGCGGGAGGCGGAGCGCGAGCGGCACGGCCTTCCAAGCCCATCGCCCCCAGGCAGCCATCCAGGCGGCGGCCGCGGCGGCGAGCGTCCACGTCTTCGCGGCGCCGGCCGGATCGAGCGGCTCGGCCAACGCGCGAAGCAAAAGCGCCAGGCCGAGGAAGGCGAGCGCCGCGATTCCGATCACGCGCGATTCGAACGCGAGCGGATAGCCACCGTGTCGCACCACGACGCGGGTCGCGATACCGAGCGTGAGGAATCCAAACCCGCCGATGAAGACCACGTGCTCTCCGAGAAGCGGCCGCGCCGGAACGAGGACGCCGAGCCAGAGTCCGATGAAGAGGAGCCATCCGGAGGACCAGAGCGCGTAGGAGAGTCGGTCGGCGCGCCCCGGAAGGCGGAAGAGTTTCCAGACCCAAAGAAGGAGCACGCTCCCGACGATGGCGCGAATCCAGGCGGCGGCGATCGGGAGTCCGGATCCCTCCATCGCGACGGCGCCGACTAAGAAGAGAACGATGAGGGCGTAGAGCACGCGCCGCGGCCCGCGCTCATGCGCGCGCGCGATGCCCGGTATCGTGAGCGGCTCCCGCATCGCCATGAAGGTAGGGACGAGAAGTCCGCCAACGCCGAGGACGACCGGGAGAATCATTCCGAATCCGATCAGCCGGAGACCGAAACGTGGAGCGGGTTCGGTCCAGAGTCCCGCCGCTGCGCCCACCATCCATACCGCGCCGACCATCCCCGTCGCGAAGCCCGCCGCCACCAGGATGAATTCCTCGGGAGGGGGACCGTGCTCTTTTCCCATGAGGCGGCTCACCGCCATCCAGACCGGAACCCCGAGGCTTCCGAGATAGAAGAGACCCGCCGCCGTACCCCAATCGAAAAGCGCGCTGGTCGCCGTGGCCCCGACCAGCGCGAGCGCCGCCGCAAGTTCCGCCGTTCGGCAATGCGGAGCGTGGAGAAAAGATGGCATCGCCGTCATGAGAAAGCCGAGGACGAAACATTGTTGAAATCCGAGGAGAAGGAGCGTGGCGTGAAGCGTTCCCGGGTAGGCGATCCACCCCGCCGCGTGCGCGATCCAGAGTCCCACCCCGGTCCATCCGATGACGATGCCGAGCGGGAAGAGCCGCCGGTAGGGCTCGCGCCCCGGAATGACTCTCGGCGCCTCACGGACGGGAAGCGGAATCGTCACACGTCACCAATCCCTTCGACGAAAGACGCGGAGCGCCACGAGGAACGGCACGACGGTTTCCATTGCGAGCACGGCGAGCGCCACGAAGGCGCCGCCGAAACCGCCGAAGAATTTGACGAGGACGGCGGAAGTGGGCCCGAAGAGGGCGCCCGATCCGACGGCGATCGTGATGAGGATTCGGACCAGGTCGACCGGATTGACGAGGAGCGCCGGAATAAGAACGGCCTGGAGCGGCACGCCACGGAGGATCGCGGTGGCGCCGAGGACGGCCACATCATAGAGCACCACCATTAGAAGCCAGAGAAATAGCGCCGCCGAGAGCGCTCGCAAGCGATCGGGGAAGATCGAGGCGATGCAGAGCGCGGCCGAAAGCGAGAGGCAGCCGAGAACGAACGAGAGGAACGTGAGGGCCGCGAACCCGGCGATCTGCTCGCTCCCGGCCTGGAACGCGACGACGACGCCCCCGCCCCCGAATCCGAGCGCTTGCGCCGCACCGAGCGCCGCGCAGAGTCCGAGGTACTTTCCGATGAGGACCTCGCCTCGAGAGACCGGCTGCGCGAGAAGGAGCGGCAGCGCGTCCCCTCCGCCCGCCACGCTCCCGACTCCGACGACGAGCCCCGTCAGCGGGACGAGAAAGAGCACGAGGTTCATCAGGCTGAGCGTCACACGCGAGAATCCCTGGAACCCCACTTCGCGGCTCTGCGCGAGCCCGAAATAGGAGAGCCCGAGCACGAGGAGCGCGAAGAGCGCCGTGAAGGCGAAGAGCCAGCGCGTCTCGAGCGCGCGGCGGTATTCCTCCGCCGCGACGATTCGAATGCGACGGAAGCGTCCGGCGCGACTCACGGTGTTTCCTCCTCGAGGTGCGACCCGGTCACCGCGAATCGTCCCGTCGGAGTTCCATTCACCAGCCAGGCGAGGTCGCTTCCGGGTCGATCGGCGCGGAGGATCGCGTGGGCGAATTCGCCCGGTGTGACTACCAGCCGGAGGCGCTCCTCGTACCCCGAGAGGGAGAGCGTGCGGGGGAGGGTCCCAAGATTCACGGCGCGGAGCATCAGGAACGCCCCTTTCGGGACCGACGTTGGATCGGTCGTGACCGAGCCGTCGGCGCCGAGCTCGACGGAGACCACGATGCGCGCGGCGGCAGGCGTCGGATGAAGTCTTGCGGGCTCGCGCCGAGGGAGTCGCGATAGGAGACCGAGGGCGACTCCTACGACAAGCACGGCGAGGGCGAGTCGAAGGTAAGGGCGATTCATCACGCGCCTCCCGCCGTAGCGAGGAGCCTCGGCGCGGCAAGCGCGGCGGTAGCCCGTGGCCTACGCATCGTTCCCCCGTCCGCGGACGACGGAGAGGAAGAGTTCCTCGAGCGTCGGACGCGAGAGCTCGAACGACCGAATGGCGACGCCGCCGTCCCGCAGGAGATCGAGAGCCGCCACGCCGCGCCCCTCGGCGCCGTCGATCACGAGCCGTCGCGCGTCGAGTGTCTCGCAAGGGAACCCGGCCGCTTCGAGCCGGCTCCGCGCCGGAGCGGTCTCGTCTCGGAATTCGATGACAAGCCTCGTCGCGGTCACCTGCCGTTCCCGGAGCGTGCTCAGCGACTCGAGCGCCGCGCGCTTTCCGTGGAGCAGAATGAGGACCCGGTCGGCCACGCGCTCGACTTCGGCGAGGAGGTGCGAGCAGAGGAGAATCGTCGTTCCTTCGCGCCGCAACTGCTCCACCAGGGAGCGGAACTCCCAAGTCG
>JANMQV010000172.1:0-1554 GCA_031370645.1 Candidatus Eiseniibacteriota bacterium | reverse complement strand
CCTCCGATCTTGCGCCGCGCGCCGCCGATCTGGAAGCGGCTCCCGCCGATTTCGATCCGCTCGCGCGCATCTGCGCCAAAGCGCACGCCGCCGGTTTGGAAGTCCACGCCTGGATCAACGTCTACTTGGTGTGGTCGGCGGGCGTGCCGCCTCGCCCCGCGCTTCACGTCGTGAACGCGCATCCCGATTGGATCTCCGTCCGCTCCGACGGCCGCCGCTTGGCCGAAATGCTTCCCGAGGAATTTCATGAAGAGAAGCTCGAGGGGATGTACCTAGCACCGGGGAATCCCGACGTGCGCCGGCACATTCGCGACCTGGTGCGCGAGATCGTGACGCGCTATCCGGTCGACGGCATTCATCTCGACTACGTTCGTTATCCCGATCCGACGGTCGGCTACGACCCCCACACACGCACCGCGTTCGAGCGGGAGTTCGGCCTCGATCCGATGCGGTTGGAGCGGCCCGACAGCGCCTTCTTCGATCTCATCGGCGGCGCCGATCATCTGCCCGATCTCCGCGCGCGGTGGATCCAGTGGAAGCGGGAGCAGGTGACGAACCTTGTGCGCGATATCCGCCGCGATCTCGACCAATCAGGCCGGAAGATCAAACTGACCGCCGCCGTGATCGCCGATCAGAACGCGGCATTGAATCGGTATCTGCAAGATTGGCCGGAGTGGCTCCGCGAAAACCTC
The DNA here is from genome assembly GCA_031370645.1 of Candidatus Eiseniibacteriota bacterium. Taxonomy (GTDB): domain Bacteria; phylum Eisenbacteria; class RBG-16-71-46; order SZUA-252; family SZUA-252; genus SZUA-252. The sequence continues at coordinate 862 of JANMQV010000172.1, read as the reverse complement.
CTCGATGCCGCCATTCCGATGGCCTACTCGCCGAGCACGCCGGTCGTCGAGCGCCAGATCGCCGCCGCCATGTCGCTACCGACGAAGCGGCAAGTTTGGGCGGGGATCGGGATCTATAACGAAGGCGCGCGAGATGCCTCCGAGAAGATTCGCCGTGCGCGTGCGTTGGGTGTGGATGGAATCGCGCTCTTTTCGTATGACGCGCTTCTCGGGCGTTCGGGCTACGCGCGGAGCATCCGCTCCTGGGCGTGGCGCGAGCCGACCGAGCCGACGCGCATGCCGTGGCGGGAAGGGAAATGATCTCTCCCGGCGACTATGTCGCCGCGGCGCTCCCCGCCGTAGGGATCGGATTGGTGGGGGGCACGCTCGTCGGGATGACCGGCGTCGGGGCCGGCTCGGTCATCGCGGCGCTTCTTCTCGTTTTCTATCCCGACATTTCGCCGCAGGTGATCGTCGGCTCCGCCACCGCGCAGGCGGTGGTGATGAAATTGGCGGGAGTGTGGGTACGGCGGCAATTTCAGTTGGGGGAGCGGTCGCTCGGGGTGGCGATGGCGCTCGGAGCGATTCCGTGCGCCGTGGCGGGTGCGTGGACCTCGAGCCGGCTCGACGCGGGACTGCTTCGGCCGATCATCACCGGCGTGTTGGTCGTCGTGGGAATCCTGCTCGTGCTTCAGGCATTTCGTCGCGGGACCATGAGTGCCGCCGCGCGAGAAGCGGAGGCCGCCGCGGAAGTCGCAGCAGGACCGCGGTTGGGGATCGGCAAAGGCGATCCCGCGTGGGGAGGCGTGTTCGGAATCGGGTCGGTGGTCGGCTACGTGGCGGGGCTCACGAGCATCGGGACCGGGACGCTCTTCGTGAGCGC
>JANMQV010000171.1:0-87809 GCA_031370645.1 Candidatus Eiseniibacteriota bacterium | reverse complement strand
GTCTCGCGTGCGACCGTGCGCTTCGGCGTAGGAACGGCGGGGCGACGCGGCGACTGTAACGCCCGGGGCCGGGAATTTCCAGGTCTGCTACGATTCCGAAATGGGGACTTGATGCGGAGTTCGGGGCGCCCGGTTTACCGGTCGATCGGGGAGATCGATCGCTGAAGGCGCGGGGAGTTGGCGGCGGGGGTAGCGAGCGCTACCGCAGCGCCGCCAGACCGTAGAGCCGTTCCACGTTCGACTGCGTCCAGGAACGGAGCCGCTCCACGTCCGCTTCGCGACCCGCGCGCGGCACGAACTTTCCGCTCTCGGAATCCTTCTGCACCATGTGATGGAACCGTCGCTGCAGTCCCAGGAACTCCTCGATCGCCGGGCGCTCGGCCGCTTCGACCGGACAGTCCTTCACCGATCCGCCCTTTCCCTTTTCCCAGATGAACGCCGGGTAGGCGCCGCACTGCGCACCGAGTTCCGCGAGGTGCACGGTCTCGCCGTCGTCGAACTTCCAGCCGCTGATGCAGGGCGACGGCACGAAGACCACGGCCGTCGTCGGGCACGCCAATGCTTTCTCGATCGTCTTCACGAAAAGTTTACCGTGCGCCGGACTCACCTGCGCCACCAACCCCGCGCCGGCGGCGATGGAGAGGTGAATGTAGTCGAGCGGGAGACGCGGATTTCCCATCTGCGCGGCGCCGACCGGGGTGGTGCTCGTCTCGGCGAAGGGCGTCGTGGCGGGGGAATACTGGAAGCCGGTATTCGCGAAGATCTCGTTCACGAGAACGATCATCGTGATGCGCGACTGGCGATAGATCGTGTGAAGAAGGGAACGGAGCCCGATGGCGAACGCGCCGCCGTCGCCGCTCGCCGAGATCACCTGAATCGACCGGTCGATCGCGCCGTGGTCGAGAAGCATGTCGGAGACATCGCGCGCGGCCTCGCCGAGCGTCGGCGCGGACTCGAAGACGTTATGGATGATGGAGAACGACTTGGCGAAATCGTCGGGCGAGCCGTCGCCGCGGCCCCACGCCACCACGTTCGGGAAGGCGAGGCTCGACACCTCGGCGCACGACGTGCCGATGGTGAAGATGGTCTTCGAGCCGTTGTCCGAGACGCGTCCGACGTTTTGAAGCGCGATCGACTCCATGCAGCCCGGACAGAGTGTGGAGCCGGGGCGGAAGCACGAATCGCGTAGCGCGATCTCCTTGTAGCCGCTCATAGCGTCCTCCCTTCATGGAAGACCGCCCAGGGTGGGAGCGCCCGCCCCTCGAGCGCGCCGCGTCCATGGTCGAGCATCTTCTCCCAGTTCTCCACGGAGACGTCGGCGCCGCCCATGCCGGCGAATACGCTCACGATCTTCGGCGGCGACGGAAGATCCGCCAGCGCGTCGGCCACGTCGAGCGTGAGGTGTCCTCGCCCGTGGTGATGCGCCTGGTTCACGACCAGCACCGCCTTGGCCCGCTCGAGGCGCTTGCGGACCGCATCGCGCGGGAAGGGCGTGAGAAGGCGCATCGCGATCCCCGCGACGCGAAGGCCGGTTCGCTTCGCGTAGTCCTCGCGCACCGCCTCGAAGGTGCCGAAGTCCGGCCCTAGGCTCACGACCGCGAGATCGACGGCGCCGTCTCCATCGAAGCCGGCCGCGTCGAAGAAGGCGAGGCCGGGCCGTCCGAATTGGCGCTCGAAGTCGGCGCTGATGAGCGGCAGCACGTCGAGCACCCGTTCCATCCGCCGCTTCTGCGAGACCTTGAATCCCTGGAAGTGCCGCGACGTGACGCAATTTCCAAACGCCGTATCGCCGTTCACGAGACCCGGGAAGGGACACGGCTTGATCCAGCGATCCTGAAAGGCGTGAATCTCCCGATCGGGTTCGACCAGGAGGCGCGCGTTTCGGTGGCTGTCCTTGATGCCGTAGTAGCCCGGCATCACGGGCGTCATCACCTCGTGATGCATCCCGAGGCAGGGCGACTGAACGATCGTGTCGTAGATCTGCTGTTTCCCGCGGCAAGCGATCTGGATGAAGCCGTCGTCGCGGTGCGCCAGCGTGTCGGAGGGATCGCCCTCGATGCAGAGGGGGAAGTTCGCGGTGGCGCGATAGACGTCGATGAGGAGGACATTGCCGAGTCCGCTCGCGCCGAGAGAACGCGTCGTCTCGGTCATGTGGTCGAGACCGACGCTGCTCGTCGCGGTCGGGAAGATGAGGTCGCGGCAGGCGGCCGCGGCGCCGACCAGGTAGTCGGCGACGGCATGCTCCGCTTCCATCAGTTTCACGCGCTTCTTCCCGCCGACCTGCTGTGCGATCTGCGCCGCCACGGTCTCGATGTACTTCGTGGAGGGCGTAATGGGAAATCCGGCGAAGAGAATGCAGCGCCACATTTGAAGCGTGGCGAGAGCGGCCGCGGTGTTGCCGTCGGCCGTGATCGTGTCGCGCTTCTCGTAGAGGATCCGGTGCGCGGCGCGCACCGGGTCGAGATTCACCGCGCCGGGATACAGTTCACCGGAGGGCGTGGTGTGGTGCGCCATCGGCGCGGCCGGGGTCATTGATTCCTTCACGACGCCAACACCTCCTCCCAGCGATCCTCGAACGGAACTTCCTTGAACAGTTTCTCCGGACAGACGGCGATGCATTCGCCGCAAAGCTTGCAGAACATGCCGACATCGACGCCGGTGACGAGAAGTCCGCGCTCGGCGTCGGGGACGAAGCGAATGATCCCCTCGGGGCAATTCGTGACGCAGTGCGCGCAGCCGGTGCACGCGGTCGTCGGATCCTCGAAGCGAAGACGGAGTCCGCTCGGCGCGTAATCGGCCGTGCGATTCGACTGCGACAGCCGAAGCGGCGTTTGGGCACCCACCGGGAGATCGCCGTAGCCCGACCACTCCGGAAGGGGATGATCGTTGGGCCCCGCCTCGTCGTAGATCCCTTCGCGGATCGATTCGGCCGACGCGAGAAGCGCGGACCGATTCCGGTCGAGCACCGAGGTGGGGACGCGCCGCTTCTTCAGCGTTTGGAGGAAGGAGTCGGTCACCTGCTCCACGCTGAATCCGCCGATGGCGCGGGCGGTCGCGACGTAGAGGGAGACGTTGCCGATCGCGTGCTTCAGGTGCGTCGTACCGATATCGTCGCCGGGCACCGTCACCACGCGCCCCGTGAGGCAATAGTGCCGGGCGCACTCCTCGGGCGTGTGGCGCGTATTCAGCACGAAGGTGCCCCCGGGCGGGACGCCCTGCGCGAAATCGACGGAGCGGGCCGCTCCCTCGTCCATCAGGACCGCCAGCCGCGGGCGAGTCACCTCACAGGCGTACTGGATCGGACGCCGGCTGATCCGGAGGAACGAGCGGATATTCGCGCCGCGCCGCGCGCTGGAGAAGAAGGGCCACTCCTGCACGTGCATGTCGTCGTCGCAAAGCATGAGGCTCGCGAGGCTCTGGAAGGCGAGCACGAGTCCCCCTCCCGCCTTCCCGTCGCCTCGCACTTCGAGGACGGAGGTCCGGAGGAGTTTTTGAAGATCGGACGCCGCCGCGGGAGCTTGCACGGCCGCTACTTCTTCTTCCAGAGAATCGCGTGGCCGGGGCATTCGGCCATGATCTTCTCCAGCTTGGGGCGATTCGCTTCGTCCAACTCGCTGTAGACCTCGGCGACCTCCTCGTCCTCCACCTTGCGGAAGGCCTGCGGTAGGAGCTTGATGCAATCGCCGCATTCGGTGCAAAGATCCTGGTCGACGAAGAAGATCGGTACGTTCGGCATCTGAAACCTCCTTGGCTGTTTTCCTTGCAAGACTTTGCCACAGCGCCGCTTCGCTGAATCCGGGTACTTAGGTACCAAGGGGCATGGACCCATTGCGCCATGCGAGTCCGAAGGAGCGCGGCCGTACCTTATTCAGCAGGGGATCTTGGGCCGCGGACCGCTCTCTGATGGGGCGCCGGCCTCCTTCCAACCGTCTCGAATCGGAGCGCGCCATGGCCGAGCCGTCACCGGACCATATCGTCGATTCACCCGCATCCTCTGCGTCGGTACCGCGGGCCGCCAGGCGCCGATTCCTGGTCCAACTCGGGCTCCTGGCCGGGGCGGGCGTGGTCCCGTTCATGAGCCGCGCGGTTTCCGCGAAGAGCGCCCGGCCAACGCGGCTCGAGACCGCGCGCCCCGCCCTCGGCACCTGGATCCGCGTCGTCGCGGTTGATGGCGACGAATCGCGAGCCGCCCGAGGCATCGAACGGGCCTTCGCCGCCATTTCGCTCGTCGACCGCCAGATGAGCATCCATCGCGACGATAGCCAGCTCTCGCGCGTCAACGCCGCCGCCGGAGTTCGTGCCGTCTCCGTGGAGGCTGCCCTCCTCGATGTCGTGGAGCGGGCGTGCGACGGCGCGAGGCGAACGGCCGGCGTCTATGACCCGACCGTGCTCCCGCTCATGCGCCTCTACGGGTTCTACGACGCCCCACGGAGCCGCTTTCCGAGCGACCGGGAAATCGCCGACGCGCTTCACCGAACGGGACACCATCTCGTCGTGGTCGACCGAACGGCGGGAACCGTTGGGCTCACGCGCCGCGGCGCGGGGCTCGACCTCGGTTCGATCGGGAAGGGGTGGGCGCTCGACCGCGCCATCGACGCGCTCCGCGCCGAGGGGATCTCCTCGGGGCTGATCGACGTGGGCGGAAACGTCTACGCGATGGGAGTTCCCGACGAGCACGCGGCGGGATGGAGCATCGGCGTCGCGCACCCCGTGACGGGCGCCGTCGACCGCCGCTTCACGCTTCGCGACGAGGCGATCGCGACGAGCGGGAATTCCGAACAAACTCACCGGCTCGGCGCGGCACTCGTCGGGCATCTCCTCGACGCGCGCGGCGGCCGCCCGGCGAAAGGGCCGCTCAGCGCGACCGTTCGCGCGCGAACCGGCGTCGATTCCGATCGCTCCTCCACCGTGGCGTTCCTCCTCGGTCCCGGCCGCTTCCGCGGATTCCCGGGCGCCCTGGAGGCGCACTTCATCGGGTGACAATGACGACCGAGCGGATCGAGCTCAAGACCTTCGGACGAGGCGGCGTCCATCCCGGTACGCACAAGCGCGACACGGCGCTCTTGCCGGTCGAGACGATGTCGCCACTCCCGCCCGAGGTCTGGCTCCCGCTGGTCCAGCACCTGGGAGAACCCGCGTCTCCACTCGTGAAGAAAGGGGACCGGGTCGTCCGCGGGCAGAGGATCGCCGAAGGAGGCGCGACCGGATCGCCGCTTCACGCCACGATCAGCGGAAAAGTGAAGCCGCTCGACAAACGGCCGCACCCCACACTCGTCTCAGTCGAGTCGATCATCATCGCGAGAGACGGAGAAGAGGAGCAGGAGTTTCCGGAGGATCCCGGCTGGCGCGACCTCCCGCGCGAAGCGAGGCTCGAGCGGATCCGGGAGGCCGGCATCGTCGGCCTTGGGGGCGCGGCCTTCCCGACCTACCGGAAACTGACGCTCCCTCCGAATGTTCGTGTCGACACCTTCGTCCTGAACGGCGCCGAGTGCGAACCCTACCTGACCTCCGACCACCGCCTCATGCTCGAGGAACCGACCGCGATCGTGGAGGGCGCGCTCGCGATGGCTCGCCTGATCGGCGTGAAGCGTGTGCTGGTCGGGATCGAGGCCGATAAAATGCCCGCCGTCGAGGCGCTTCGTGCCGCCGCCCGCGAGGTCCCGCTTGGAGAGCAGACTTTCGAGGTCGTGCCGTGCGAGGTGCGCTATCCGCAGGGCGCCGAGCGACAGCTGGTCACCGCGCTCACCGGCCGCGTGATTCCGCCGCGCTCGCTCCCGACGGCGGTGGGTGTCTTGGTGCAAAACGTCGCGACCGCGCACGCGGTCCATCACGCGATCCGATATCGCCGCCCGCTCCTCGACCGAATCGTGACCGTGAGCGGCCCGGGTGTGCTTCAGCCGAAAAACCTTCGCGTGCCGATCGGGACGCTGCTTCAGGCGATCGTCGACGCGTGCGGCGGCATGCGGCCCGACACCTCGCGCCTCATCGCGGGAGGACCGATGATGGGGCGGGCGCTCCCTCGCCTCGATCTTCCCGTCGTGAAGGGGATGAACGGACTCCTTCTCCTGACGGGTCCCGGCCCGATGGAGGGAGGATTCGGCCCCTGCATCCAGTGCGGCCGCTGCCTCGACGCCTGCCCGCTCGGACTCGAGCCGGACCAGGTCTCGATTCGCGTGGAAGCGGGGAAGATTCTCGATACCGATCCGTACGGGCCGCTCGACTGCTACGAATGCGGCTGCTGCACGTACGTCTGTCCCTCCGAGCGACCCCTGCTCCAATTCATGCAGGTCGCGAAGTCGGCGCTCCGCCGCCCGGTCGAACTGAAGGTGAAGGCATGACCGACGCGAACGCGAACCCGACGGCGGTCGAGCGGAACGAGCCGGCCTTCACCATCGGACCGGGCCCTCACGTGCACTCCTCCGAGACGACGCGGAAGATCATGTGGACGGTGAACGCCGCCCTTGCGCCCGCGGCCGTCTGGGGCGTCGTGGTCTTCGGAATGCCGGCGCTCGCGGTTCTCGTGGCTTCGATCGCCGGTGCGGTGGCGGCCGAGTGGGTGGCGACGCGAGGGCCTAAGTCGCGCACCTCGGTGAGCGACGGAAGCGCTTTCTGTACGGGGCTTCTCCTTGCGATGACGCTCCCGCCGCTCCTTCCGGCGTGGGCCGCGTTTCTCGGCGGTCTCTTCGCCATCGTCTTCGCGAAATTGATTTTCGGAGGGCTCGGCTACAACCTCTTCAATCCGGCGCTCGTGGCGCGCGCGTTCTTGATGGCGACGTTTCCGCTCGCGATGACTTCCGGATGGTCCACCGCCGCGCCCTGGTTCTCGGGGATCGACGCCATGACGACCGCGACGCCGCTCGGGGCGCTTCGCGAGCGCGGCATCGAGGCGGCCATGGGCGTGATGGGCGGGCCGGCATCGCCGTACGTAAATCTCTTGATTGGACTTCGACCCGGATCGATCGGGGAAGTCTCGGTTCTCCTCCTTCTCGCCGGTGGGGCGTTTCTCCTCGCGCGGCGAATCATCTCTCCCACGATTCCGCTCTCGGTTGTCGCGGGCGTCGTTCTCACCACGGCCGCGTCGGGGCGCCTGGGCCTTCATCTCCTCTCGGGCGGGCTCTGGCTCGGGGCGCTCTTCATGGCGACCGACTACGTCACGTCGCCGAACACGCGAAACGGGCAGATCGTCTTTGGGCTTCTCATCGGCGCCCTGACGGGCGTGATCCGCCTCTACGGCGGATACCCCGAAGGAATCTGCTACGCGATCCTGATCGCGAACACGATGGTCCCGGCGCTGAATCTCTGGTTCCGCCCACGCCGGCCGCTCTTCGCGGGATCGCCGTCATGACCGAACTCGATCCGACCGTGGCGACCGGCACCGAAGGAACCAACCTGCGAGCGGCCGTTCCCGCCTCAGGAGGCGCCGGGGAACTCTGGAAGATCGTCGCCTCGATGACCGCGACGTGCGCCATCGGCGCCGCGATCCTGGGCGGCATCTACGTCGCGACCGAACGCTACGCGGAAGAAGCACGCGTGCGTGGGGAGCGTCGCGCCGTCGCGGAGTTGCTCGGTCTCGACGAAGGCTCGCGTGTTCTCGAAGTGAGGCAGTTCCTGAGCCCGGCCCGCGACGCCGTCGTCTATCAGGTTCCCGCGGAGGCGGGCGTCTCGGGTCGCGAGCTCGTCTTCTCACTCGATGGAACGCTCGTCCGGGACGGCGCGCTCGCCGGTGGCGCCGCGGAAGAAGCGGCGACACGCGAGCTCCAGTCGCTGGGGCGCCTCTTCATCGCGACGCGCGCCGGCGCCGCGGCCGGATTCGTCGCCGAAGGAGAGTCGCGCGGCTACAAGAACCGCATCCGGTTTTTCGTGGCGCTCGGTCCGGAGTGGAAGATCGCGGGCGTGCGCGTCGTGGAGCACGAGGAAGACCCCGGACTCGGCGCCGAGGTCGCGACGCGCTGGTTTCAGGGGCAGTACGTCGGTCGCGATCTCTCCGCGGTATCGCGGCTCGACGTGACGCGCGACCCGATGCCGGAGGATTGGCGCGGGGCGCTTCGCGCGCGCGCCGGTTCGGACGCGGGCGACTGGGCATTGCGTTTTGGCCCGATCGAGAAGCGCGAAGCGGAGAAACCGATCTATGCCGTGACCGGGGCGACCATCTCGAGCCGGGCGCTCACCGACGGCGTGCGCGCCACGATCCTTCACTTCCGCCACCGCTGGGAATTGATCGGTCCGCGGCTCCTCGAGCCGAGCAAGCCGGAGGGAGCACGATGAGCCAGCCGATTCCGCTTCGAGTGAAGGCGCCCGGCGCCCGAGAGCTCCTGATGAATGGGATCTTCGGCGAAAACCCGGTGTTCCGGCTCGCGCTCTCGCTTTGCCCGGCGGTCGCGGTGACCACGACCGTCGCCAACGGGCTCATGCTCGGCGTGGCCGTGCTGCTCGTGCAAGTTCTCTCGAGCGTAACCGTGGCCCTCACGCGCCGGGCTATCCATCCGCGCGTCCGAATTCCGATCTACACGATCATCATCGCCGTCTGGGTGAGCGCCATCGACATGGTCCTCGCCGGCTTCTTCCCGGCGCTCTACGCGCAGGTGGGGCTCTACGTGAAGCTGATCGTCGCCTTCGCGATCATCATCTCGCGGCTCGAGGTCTTCGCGTCGCGCATGCCGCTCATTCCCACTTTCTGGGACGGCCTCGGCATGGGTCTCGGATTCCTCTTCGCGCTGATCGTGATCGGCATCTTTCGCGAGGTGCTGGGAAGCGGCTCGATCTTCGGCTACGCCATCGTGCCCGAGAAGCCGCTCCTCTTCTTCGCGCTTCCGGCGGGCGGCTTCTTCTCGATCGGACTCCTGATGGCGTTCTTCAACGCGGTCGAGCGGTGGCGCGGCGGCGGCAAGGCGCCGGCGAGAGGCGGAGGAGGCGGCCATGGCCACGCTTGATCGCTCGCGGCGTTCGGCGAGGCTAGGAAGGTGGATCACCGTCGTCGCCGGATTCGCGCTGCTCGTCGTCGCGTTCGCCTCGGTCGCGATGGCGGCGCCCGCCGCGTCCACTTCAACGGCCGGGAGCTTCATCCGCGGCGCCCGAATCCTCGCTCCCGATCATGTGCGCCTCGAACTTGCCGCTCCAGCGATCGCGCCCGACCCGGCGAATTTCCGACTCACGGACGCGCGTGCTCCCGATGTTCCGATCGAGATCCGCGACGTTGTGGCCGTGCCGGGAAACCGCGTCCTTCTGACGGTTGGAGAACGCCTCGATCCCTCCGCGGCGTACCGGATCGAGATGCGCAACCCGGTGGCGGCGCGCGACGTTCGCCCCGCGCCCTGGGCGCTCCTCTTGACGGTCGTTCTCTCGTCGGCGCTCATCAACAACTTCGTCTTCACCCGCTATCTCGGCCTCTGCATCTTCTTCGGCGTCTCGAAGAAGCGCGACACCGCGATCGGGATGGGGATCACCTTCAGCATCGTGATGATCCTGAGCGCCATGCTCTCCTGGGCGCTCTTCTCGCTCGTCATGGTGCCGCTCAAGCTCCGGTTTCTTCAGGTGCTCGTCTTCATCGGCGTGGTGGCGTTCCTGGTGCAGGCGCTCGACACGATCTTGAAGAAGACCCACCGGGCGCTCCACCAGCGCTGGGGCGTCTACCTGATGCTCATCACGACGAATTGCATCATTCTGGCCGTGCCGCTTCTGAATGCCGCGGCGAATTCGGGGCCGGCCGAGTCGTTCGCGCTCGCGCTCGGCTCGGGCATCGGTTTTGCGCTCGCCCTCTTCCTCATGTCGTGCGCCCGGGAGAGGCTGGAACTCGCGCGCGTCCCCGCGGCGTTCCAGGGCCTCCCGATCGCGTTCACGCTGGCCGGGCTCTTCGCCCTGGCGTTCATGGGTTTCTCGGGACTGTCGTTCCTCCGGTGATCGCATGAACGCCACCGCCGTCCAGACCGCGCTCTACGGACTCGGGGTATTCACCTCGATCGGAGTCGTCTTCGGCGTGTCGCTCGCGATGGTGGCGCGGCGCTTCCACGTTCCGAGCAACCCGATCGTGGACGAGGTGCGTGACAAGTTGCCTTCGGCGAACTGCGGCGCCTGCGGCTTCGCGGGCTGCCTCGCCTACGCCGAGGCGGTCGTGGAGCGTCAGGACGTCTCGCCCAATCTCTGTATTCCCGGTCGCGCCGCCGTGGCGGCGGCGGTCGCCCGGCTCACCGGCAAGGAAGTGGGAACGGTCGCCGACCGGATCGTCGTCATGCGCTGCCACGGGACGAGCGCTTTCGCCCGGGAGGAGGCGCGCTACGTCGGGCTCGACACCTGCGCCGCCGCGTCGCTCGTCTTCGGTGGGCCGAAGGCGTGCAAGAACGGCTGCCTCGGGCTTGGCGATTGCGTTCGCGCCTGCCCGTTCGACGCGCTCTACCTGAGCGACGGCGGTATCGCGGCCGTGGATTACGAGAAGTGCACCGGTTGCGGCGTCTGCGTGCCGGTCTGCCCGAAGGAGCTCTTCCAACTCTATCCGCGCAACCGCCGGATCGAACTCTCGTGTGTCGCCAAGGACAAGCAGGCGGTGGTGCGTTCCACCTGCATGGTCGGCTGCACGCTCTGTCGGAAGTGCGTCTCCAAGTGCCCGGCCGGGGCCATCGAGTGGGACGGCCGGACGATTATCATTCATCACGACGTCTGTCTCGCGTACGGGCCGACGTGCGAGGAAGTGTGCGTCGACATCTGCCCCAGCACGATCCTTCACCGCATCGGCCAGCGTCCGCGTCCCGAACCCGTCGAACCGTCCCTGGAGGGTTGAAACGATGAAACCGTCGGCGTCCGCGCCCGTTCCTCGAAGCGCCTCTCTCATCCCGTCCGTTCCGAGGCTCGCTTCGCCGCGATCTCTCGTTCTCGCACTCGTCGGAAGCGGCGGCGACGGCGTGGCGCTCCTCGGCGACCTGGTACTCGGAATGGCCGCGCGCCAGGGGCTCTACGGGATCATGGTCCAGTCGTACGGCCCCCAGATCCGCGGGGGAGAGTCGGCCGCGATCGTGCGGATCTCGGAGCGCGAAGTGCTCTATGAAGGGGACCAGGTAGACGTTCTCCTTTGCCTCCGCCTCCGCGACCTGAATCGATTCCAAGGCGCGCTCCGGCTCCATTCGGGGAGCGTCGTCGTGATCGATCGGGAAGAGGCGGGCGACCCGCCCGAGTGGCTTGGGCACACCGAGGAGGCTCCCTACCGCTTCCCGTTCGCGCGATTCGAGGAGGGGCTCGAGGTGGAGGGGCCGCCGAAGAACATGCTCGGCCTGGGGCTCCTCTGCCGCGTGCTCGGCTGGCCGCAGACGCTGGCGGAAGACGCGCTTCGGCGCCGCTTCGGCCATCGCCGCGACCGGCTTCAAGCAAACCTGGAAGCGCTCGCGACCGGTTTGACCGCCCCCAATCCTCCCGAGCGACGGGCGCCGGAAGGGAAGGGGCACGGCCTCTTCGCCGAATCGGGGAATGAGGCGATCGCGCGCGGCGCCATCGCCGCGGGACTTAAATTCTTCGCGGGCTATCCCATCACCCCTTCGTCGGAGGTCATGGAGACGCTCATCGAGGAGTTACCCGCGGCCGGGGGGCGCGTCGTGCAGGCGGAAGATGAGATCGCCGCCATGGGGATGGTGCTCGGCGCTTCGTTCGGCGGCGTGCCGTCGATGACGGCGACGAGCGGGCCGGGGCTCTCGCTCATGACGGAGATGATTGGGCTCTCCAGCATGGCGGAGCTTCCGGCCGTCATCGTCGACTGCCAGCGGGCCGGCCCGGCGACCGGCATGCCGTCGCGCACCGAACAGTCGGACCTCTTCCATGCGATCTACGGGGGACATGGCGATTTCCCCCGCGCGGTCCTCGGCGTCTTCGACGTCGTTCACGGGCGCGACGTGATGTACCGCGCCATGCTCCTTGCCGAGCGCTATCAACTTCCCGTCCTCGTCCTCTCCGACGCCTACATCGCGCAACGCCGCCAGATCCGCGACGCGGAGACGACGCGGCGGGCGGCTCCCGTGCGGGAGCGATGGACGGAAGCGAACGGCCCCGCCCGGTTCGACCTCGGCTCCGAGGAGGGCGTGAACGCCTTCCGCGTGCCGGGCGACGTGGGCGGCACGTACCTCGCGGCCGGCATCGAGCATACCGCGGAGGGAAATCCAACCGCCGACACGACCATGCATCACCGCATGAACGAGAAGCGGTTCCGAAAACTGACGGCGATCGCGCGCGACACGCGCGACTGGTATCGGACGCTCGGCGCGGAGGAAGCGCCGCGCGGCATCGTATCGTGGGGGAGCGAGTACGGACTCCTTCGCGAGTGGGTCGCGGCGCATCCGGACTATCGCGTGTTCCTCCCCGAGATCATCCATCCCTTCCCGCTCGAGGGCTTCGAATCGTGGCGCCGCGGCCTTCAGTCGCTGGCCATCGTCGAGATGAACTATCAGGGGCAATTCCACCGCTACCTTTCGAGTCTCACCGACCTCCGCGAGGCGAAGCGAATCACGCGGAGCGGAGGGACGCCGATGACCGCGGCCGAACTCGACCGCTATCTCACGGAGGCGACCGCATGAAGGCGAAAGATTATCGTTCCGCGCTCGAGCCGGTGTGGTGCAACGGCTGCGGCGACTTCGGAGTCCTGAAGGGGCTCACGACGGCGCTCGCCGATCTCGACATCGCGCCGGAGCGACTGGCGATCATCTCGGGAATCGGCTGCTCGAGCCGGCTCCCCGGCTACACGCGCTCCTACGCGTTCAATTCGGTCCACGGCCGCGCGCTCCCGATCGCGAGCGGTCTCAAATTCGCGCGCCCCGACATCACGACCGTCGTCGTGGGCGGGGACGGGGACGGCTTCTCGATCGGGCTCGGTCACATCCCCCACGCCGTGCGGCGAAACGTCGACCTCACCTACGCCGTTCTCGACAATGGGATCTACGGACTCACCAAGGGACAGGCGTCGCCCACCTCCACCGAGGAGTTCAAGCGGGATCGGGGACTGGCCGGCGTCGAGGAGCGTCCGCTCAATCCGGTGCTCCTGGTCCTGAGCAGCGGCTGCGGCTTCGTCGCGCGAACGCACGCGGGAAATCTGCCGCACCTTCGCGAGATGTTCCGCGCCGCGATCGCCTATCGCGGCTTCTCGTTCCTCCACGTGCTTGCCGGCTGCGTGACGTATCAAGGCCCGACGTATGGGGAAACGATTTATCAGCGCTGCGACATCCTTCCGCCGGAATACGAACCCACGGACCTCTCGCGCGCCATGGAAATCGTTCGCCAGGAGCGATTCGCGCTTGGGGTCATCTATCGCCGACCACCGGAGGACGCGCCGGGAATGGGATCGAACTATCCGGCATCGGCGGGGATCTGGCCGGCGGTGGGAACGCCGGAAGCGGCGCGGGAACTTCCCGCGGAGTAGCGGCGGAGCGAACGGCTCCGCGCGGCGCGCCGGAGCCGGATGTCGAGGGCTATTGAAACTTGATTCGCGAGGACTTCCGCACCACCACGACGGGAATCGTCGCGGCGCGGGAGGCGATGATGGCGTCTCCGCGGTGGAGTACCGCGCGACATTCTCCCTTCGAGCCGTCTCCCGACACCGAAACGGTAGCCTCGAGACGCGCGCCGTAGGTCGAGTCGACCGCAGAGCTCTCTGCCGTGGCGCCCCAGGGCGCCGTGTAGAGAGGGTTCGCGAGTTTCCGCTTCGCGGCGAGGTCGGTCACCGCCACGGCCGCTGAGCAGGTCCCCGTTTCTCCGAGGCGCTGCGTGAGCTGAATCGTGAAGCGATAGCGGTCGGCTCCCTGTTCGTACGGTGGGACACGCTGGGACGCGCATCCCGCCACCAACATCGCCACGAGGCACACGCCAACGCTTGTGGCCGCCAGGCCCCAGCCCCGCCGCTTCCCGCGCCCGCCTGATCGGTCGGTCACTCTCATGCGGGGAGTCTACGACGAAGCTGGGGGTCAATAAAACCGGGGAAACAGGCTCGACGCCCCGCGCACGCGGGTCTTTCGATTGATGAAGCAATATCGATATCATGCTGTGCCGCATTAATTTATAAGCGACGTGATTCTTCCTCTTCCCCCTCCCGATCCCGAATCCTCTGCCGATATTCCCTGGATAGGTCGTGGAATCGAAGCCATGAATCAGGGGGGGAGCATGTCGAACTCCATTTCCATGAAGCAACTGATCGGCATTCCGATGAACGTCGTTCTCTTCCTCCTCCTCATGGTGATGGCGTGGGGGAGCTGGGCCGGATTCTTCGCCCACCCGGTGCGCGTGGGCGTGGTGGTCATCCACTTCCTCATGCTCCCCGTGATGACCTTCTCCACCTCGGGGCGAAGCCGCGGTGAGAAGCACCAGGCGGACTGGAAGCCGTTCTTTCCGCTCCTCATGTTCCACTCGCTCTTCACCGCGTGGGTGATGCCCTACATGGACGCGCGCGGAATCTGGGTGCTCTACGGCGGCGACTACCTCCGCTGGGTCGGGCTCGTCTTTCTCGCGTGCGGGGCCGCGCTCCGCATCTGGCCGATGATGATCCTCGGGAAGCGATTCGCCTCCGTCGTGGCGCGCCAGGAAGGGCACGCGCTCGAGACGAGCGGGCTCTATGGTTTCGTCCGCCATCCCTCGTACGTCGGAATTCTGCTCATGGATCTCGGCTTCGCGGGCATCTTCCGCAGTTCGATCGCGCTTCTGCTGATGCCGGTCGTCTTCTGGATGTTCAAGCGCCGGATGGACGTGGAAGAGGCGTTCATGTCGCAGGAATTCGGCGAGGACTATCGCGAGTACATGAAGCGCACCCCGCGCCTCGCTCCCGGACTCTACTAGTAGTCGCGCACGGGCCCAACAGACGACGGGCCGCGGGGGTTTCCCCTCCGCGGCGGCGGGCTACTTCTAGGAGCGGCGCAGTTTCCCGCGATCCACTTTTCCCAGGTGGGTGCGGGGGAGCGAATCGACGAAGAAAATTTCCCTCGGATGCTTGTAGGGCGCGAGCCGCTCGCGGACGAACGTCTTCAATTCCTCGGCGAGCGTGGCGCTTCGCTCGCGCGCCACCACGGGGGCCACCGGCTTCACGAGCCCGTTCGCGTCGGCCACGCCGACGACGGCGGCCTCCGCGACCGCCGGATGCAGGAGCAGGCACCCCTCCACCTCCTGCGGCGCGAGCCACTTTCCACCCACCTTCAACAGTTCGTCGCCCCGCCCGTGGTAGGTGACGAATCCCTCCGCGTCGATCGCCACGAGATCGCCCGAGACGTACCACTCGCCGCGGAATGCCTGTTCGGTCTTCTCCTGATGCTGCCAGTAAGCGATCGCTCGCGCGCCACCTCGCACCCAGAGCCACCCCGTTTCGCCGGCCGGTAACTCGCGCTCCTCCTCGTCGCACGCCTTGATCTCAAAGCCGGGAACGACCGTCCCGAGCGTGCCCGGCTTCACGAGACCCGGGCGATTCGAGATGAAGATGTGCCACATCTCGGCCGTCCCAAGGCCGTCCAGTAGCTCGGCGCCGAACGTCGCCTTCCAACGCTCGTAGAGCTCCACCGGGAGCGCCTCGCCGGCGGAGGTCGCGAGGCGGAGCGAGGCGAAATCGCCGGACGACGCCCGCTCGTGCGACACGAGTTTCTGGATCATCGTGGGAACGTTTACCAAGACGGTTGCGCGGTGACGGCGAACCTTCTCGAAGAGGATTTCCGCGGTGACCGCCTCGGGGAAGAGGACCGAGGTACCGCCGGCGGCGAAGGTGAAGAAGAGATTCGAGCCGGTGGCGTATCCGAAATAGAGCTTCGGGACCGAGATCGTGATCTCGCGCTCCGTGTAGCCGAGGACTCCGAGTCCGTATCGCTCGGTCGTGAAGGCGAAGGATCGATGCGATTGGATGACCGCCTTGGGGCGCCCGGTCGTCCCGCCCGAGAAGAGCCAGATCGCTGGATCGTCGGGGTGCGACGGGAACGTCTCGAGCAGGGGGGGGGCCTCCCCGAGCCGCCGCGTGAAGTCGGCCGTGCCGACCTCGATCAAGCCCCGGATCGCGCGGGAACTGCGCGTCGCCTCCCGGAAGGCCGCGGCGGCGGTCGCGTCGGTGACGACGAAGCGCGCGCGCGTGTAGTCGAGCAGAATCGCGAGATCGGACGCGGGAAGCCCCGGATTCACCATCACGACGATCGCGCCGATCTTGAGCGTTCCGAAGAGGGCGGCGACGTAGTCCGGGCCGTCGGGAAGGGCAATGACGATGCGGTCGTCGGGGCCGGCGCCGAAACCCTCGAGAAGGTGCCCGTAGCGGTTCGCGAGTTCGTGAATCTCGGCGTAGGTCCAGGCGCGGGAGTCGGTGAGGATGGCGGGGCGATCCCCGCGCCCTTCCCGGAGGCGGGCGTCGAGGAAAAGGTCGGCGATGTTCCGGCGTTCCGGCGGCTCGATGGTCATGGTACGTTTCCCGTTCGCCGCCCAATATGGACGCCGGCCGGGCGGCTGGCAACCCCGGACTGACCGGACTGCCGGGCCCATGACAGGGGAGTTTCCTTCGATGCCGCTGTGGGAGTGGGGGACGATGACGTGGGAAGAGGCCAAGGGCCTCGACCTCGCGCGCTGCGTCGCCATCCTCCCCGTCGGCGCGATCGAAGCGCACGGCCCTCATCTTCCTCTCGCCACCGACGTGATCATCGCCGAGGCGATGGCACGCGCGGGGGCCGATCGCCTCGCGGCACGCGGGCTCACGGCGCTTCTCTTGCCTTCGCTCTCCTATACCGCCGCGCCTTTCGCGGAAGGATTTCCGGGGACGCTCTCGATCTCGCCCGGGACCGTCACGGCCATGCTGCTCGATCTCGCGCGCGCCCTCACCACGCGCGGTGCCGCGGTGCTCGCGATCGCGAACGCACACCTCGACCCCGCGCATCTCGGCTCCATCGCAGCCGCTCAGACGGCGGCGATGGAGGCGGAATACGTGCCGCTCGTCGCCCCCGATCTCACGCGAAAGTCGTGGGCAAGCCGCCTCAGCGAAGAGTTTCAGACCGGCGCCTGTCATGCCGGACGTTACGAGGGTTCCATGGTGATGGCCGCGCGTCCCGATCTGGTTCGCGAGGAGATCCGGCGCGCGCTCGAGCCGAACCCCGCATCGCTCTCGACCGCGATCCGCGGCGGGATGAGGACCTTTGAAGAGGCGGGCGGCCCGCGCGCCTACTTCGGTTGGCCCGCCGACGCGACGGCCGCCGAGGGAGCCGCGACGATCGCGACGCTCGGCGACATTCTCGCCGAGGCGGTCGCGGAAGCGCTCGCCGGATCGGAGCGCGCGTGAAGTCGACACCTCTCGCGGGACGCGGCGCGGTCGTGACGGGGGGAGGCCGCGGCATCGGCGCCGCCATCGCCCGAGCGCTCGCCGAGGCCGGTGCTTCCATCGTCGTCTCCGCCCGTAGTGCTGAGGAAATCGAGGCGGTGGCGGTATCGCTCCGCGCGTTTGACGCGCGCGCTTGGTCGGTTGTCGGCGACGTCACCGACGAAGCGAGCGTGCGCCGGCTGGGCGAAGAGGCGCGCCGCCATCTGGGCGGGGTGGAGATCTTGATCAACAACGCCGGCGACGCGGCCTCCGCGCCGCTCTCGAAGATGTCGCTCGCCGAGTGGAATCGCATGCTCGCCGTGAACGCCACGGGTACCTTTCTCTGCACGCGCGAGTTCGTGCCGGAGATGGTGGCGCGCGGGCGCGGGCGGATCGTGAATATCGCCTCCACCGCCGGGCTCGAGGGTGGGAGATACATCGCCCACTACTCGGCCGCCAAGCATGCCGTGATCGGTTTCACCCGTTCGATCGCGATGGAACTGGCGGATCGGGGCGTGACGGTGAATGCCGTCTGTCCTGGATACGCCGACACCCCCCTCACCGAACGGACCGTGCAAGACGTTTCGAAGCACACCGGCCTTGACGCCGCCGGAGCCGTAGCGGCCATGCTCGCCACGAGCGGGCAGGCGCGGCTCGTGACGCCGGAGGAAATTGCCGCCGAGGTGCGCCGTCTCTGCCTCGACGAGGCGGCCGGCACGACGGGCCGAACGATCGTTCTCGATGGAGGATCCACGACGCGATGAACTTCGACATCGTCAATCCGCCGGCCCTCGGCGTGCCGAACGGCTGGAACAACGGGCTCCTCGCGCCAGGCGACGGGCGCGTCCTCTTCATCGCCGGGCAAGCTGGTTGGGAGGAAGACGCGCCGGGAACGCCTCCCGATTTCACCGGACAGTTCGCGCGCGCGCTCGACCGCGTCCTTGCCATTGTCGCGGCCGCGGGGGGCAGTCCCGCCGACCTGGCGAGACTCACGATCTATGTCGTCGATCTCGCCGCCTACCGTGAGAGCCGGAAAGCGATCGGCGCCATCTGGCGCGAGCGGATGGGGAAACATTTCCCGGCCGTGGCGCTCCTGGAAGTGAAGGGGCTCGTCGACCGGGGGGCCGTGGTCGAGATGGAAGCGACGGCGGTCATCGGGGGAACTCGTTAGATGGCGATCCGTCCGAAGTCATTCCTCTATGCGCACGACCTGGCGACCGGCGTCGCCACGATCACGCTCAACCGGCCCGATCGCCTGAACGCCCTCACGTTCGAGGTCTATGGCGAACTCCGCGACACGTTCCGCGAACTCGATACGGCGCCGGGCGTGCGCGCCGTGGTCCTGACCGGCTCGGGGAAGGGGTTTTGCTCCGGCGGCGACGTGGAGGACATCATCGGCGCGCTCTTCGCCCGCGACGCCGAGGGGCTTCGAGAATTCACCCGCATGACGTGCGACGTGATCGCCAACATCCGCCGCTGTCGCCGGCCGGTCATCGCCGCGTTGAACGGCACCGTCGCCGGCGCCGGCGCGGTGATCGCCACCGCCTGCGATCTTCGGATCGCGTCGGAGACGGCGAAGATCGCCTACCTCTTCGTGCGGGTCGGGCTCTCGGGCGCCGACATGGGCGCGTCGTGGCTCCTGCCGCGTATCGTGGGGCTCGGGCGGGCGACGGAACTCTTGATGACCGGCGATTTCATCGACGCGAAGCGCGCGCTGGAGATCGGGCTCTATCAGCGCGTCGTGCCGGGCGAGCAACTCCTCGCCGAGGCGACCGCGCTCGCCGCGCGTCTCGCGCGCGGGCCCGCCTCGGCGCTCGCGGTGACGAAGGCGGCGCTCGATCTGGAATTCACGATGACGCTCGACCAAGCGCTCCGCTACGAAGCGGACGCGCAGGCGGAGTTGATGCTGCATCCGAACTTCCGCGAAGCCTACGAGGCCTTCCGCGACAAGCGGGACGCGAGGTTCACCGGATGAGCGGATTCAAGGGCACGTCCCCGACCCCGGACGTTCGGCCGATCCGCGCGTTCCTGGAACTCCAGCACCTGGCGCTCGCGGGAACCTTCGGCGCGTTCGCGTCGTCGAATCTCGCGACTCGGGCGGAACCCGCGAACGACGAGGCGGCGCGTGGCGACGCCCGGGCGATCCTCGGGCGGCTGGGGGAGGCGGGATGGTTCGAGGCGATCCGCCGGCAAGACTGGCGGGGCTGCTGTCTGGCTCGTGAATCGCTGGGCGCGTCGTCGCCGCTGGCCGACGCGGTCTTCGCGCTTCAAGGACTCGGAACGCTTCCGATTCTTCTGGCGGGCGACGCGCGACTCAAGGCTGAATTCGCCGAGCCCGCGCTCGCGGGCCGCGCGATGGCCGCCTTCGCGATGACGGAGCCGGGCGCCGGATCCGACGTGGCCGCGATCGCGACGACCGCGCGCCGCGACGGCGATGCGTACGTGCTGAGCGGTGGGAAGACCTTCATCTCGAACGCCGGCATCGCCGACTTCTACACCGTCTTCGCCTCCACCGATACCGCCGCCAAAGGGAAGGGAATCTCCTGCCTCGTCGTTCCCGCCGGCACGCCGGGGCTTCGGTTCGTGAAGGCGCAGGTCCTCTCCTCGCCGCACCCTCTCGGCGAGATCGCGTTCGACGACTGCCGCGTTCCGGCGGCGAATCGCCTCGGAGAGGAAGGACGCGGCTTCGGACTCGGGTTGAAGACGCTCGACCGCCTCCGCGCCACCGTTGGTGCCGCGGCCTGCGGGATGGCAGCGCGCGCGCTGGAAGAGGCGATCCTTCACGCGAAGGAGCGGCGACAGTTCGGAAAGCCGCTCGCCGAGTTCCAACTGGTGCAGGAGAAACTGGCGCGCATGGCGACCGAGCTGACGGCGGCAAGACTCCTCGTCTACCGCGCGGCGTGGGCCGCCGATCAGGGAGCCGAACGCGTGACCCTCGAAGCGGCCATGGCGAAATCGTACGCGACCGAGGCGGCGCAGCGAATCGTGGACGACGCCGTTCAGATTCTGGGCGGCACGGGAGTCCTGGCGTCTCACCCAGTCGATCGGCTCTACCGTTCCGTCCGCGCGCTTCGAATCTACGAAGGAACGACCGAGATCCAGCATCTCGTCATCGCGGGCGCGCTCTTGAGCGAGGACGCGGCTTCGTGAAGGCCGTCTCGATCGGCGGGGGGCCGGCCGGGCTCTTCTTTGCGCTCCTCCTAAAAAAGCAAGATCCCCGTCACGAGGTGACCGTCTATGAGCGGAACCATCTCCACGACACGTTCGGATTCGGCGTCGTCTTCTCCGACGCGACCGAAGCAGCGCTGGAGCATGCCGATCCCGAAGTGATCGCCGCCATGGCGGCGCGCTGCCATCGTTGGGACGACATCGAGATCCATTACCGGGGCGAAACGATCACCTCGACGGGGCACGGATTCTCCGGACTCTCGCGGAAGACGCTCCTGGCCATCCTCGCCGATCGCTGCCGCGAAGTGGGTGTTCAGCTCTGCTTCAACCGCGAAATCTCCGACCCGGAGACGCTGAAGGACGCCGACATCATCCTTGCCGCGGATGGCGTGAACTCGCCGATCCGTGAGCGCTACGAGAAGCACTTTCGACCCTTCATCGACATTCGGCCGAACAGGTTTGTCTGGCTCGGCACGACGAAGCCCTTTCCGGCTTTCACCTTCTACTTCAAGTCCGACTCCCATGGACTCTGGCGCGTCCACGCCTACCAGTACGAACCGGGGATGTCGACGTTCATCGTGGAGGCGCGCGAAGAGACCTGGCGGGCGGCCGGACTGGCATCGGCGAACGAGAAGGACTCGATCGAGTTCTGCCAGCAGCTCTTCGCCGAGGAATTGGCGGGGGTTCCACTTCTCTCGAATCGGTCGATCTGGCGGAGTTTTCCCACGATCCGAAACGAGCGTTGGTCCCATGGAAACCTGGTGCTGGTCGGAGACGCCGCGCACACCGCTCATTTCTCCGTCGGATCCGGGACGAAACTCGCCATGGAAGACTCGATCGCCCTGGCCCAGTCGCTTCGCGACCACGCTTCCATCCCCGACGCGCTCGCGGCATACGAGGCGGCCCGCCGCCCCGGTGTCGAGAGTCTTCAGCGAGCGGCACAGGCGAGCCTCGAGTGGTTCGAGGAGACGGAACGTTACATGGACGTGGAGCCGCTGGAATTCGCCTTCACGCTCCTGACGCGCAGCCTTCGCGTGACGCACGAGAATCTGAAGTTGCGCGATCCGATCCTGGTCGCGCGGGTGGATGCCTGGTACGCGGCGAAGGCCGCCCGGCAGTCGGGAGGCGCGCCCGAGCCTGTGAGGTCGGCGCCGTTGGCCGAAGCGCCCGCTCCGTCGCCTACGGCTGCCGCTCCACCACCCCTCTTCACGCCGTTTCGTCTTCGCGATCTCCGCCTCGAGAACCGCGTCGTCGTCTCCCCGATGTGCCAGTACTCCGCGGAGGACGGGATGCCGAACGATTGGCACCTGGTCCACCTCGGCTCGCGCGCACTGGGCGGTGCCGGGCTCGTCTTCGCCGAGATGACCGATGTGAGCCCCGAAGCGCGCATCTCGCCCGGTTGCACCTGCCTCCATACGCCGGCACACGCCGCCGCGTGGAAGCGGATCGTTAACTTCGTTCACGGCGAGTCCCGCGCCAAGATCGCCATGCAGCTCGGGCATGCCGGCAGGAAGGCGGCCACGGAGGTTCCGTGGCGAGGGGACGGCGCGCCGCTCGTCGCCGGAGCGTGGCTGATCATGGCGCCGTCGCCGCTGCCGTTCTATCCGCACAGCCAAGTGCCTCAGGAGATGACGCGCGCCGACATGAATCGCGTGAAGGAGCAATTCGTGCTCGCCGCCCGGTACGCGATCGAGGCGGGATTCGATCTCCTCGAACTCCACATGGCGCACGGCTACTTGCTCGCAAGCTTCATTTCACCGCTCACCAACCTGCGGACCGACGAATACGGCGGTTCGCTCGAACAACGCATGCGATTTCCGCTCGAGGTCTTCGACGCCGTGCGGGCCATCTGGCCGGCGGAGCGGCCGATGTCGGTCCGCATCTCGGCCGTCGATTGGCACCCCGCGGGGAATCAGCCGGAGGACGCGGTGGAGGTCGCTCGGCTGCTGAAAGCGCACGATTGTGATGTGGTGGACGTCTCGGCGGGGCAGACGGTCGCGGATCAGCGCCCGCAGTACGGCCGGCTCTTCCAGACGCCGTTCGCCGACCGAATTCGCCACGAAGTCGGCATTGCCACGATGGCGGTCGGCGCCATTTCGTCCTACGCCGACGTGAACACGATCTTGGCGGCGGGGAGGGCCGACCTCTGCCTCCTGGCGCGCGCGCATCTCTGGGATCCCTATTGGACCCGGCATGCCGCGTACGAACTCGGGCATCGCCTGCCGTGGCCCGATCCGTACTCGTTGCTCAATAACTACAAACCGCGGTTCACGTGAGGAGCCCACGATGGCGCTGACGTATTCCAGCTATCTCAAGATCGACGAGCTCCTGTCGCTGCAGCAGCCGGTCTCCGACGGACCGGAGCATGACGAGACGCTCTTCATCGTTATCCACCAGGTCTACGAACTCTGGTTCAAGCAGTTCCTCCACGAGATCGATTTTCTGAAGCGGCTGCTGGTGGAGGGAGATATTCCGCGCGCGCTCCACACGATGAAGCGGATCCTCACGATCCTCAAAGTCGCCGTGGCGCAGATCGACATCCTCGAGACCATGACGCCGCTCGAGTTCCTCTCGTTCCGCGAGCGCCTGGAGTCGGGAAGCGGCTTCCAATCGTTTCAATTCCGGGAGTTGGAATTCGTTCTCGGCATGAAGCGTCCCGCCGCGCTCGACCGCTATCCGGCCGGAAGCGAGCACCGCGCCCGCCTGGAGCGTCGAATGGCGGAGCCGACGCTCTGGGATTCGTTCCTTCGCCTCCTCGTGAGCCACGGCCATGCGGTCCCGGCCGAGGCGCTCTCGCGGGACGTGACCCGTCCGATTGAATCGGTTCCGGCACTCCACCCGGTTCTCATCAAGATCTACCGCACCGACCCGATGACGAGCGTCCTCTGCGAGCGGATGGTCGATCTCGACGAAGGTCTTCAAGAATGGCGCTATCGCCACGTGAAGATGGTGCAACGGACGATCGGCACGAAGAAGGGAACGGGCGGATCGGACGGCGCCGCGTACCTCATGACGACGCTCAATCACTCGCTATTCCCCGATCTCTGGGCCATTCGCACGGAACTCTGATGGCGCCGCTCCAAGTCGCCGACCTCGCCGCTTCGACGAATCCGCTCGCGCTCCACTATTCGCGCTTTCGGGTCGCCGATCGCATCCTCCTGACAGGGCACTCGCACCAGGCGTGGCCCGATTGCGGGTTCGAAGGGCAGACCGACGCC
Organism: Candidatus Eiseniibacteriota bacterium; assembly: GCA_031370645.1. Taxonomy (GTDB): domain Bacteria; phylum Eisenbacteria; class RBG-16-71-46; order SZUA-252; family SZUA-252; genus SZUA-252. The sequence goes on along the minus strand of JANMQV010000171.1, from coordinate 64,157 downwards.
TGGAACGACGCGGCCGAGTTGGCCGACGAGAAGTGGGGTCGGGCGATGGAGAAGGCGGACGACGTTCGCCGCGGCTACGCGCGTCTTCTTCACGCGCCGGCGGGCGAGATTGCGCTGGGCCAGAACACGCACGAGCTGGTGACGCGGTTCCTATCGGCGCTCCCGCTCGACCGCCGTCCGCGGCTCGTCACGACCGACGAAGAGTTTCACACGATCCGCCGGCACCTCGACCGGCTCTCCGAGGAGGGACGCCTCGAAGTCGTGCGAGTCGCGGCGACACCCGTCGCGACGCTGACGGAGCGCTTGGCGGCCGCGGTCGACGGGCGGACCGCCGCGGTGCTCGTCTCGTCGGTCCTTTTCGCGACGTCGCGCATCGTGCCGAATCTCGGCGCGCTGGCGGTGGCGTGTCGTCGGCACGGAGCGGAACTTCTCGTCGATGCCTACCACCAGCTGAATGTCGTCCCCGCCGACATGGCGCGGGACGGACTCGAAAGCGCTTTCGTGGTGGGTGGAGGCTACAAGTATTGCCAACTCGGGGAAGGGGTCGCGTTCCTTCGTGTGCCGCCGGCACGGGACGATCTGCGGCCGATTCTCACCGGCTGGTACAGCGAGTTCGCGCGATTGACGCAACGCGCGGACGGAGAAGTGCCGTACGGCGAGGGGCCGGCGCGATGGGCCGGGGCGACGTACGATCCGACGAGCCACTACCGGGCGGCGCGTGTCTTTCGATTCTTCGAGGAGGAGGGTCTCACGGCGGAGCGACTTCGGGACATCAGCCAGCACCAGGTGGGGCTCGTGGCGAGCGCCTTCGACGCCCTCGACCTCGATCCCGCCGCCATTACACGAGATCGCGCGACCCCGGTGACGGATCTCGGCGGATTTCTCGCGCTTCGTGCGCCGAGCGCCGGCGCCATCGGCGCGGCGCTACGCGACCGGGGCGTCCTCACGGACCACCGGGGCGAGATTCTCCGCCTCGGCCCGGCACCCTATCTCCGCGACGAGCAGCTCCGCGCCGCCGTCACGGCGCTTGGAGAAGTCGTCCGGGCGGGCGCCACGCGGTAGCGGCGATTTCTTCCGATGAGGCGAATCGCCCGGGATCAGACGCCATCCAAAGGTGATCAGCCTTCATCGCACCGATCCAAACTCCGGGAGACCTTCATGAACTTCCTTCGCCTCTCGCTCTTGACCGCCGCAGCCGCCTCGCTCGGGATGGTAGTCTCCGCCGACGCCGCTCCACACGGGGCCCCAACGCCCGAGGGCCGCACGGTTCACGACTTCAAGGCCGTGACGATCGACGGTGTCGAGCAATCGCTCTCCGCCTACAAAGGGAAGGCGCTCTTGATCGTGAACACCGCCTCGAAGTGCGGATTCACGCCCCAATACGAGGGGCTCGAGTCGCTCTACGAGAAGTATCGCGACCGCGGATTCGTGGTGCTGGGGTTTCCGGCGAACAACTTCATGGGGCAGGAACCGGGGAGCGACGCGGAGATCAAGACATTCTGCAGCACGAAGTACAAGACGACGTTTCCGCTCTTCTCCAAGATCAGCGTGAAAGGGAAGGGAATCCACCCCCTCTACGGTTTCCTCACACGCGATTCGGGGTTCAAGGGCGACATCTCGTGGAACTTCAACAAATTCCTTGTCGCGCCCGACGGGCATGTCGTGGCCCGTTTCGGGTCGAAGACCGAACCGCTCGCGAAAGAACTCACCGCCAAACTCGAGACGATCCTCCCCGGCAAGTCGTGAGGCCTACGCCATGTGGGCGATGATGTTGTCTCCGAACTCGCTGCACTTCACCTCGCTCGCGCCCGGCATGAGGCGGGCGAAGTCGTAGGTGACTCGCTTGCTCCCGATCGCGCCGTCCATGCCGCGAATGATCAGGTCGGCGGCCTCGTTCCAACCGAGGTAGCGGAGCATCATCTCGCCGGAGAGAATCAGCGATCCCGGATTCACCTTGTCGAGATTGGCGTATTTCGGCGCCGTGCCGTGCGTCGCCTCGAAGACGGCGTGGCCCGTCATGTAGTTGATGTTCCCGCCCGGCGCGATGCCGATCCCGCCGACCTGAGCGGCCAGCGCGTCCGAAAGGTAATCGCCGTTCAGATTGAGCGTCGCGAGGACGTCGAACTCGTCGGGGCGCGTCAGCACTTGCTGCAGCGTGATGTCGGCGATCGCGTCCTTGATCAGGACCTTACCCGACGCGAGAGCCGCCTTCTGCTCCTGGTTCGCCGCCTCTTCGCCCTTCGCGGCCCGCGTCCGCTCCCACTGCTCCCAGGTGTAGACCTTGGCCGCGAATTCCCGCTCGGCCAGCTCGTAGCTCCAGTTGCGGAACGCCCCCTCGGTGAACTTCATGATGTTTCCCTTGTGGACGATCGTGACGCTCTTCCGCTTCTGGTCGACGGCGTACGCGATGGCGGCGCGAATGAGCCGCTCGGTCCCCTCGCGCGAGACCGGCTTGAAACCGATGGCCGTGCTCTCGGGGAAGCGGATCTTCTTGTAGCTCGAGGGAAAGGTCGACTTCATGAACTCGAGGACCTTCCGAACCTCCTCGGAACCCTCCGCGAACTCGATCCCGGCGTAGATGTCCTCCGTGTTCTCCCGGAAGATCACCATGTTCACCTTCTCCGGCGCCCGGACGGGCGACGGGACCCCCTGGAACCAGCGGACCGGTCGGAGGCAGACGTAGAGATCGAGGATCTGGCGAAGCGCCACGTTCAGCGACCGAATGCCGCCGCCGATCGGCGTGGTAAGCGGTCCCTTGATGCCGACCAGATAGGCGCGGAACGCGTCGAGCGTGGCGTCCGGAAGCCAGTTGCCGGTCGAATCGAACGCCTTCTGTCCGGCCAGCACCTCGTGCCACTCGATCTTCCGCTCGCCCTTGTAGGCTTTCTGGACGGCGGCGTCGAGCACGCGGACCGAAGCGCGCCAGATGTCGGGACCCGTGCCGTCGCCCTCGATGAAGGGAATGACGGGGTGATTCGGGACGACCATCTTGCCGTTGCGTAGGGTGATGGCTTCGCCTTGGGCGACACTCATCGTTCGGTCTCCTCCTGCCGCGCGGGGCGCGGGCTCAGGTTGCCTCCCACCGGGCATCCTCGGGGCGGAGCCGCCGCGACGCCGGGTAGGGATAGATGTCGGGCACCACGCCCTGGCTGTGGAGATCCTGCATGCGCCGCCAGAAGGCGGGCTCCAGGAGCTCACCGTGCGACGCGAGGAACGATTCCAACAACTCACCTCGCAGCCCCAGGAATGCCCGGAACTCTTCGGGAAAAATGTCGTCTTCCCCCACAAAGTACCACGGTTCCAGCGCCACTTCCTCCTCCGCGGTGGTAGCCGAAGGTAGGTCCCGGAAGCGGCAGTCGGTGAGGAGACAGAGCTCGTCGTAGTCGTAGAAGATGACGCGTCCGTGACGGGAGACGCCGAAATTCTTGAGGAGCATGTCGCCCGGGAAGATATTCGTCGCGGCCAGGTCGCGCATCACCTGGCCGTACTCGAGCACCGCGGCACGCGCGTCCATGGCGGGCGCGTCTTGCAGGAAGACGTCGAGCGGGATGAGCCGACGTTCCGTATAGAGGTGCCGGAGCACGACGGTCGATTCGCGCACCTCCACCGATTCGGACGCCGACGTGGCCAGTTCTTGGAGCAGGGCGGGAGTGAATCGCGCGCGCGGGAACTCGAGATGTTCGAACTCCTGCGCGTCGACGAGCCGGCCGGCTCGGTCGTGCCGGAAGACGAGCCGGTATTTCTCGCGGACCACCTCGTGCGTCACGGTCTTCGGCGGCGGGAAGCGGTCGCGGATCACCTTGAACACGACGTCGAAGCCCGGCAGCGCGAAGACCACCATGACGAGCCCCCGCTGCCCGACCGCCACGTCGAACTGCTCGTTGCTGGTGGCGAGGTGGTGGAGGAGGGAGCGGTAGAGTTCCGTCTTCGCGTGGCGGTGGAATCCGAGGGCGCTCCAGAGATCGGCGATCGGCTTCCGGGGGAGCATCGAGGCGAGGAAATCGACCATCTCCTTCACGCGTTCAAGCTCCACGAAGAAGTAGGTGTGCGCGAAACTGAAAACGACGCTCATCTCGTCCTCGGTGAAAAGGGCGGCGTCGAGGAGGATCGACCCGGCGGGGTTGCGAAGCGCCAGCAGGAGGGGAATCCTCCCGCCGCGCGTCTGAATTTGTCCCGCCAGATAGGCGCCCTTTCCACGGAAGAAAGGGGCGCACACCATCTCGATCGCCTCGACGTCGCCCGGCTGGATCTGGGCCGCGAGCGCCGCCGCCACGCGCGCCGCGTCTCCTTGGAGATCGTCCCAGGGGATCGTGAAGCCGCTGTCGCGAAGAACACGCTGCAAGACCTCGTCGAGCGTCCCCTCGCGGTGATAGACCTCTGTGAAACTCCAGGGGGGTGCGTAGCGCGCGGGGAAGGTCTCCGCCCGCACGAATTCGACGAGGGGATCGACTCCGACGGTGTGGAAGACCCGCCGTACGTTTGAATTGAAGAAAGTCTCCGCCAGTTCTCGCTCGGGGTGGAGCGCGATCCGCCGTTCGAAGACCGCCCGGATGGCCGCCCACGTCTCCCGCTCTCCCGCGTGCCGGCCGAGGAGTTCGTGGATGGCGCTGACCGACCGAACGACGAACCCACCGTAGAGATCGAGCCGATTCTTGGCGCCGCGCTGAATGGACGGCCAGTCGCTTCGTTCGAAATTGCCGCGGGCTTCGCCCGTCAAGGCGCGGAAGCGCGTCAGATAGCGTTCGAATCCCTCGGCGATGAGTTCGGCGCCCGTCGTGGCAAGGGCGATTCTTTCTGGGGCCTCGAGGTCGCGGTCCATGGGGAGGGCAGTGTAGCGGAGAGAGGGGGTCTGCGCGACCGGGTCGACGCGCCGGGGCGCTACGGGGTACGGACATGGACGGCTGCCCGCATGCTATCCTCCGGAGCGACGCGGCCCCTGCCATGTCCCGGATCGTCGCCACCACTCCGGAGCGCGCGTCACCGACCCCCACGAGAGGAAGGGAACATGGTTTCGATCCCGTCACTCCTGCTCCCGATTCTGCTCTCCGCCGTCGTTGTCTTCATTCTGAGCGCCATCCTCCACATGATGCTGCCGATCCACAAGAACGACTTCAAGAAGGTCGCGAAGGAAGACGAATTGTTGGAGGCGCTCCAAAGGCTCGACATCCCGCCGGGGGACTACATGGTTCCTCGCGGGGAGGGCATGGAGTGCATGAAGGACCCTGCCTTCGTGGCGAAGATGACGAAGGGCCCCATCGTGTTCATGACGCTCATGAAGGGGAAAGCGCCGTCGATGGGGAAGGAACTCGTCCAGTGGTTCTTCTTCTGCGTGGCAGTGTCGATCGTTGCCGCGTACGTCACCGGCCATGCCCTTCAGGCTGGCGCCACGTACTTGCAGGTCTATCGTTTCGCGGGATGCGTCGCGTTCGTGGCCTACGGCTTCGGCTGCATTCCCGATTCGATCTGGTACAAGCGGAACTGGGGAACGACCTGGAGGGCGGTATTCGACGCGCTCCTCTACGGACTCTTCACGGGCGGCGTCTTCGGGTGGCTCTGGCCGAAGATGTGATCGCGGCGGGCTGGTAACGCGGCTACGGCTGTTTCGGCGCCGGCTCGGGCAACCCGCCCAGCCGGCGCAGTCGTTTCAGCCGATCGGCTTCGTCGCGTCGAAGCCAGGGGTCGCTCTCGAGGAGCCGGTAGGCCGCGGCGAAGTGGGGGGCCGCTTCCGTCTCGCGGCTCAGGGCAAGCAGGCACTCACCGATCTCCTCCTCGACATACCCGTCGGGAGCGTGGTCGGCCACACCCTCGGCTAGCATCGCCTCCTGCGACGCCAACGCCTCCTGGAATCGCCCCAGCGAGCGGAGCGCCCGCGCCACGCACCAGCGGGCATGGTGGATCCGTCCCTTCTTGCCTTCGGACTCCCGCTCGGCGAGCGCCTTCTGGAAGAGGTCGAGCGCGGTTCCGAATTCACCCTTCTCGTGATACGTCCAGCCGAGATTGTTGTAGAGGGAACCGAGCCAGCGGCGTGCCTTGGGGTCGGCCGACTTCTCGGCGTAGTCGATCGCGGTCCGATTCCACAGGACGGAGGAGTCGCCCGACTCCACGATCCCCAGCATGTGTGCCGCGTCGACGGCGAATCCGTCGGAGCGGATCGAACACGCCAGGTCCCATGCCGCGCGGAAGAGCGGCTTCGATTCTTCAGCGCGCTTCGAAGAATTGAGGACGCGCCCGCGCTCGAGAAGAACGCGCACCCGGCCGACGGGCCCTTGGTCGGTTACGAGCGCCTCCGCCTCGTCCAGCGTTCGCGTCGCGTCGTCGAATTTCATCTGGAGCCCCTCGGCGCGCGCGATCTGCGTGAGAAGTTGCGCCAGGTAATCGGGATCGCCCGCCCGCCGGGCCTCCGGAAGGAGAGCGCGAAAGCGCGCCTCGGTGGAATCGGGGCGGTCGTAGTCCCACTGCGCGTCGAAATCGGCCGAGGCCTCATACATGCGAGGCAGTGTAGCGCCCTCCCGCCCGGGCGTCAGCGACCCGATTGCCGCGAACCCCGGCCCGAGGGGCCCGCGGGAGGCTCCAGTACTACCCAAGTCCACCTGACGCCGGGGCGGGGGTCCCGTAGCCTCTCGCGTCCGTCCTGCCGCAATCTATTGGCAGGAGGCAAAAAGGGTCTGGTGGCACCTGGACCTTTCCACTCAGGATGGGGACGAATGAGGAGTCGATGGGGGTTGTTGTCGAGGGCGATGAGCGCCGGGGGGATCACCCTGGCGGCGTGGATCGCCCTATCCTTCCTCCCCCCCAGCGCAGAGGCTCGCGCTCCACACGAAGCCGACGAAGCGTGCCTCGACTGCCACTCCGGCGGCACGCTCGAGCCGCGCACGATTCGAGGCGAGAAGGTCTCGCTCGACGTCGCGCCCGCCGTACTCCTCGCCTCCGCCCACGCGAAGCTCGCCTGCGTGGAGTGCCACGTGGGGTTCGATCCGGAAAAGACGCCGCACCGGGCGCGTCTCACGCCGGTCTTCTGCGGCGGCTGCCACGAGAACGCGGACTCGTCTCACGTCTTCCACGCTCCCGCCACGAACGCCAAGGTGCGCGGCGCGACCGGCAAACTGACCTGCAAGTCCTGCCACGGCACGCACGACGTCCCCACGAAAGGCGCCCTCACCACCGCCACAGGCGCGCGCGCGGTCAACGCCGGCTGCGTGCCGTGCCACAAGGACGAAGTGGCGCGCTACGAACACTCAGCGCACGGGCGCGCCGCCGCGGAGGGGCAGAAGGAGGCGCCGACCTGCATCGGCTGCCACAAGCAAGCGATCACGGCCGCGCGAAACGGCGGGGAGAACGCGCACCACAAACTGGAGCAGGAGAGGCTCTGCGTCGATTGCCACTTGGACGACGCCGTCGTTCGGGAGCGCGTCGGCCCGAGAGCGGGATTCATCAAGTCGTACGAGACGAGCATCCACAGCGCCGAGCTTCGGAAAGGAAACGCCAAATCGGCCACCTGCATCGATTGTCACGGCGCGCACGAGATGGCGAAGGGATACGTCGCCGACGCGAAGACCGAAAAATTCCACATCCCCGCCACCTGCGGTCGCTGCCACGAAAAGGTGGCGCACGCGTTCGATGGCAGCGTTCACGGAAAGGCCATCAAGAAGGGGAATCCCGACGCGCCGGTCTGCACCGACTGCCACGGCGAGCACACGATCAAGAAGGCCGACGCCCCCGACTCCCCGGTAGCGCCGGGGAATGTCTCCACCGAGGTTTGCTCCCCCTGCCATTCCTCCGTCCGCCTCGCCACCAAGTACGGCATTCGGAGCGATCGCTTCAAGACGTTCAACGATTCGTTCCACGGCCTCGCCATTCGGGGCGGCCAGGTCTCCGCCGCCAATTGCGCGTCGTGCCACGGATCCCACGACATCCTCCCGTCGAGCGATCCGAAGAGCCTCGTTCACCCGGCCAACCTCGCGAAAACATGCGGCGAATGCCACTCCGGCGCGACGGCGGCCTTCGCCCGGGGCAAAGTCCATCTCGAGTCGGAGAACGCCGAGGAGCCGCTCCTCTACTGGATCGCCACGATCTACACCCTCCTCATCGTCGGGGTCGTGGGCGGCATGTTCCTCCACAACGCGATCGACTTCTGGCGAAAGGCGCGGCACAAACTCCGCGTTCGGCGCGGGCTCGAGCCGGCGCACGAACCGGATAGCCGCGCGCTCTACGTCCGGATGACGAAGAGCGAGCGGATCCAGCACGCCACGCTCCTCGTCAGTTTCGTCGTCCTGGTGATGACCGGCTTCATGCTTCGCTTCCCAGAGGCGTGGTGGATCACGCTGCTCAGGAAGGCTTGGGGGCATCTCTTCGAGGCGCGAAGCGTCATCCACCGTGTGGCGGGCGTGACGATGCTCGTAGCGTCGGTGGTTCACATCCACTACCTCTTGTTCACGGCCCGCGGCCGCGAATTCCTCCGCGACATGCTTCCCCGCCCGGGCGATCTGGGAGACGTGGTGGCGGCGCTGCGCTACTATGCGGGGATGCGTAAGGAGCGGCCCCGGTTCGGACGCTTCTCCTACATCGAGAAGGCGGAGTACTGGGCACTCGTCTGGGGGACGGTGGCCATGGCGGTCACGGGCGTCGTGCTCTGGTTCCAGGATCCGGCGATCACGCTCCTCAGCAAACTCGGCTGGGACGCCGCCCGCTCCATCCACTACTACGAGGCGATCCTCGCCACGCTGGCGATCGTCGTCTGGCACCTCTACTTCGTGATCTTCAATCCGGACGTCTATCCGATGAATCTCGCCTGGCTCAAGGGAACGATCACGGAGGAAGAAATGGCCGACGAACATCCGCTCGAGTTGGAGGCCATCCGCCGCCGGCAAGCGGAGGAAGCCGAAGCGCGCCGGGCCGCCGAGAGCCCGCGCCGGGAAGGAGACGCGTGAAAGACAGCGAAGGCACCGATCTTGAACGCCGCGGGGTGCTGATCTGGCTCTCGAGGGGGTTTTTGGCGCTCTGGGCGCCGGCGGCCGCTGGCGTCGCCACCTCGTTCCTCAAAGCGCCCTCCTCGGAACACCGGCCGGGTGATAAGGCGATCCGCGCCGGCGCGCTCTCCTCACTCCCGGTCGGCGACGCCCGATTCGTCCACCACGGGAACGACCCCTTCTTCGTGCTGAGGGTCTCCGAGGGCCAGGTTCTCGCGGTCTCCGCGATCTGCACGCACATGCGCTGCGTTCTCCGGTGGGACCGCGAAACGAGCACCTTCCAGTGCCCCTGCCACGACGGATCGTTCGACCGAAAGGGGAATGTCCTGGGCGGCCCGCCGAAAAAGCCGCTCCCGCAATACCCCGCGGAAGTGCGGGCGGACGAAATCGTCGTTCACACCTGAGCGGAGGGGCCACGTGGAATCGAATCGAGAGGGAAAGCGATCGCTCTTAGGCTGGCTCGAATCGCGGGTCAACCTGACGGAGATCGTTTCGTTCCTGAGCGTCTTCGGGCTCCTTCCCGCGGAGCTCGACTCGCGGAAGCCGCTCCGCGAGGCGTTGCGCGAAGCCATGTCGCAACCGCTCCCCTCCTATGCGCGTTGGCCGCGCGTGCTCGGGATCCTCTCGTTCCTTCTCTTCCTCTTTCTCGTGGCGACGGGAACGATGCTGGCGTTCTACTACCAGCCGACCGCGGAGCAGGCGTACCCCTCGGTCACGTTGATCGCCCGCGACGTTGCCTTCGGCGTCCTGATTCACCAGGTCCACTACTGGTCGGCCGCGCTCTTCTTGATCCTCCTCGGAATGCGGGTGATCCGCTTCTTCTTCCAGGGCCTCTACGCTCGCGGTCGTGAGGTCGTCTGGATGGCGGCGGTCCTCACGTTCGTCGCCGCGGCGATTGCCGATTTGACCGGACGGCTCCTGCCGTACGACGCCTCCGGCTACTGGACGACCGTCCGCGCGCGGGAAGTGACCGACGCCCTCCCGATCCTCGGACCGATCACTTCGTTCCTGGTGGGAGGGAACGGACTCGACTCGACGGTTCTCACGCGTTACTACGTGCTTCACATCGCCATCTTTCCGATTCTCCTGCTCCTCCTTTTCTACATTCACTTCTCGAGCGTGCGGCGCGTGGGCATGTCGCGCGTCGAAGCGGCGCCCGCCGCGAAGCGATCGTTGCGCGTCGCCATGTACGACCTCTTCCTCCTGGTCATCTTCATGGTCGGCGGGCTCATGACGCTGGCGGTGCTCTTCCCGCAGCCATTCGACGCTGTTGCGAATCCGATCCTGACGCCGCCCGACGCGAGACCGCCCTGGTATCTCCTCGCTCCGCTCGCGCTGATGGAAGCTCTCTCGTTTCTACCCAAGATTCTTCGGGGCGTGATTCCCGAGGCCATTCTGGCAGTCGTGCTGATCCTGCCGTTTCTCGATCGCGAGTCGGGATCGGGGGCGCGCCGAATGCTTTTCAGGGTGCTCGGCATCGTGTTACTCGTCGGCTGGGGCGCGCTCACTTGGATCGGATGGTACCTGGAGGTGGGTCGATGAGCCGCGCGGGTCGCTGGTTCTGGGCCTTCGCGCTCGTGCTTTCGGCGGGTAGCGTCAGCATCGCCGCGGAACCCGCCCGAGCCCAGGCGCCGGGTGCGGTGCGGGAGGAAACCACTCGGCCGCCCCGCGTGGCGCCCACGGGAGTCGCCCCCGCGAAGGGCTCCGCCATGTGCGGCGTCTGCCACTCCGACATTCGGGTGAAGTACGAGAAGGGAATTCACAAGAGCGAGGGAGTGCCGTGCACGTCGTGCCACGGTGGAAACTCGGCCGCGCTCACCGTGGAAGGGGCGCATGGAGCCGGGTTCCGCGGCAAGCCCGCTCGGCGGTCGATCCCCGCGCTCTGCGCGTCGTGTCATGCCGACGTGGCGCGCATGCGCTTCTACAATCTGCCGTCCGACCAGTACGCGCTCTATCAACTCTCCTATCACGGCATGAAGCTGGCAAAGGGAGACGAATCGGTAGCGGTCTGCACCGATTGCCATGGTGTGCACGAGATTCGCAAACCGGAGGACCCGAAGAGCCAAGTCTTCGGCCGAAATATCCCCGGCACGTGTGGCAAATGCCACGGTGACGCGGCGTTTCGGAAACGGCACGGCCTGAAGCAAGATCCGGTGAGCGACTACAAGGCGGGCGTACACGGAAAAGCGTATCTTTCGGGCGATGATCCGTCGGCGCCCGATTGCACTCGCTGCCATGGGAGTCATGGAGCGACACCGCCAGGTGTTGGAGACGTGGAGAAGGTCTGCGGCCAGTGCCACCTCAAGACGCGAACCTACTTCCTCGCGAGCCCCCACAAAGAAGCCATGGACCAGGCGGGGCAACCGGAGTGCGCGGCCTGCCACAACAGCCACAAGACGCAGGCGGTGCCGCCCGCGGAGTTCGCGGCTTCTTGTCTCGGGTGCCATGACAAGGGAGACAAGGAGTATCGAGTCGGGCTCACGCTGGCCCGCATGAAGGACGACGCCGCGTCGGAGATCGAGAAGGCGGACAAGTGGGTCGCGCAAGCGGCCGCCATTCCGCTCTACGTGGACGATTATCGCTCCCGGCTGCAAGACGCGAGGACGGCGCTCCTCGAGGCCGCTCCGGTGACCCACTCGCTCGACTCGACGCTCGTGGAACCGCACACGCGAAAGGCGCGATCCATCGCCGCGCGCGTGAGCGAGGAGGTGCGCGAGAAGATTTCCAGCCGCTGGTGGAATAAGGTCGGGCTCGGGCTCTTCTGGTTCTATCTCCTCTTGACCGCCGCCGTCATCATGCGCGCGCGTCGCCGGGCAGCGGGGCGGAGCCGGTGACAACGGAGGATCCCTCGGATCCGCCCGCGTCCCCCCCGCCTTCGGGGAGAGGGAAGAGGAATCCCTTCGCGGGAGGGCTCGCCCGGCTCGCGTCGGCGCCGCTTCGCGCCATGGGATTCCTCGGCGCGCTCCTCTTCGCCATCGGGCTCGTCCTCACGTTCTCCGCCGTGGAAGTCACGAGCAAGCCGAGTTTCTGCGGCTCCTGCCACATCATGGCGCCCTACTACAAGTCGTGGAAGATTTCGTCGCACGGCAAGATCGCCTGCGTCGAATGCCATATTCCGCCCGGCGTCACCGCCGAGATTCGGAAGAAGTACGAGGCGATTTCGATGGTGGCCCGCTACTTCACCGGCACCTACGGCACGAAGCCGTGGACCGAGGTCGCGGACGCGGCGTGCCTTCGCTGCCACGAGCGGCGGCTCCTCGCCGGGAAGGAACTCCTCGGCGACGTCCTCTTCGATCACTCGGCGCACCTCACCGAGATGCGCCGTGGAAAGACGCTTCGGTGCACGTCGTGCCACGGGCAGATGGTGCAGGGGAGCCACATCGCGGTCACGACCTCGACCTGCATTCTCTGCCACTTCAAGGGGGCGAAGGAGGGAGAGGGGACGACGCGCTGCGTCCTCTGCCACCAGGTGCCCGAGAAGTCGTACAAGCTCGGCACGGTGACGTTTCAGCACGCCGACGTCTCTCGCTTCGGCATGGAGTGCCGCTGGTGCCACGCCCAGCCGCAGGGGAGCACGGGTGAAGTTCCGCGAGAACGCTGCCAGACGTGCCATAACCAGGTGGACCGGCTGGAGGAGTACGGAAACGACGTGCTGCTCCACCAGAAACACGTGACGGAGCACAAGGTCGACTGCATGGACTGTCACCTGCAGCTCCAGCACGTTGCACCCATCGCGGGGAAGACGGCCGAGAAGGCGGAAGCGGCGGTGAAATCGGCGGCCACGCGAATCCATCAGGCGGCCTCCGACTGCAAGGCGTGTCACGAGGCGGGGCACTCGCCGCAGCTGGCGCTTTACACCGGAACGGGCGGCCGCGGCGTGGTGTCGATACCGAGCCCGATGTTCCAAGCCGGGGTGCGCTGCGAGGGGTGCCACACGTCGCTTCCGGGGCATGAAGCCGCCGCGGTCAATCGCGCGACGGAAGTTTCCTGCATGGCGTGCCACGGCGCCGGGTATCGGAAGATCTACCTCGGCTGGAAGGCGGGGACCGAGCAGCGCGCCGCCGCCGTCGGGCGCCAGTTGGTGGAGACCGCGCGCGTGATCGGGAGCGGGACCTCGGCGCGCCTGACGGATGCGCAATTCAATCAGAGCCTCGTGTCGCGCGGGCGCGGGCTCCACAACGTTTCCTACAGCTACGCGCTCCTTCGGCAATCCCACGCCGACATGAACGCCGCGCGCCGCGAGAAGGGGCTCGCGCCGCTTCCCGCTCCGTGGCGGGAGCCGCCCTACGCGGCGACCTGTTTCGATTGCCACGACGGGATTCAGGATCAAAGGGGCGAAATCTTCGCGAAGCCGTTTGCGCATTCGCGGCACGTCGTCGACGCGAAGGTGGAGTGCAAGGTCTGCCATCGAACGCACGAGGAGAAACCGGATGGAGAAGTCCTCCGGTTCGGATCGGAGGGCTGCGTCTCCTGCCACCACAAGCCGCCCGTCGCGAACTGCATCGCCTGCCACGGTGAGGTCAAGAAGAAGGTCGTGAAATCGTTCCGCGGCGACTTTGACCACGCCCTCCACATCGACGACGCCGAGAAGACCTGCGTCGATTGCCACGATCTCAAGTTGCCGATGCCGGGGATCAAGAAGGCGGCGTGCGTGGAGTGCCACGATGCTTGAGAGACGCGAATTCCCGGCGGCTGTGCACGATCCATGCGTAACTATTAGGAGTGAAACCAATCCGTCGGGGCGGGGAGCGCGGCCGGGCCCGCGTCACGCCACCCCAACGGGCGATGCGGCAAGCGGTTGTCTCCCTGACAGTACTTGTCGACGGGAGTTGTCCCGATCCGGCAGATGACATATTGTCAGATTGTCGTCTGCCAGGACGCGAAAGGAGCGAACTCATGAGTGCCCTAGGTGTCGCGGTGAAGTCGCCTTCCAAATCGACCTCCGCGAAAGATTACATCCACGAAGTCATCGAGGAAATCCGCACCAAGAATCCCGCCGAGCCCGAGTTCCACCAGGCCACGCAAGAAGTTTTCGAGTCCCTGGTGCCGGTGCTCGATCGTCATCCGGAATATCGCTCGGCGAAACTGCTGGAGCGCGTGGCGGAGCCGGAGCGCGTGATCATGTTCCGCGTGCCGTGGATGGACGACCGGGGCGAGATCCAGGTCAATCGGGGCTTCCGCATCGAGATGAACAGCGCCATCGGCCCCTACAAGGGTGGCCTTCGGTTCCACCCCTCGGTGACGCTCGGAACGTTGAAGTTCCTCGCCTTCGAGCAGGTCTTCAAGAATTCGCTCACGACGCTGCCGATGGGCGGCGGCAAGGGCGGCTCGGACTTCGATCCGAAGGGGAAGAGCGACAACGAAGTCATGAAATTCTGCCAGAGCTTCATGACGGAGCTGTGGCGGCACATCGGCCCGAACACCGACGTTCCCGCGGGCGACATCGGCGTGGGCGGGCGGGAGATCGGGTACCTCTTCGGTCAGTACAAGCGGCTGGCGAACGAGTTCACCGGCGTGCTGACGGGGAAGGGACTCAACTGGGGCGGTTCGCTCATTCGTCCCGAAGCGACCGGGTACGGCTGCGTCTACTTCGCCGACGAGATGCTGAAGGCGCAGAAGAAGTCGCTGGCCGGGAAGACCTGCGTCGTGTCGGGTAGCGGAAACGTCTCGCAGTACACGGTCGAGAAGCTGCTCGATCTCGGCGCCAAGCCGGTCACGGTATCCGACTCCGACGGCATGATCCACGACCCGGACGGCATCACCCGAGAGAAGCTCGCGTGGGTCATGGAACTCAAGAACGCGCGCCGCGGCCGGATCAGCGAGTACGCGACCCAGTTCAAGAGCGCGAAGTATGTGCCGATGGACTACAAGCTCGGCTACAACCCGCTCTGGGACATCAAGGCCGATTGCGCCTTCCCGAGCGCGACGCAAAACGAGATCAACGCCAAGGACGCCTCGAACATGATCAAGAACGGCGTGGCGCTGGTGGCGGAGGGGGCCAACATGCCGAGCACGCTCGAGGCGATTCAGATCTACCTCGACGCGGGCATCCTCTACGGTCCGGCTAAGGCCGCGAACGCGGGCGGCGTGGCGACGTCGGGACTCGAGATGTCGCAGAACAGCATGCGGCTCTCCTGGACGCGCCAGGAAGTCGACGAGCGGCTCCACCAAATCATGATCGCCATCCACAAGAACTGTTTCGAGACGGCCGAGCGCTACGGCACGCCGGGGAATTACTTGAACGGTGCCAACATCGGCGGTTTCGTGAAGATCGCGAACGCGATGCTCGATCAGGGCCTCGTCTGAGCGAAGTCGTCATCCCGAGTCGAGACGGCGGGCCCTCCGGGGTCCGCCGTCTTCGTTGGCGCCTTGCCCCTTACCGTGGCACCATGGGTCCACCGTGAGCACGACCCACGACCCCACCTCCCTCGCCGACGTCAGCAATCCGTTCCAGTCGTTCCAGGACCTCATGCCGTTCCGGGTCCAGGACGTCCTCTTGGTCTCGAGTCTTTACGACTCGTTCACGCTGCAGGAGGACGGGCGGCTAAACGAGTTGATCGCGGGCGAGTTCCTGGAGCTGTCGCTCCCCCACATGCCGGCGCTGGTCCACGTTTCGAGCGGTGCCGAAGCGCTGGCGCTGGCGAAGACCGAGCGCCGTTTCAATCTCATCATCACGACGATCCGCGCCGCGGACATGGACGCGACGGAGCTGGCTCGCGAAGTGAAGTTGGCCGGTCTCGATATCCCGGTCGTGGCGATGGCCTACGACAACGACGAGCGGAAGGACTTCGAAGCCCACCACGATCTCTCGGAGCTCGACGGCCTCTTCCTCTGGCAGGGAAACGCCCGCGTCCTCGTGGCGATCGTGAAATACGTCGAAGATCTTCGTAATGTCGAGCACGACACGCTCGCGATGGGCGTGCGCGTCGTGCTCGTCGTCGAGGACAACGTCCGCTACTACTCCGCGTTTCTGCCGGAGATCTACACGGAGATCATCCGCCAGTCGCAGAGCCTCCTGAGCGAGGGGATCAATCCCGCGCACAAGCTGGTTCGGACCCGGGCGCGGCCCAAGCTTCTCCTCGCGACGAACTTCGAGGAGGCGTGGCGCCTCTTCCGCGCCTACGAGCCCTATCTGCTTGGAATCATCTCCGACGTGGAGTTCCCGCGCGACAAGGTGCGGAGCCGCGAGGCGGGATTCGAACTGGCGCGGATGGCCAGGGAGCGGATTCCCGATCTCCCGATCGTCCTCCAGTCGAGCCGAGCGGAATTCGCGGAGGGGGCGGCGAAGGCGGGGGTGGCGTTCGTTCGGAAGTACTCCGAAACCCTCCTCTCCGACCTCCGCGCCTTCATGGTCGAGCATTTCTCATTCGGTGAATTCATCTTCCGCCTCGCCGACGGGACCGAGGTCGACCGCGCGAAGGATCTGAAGAGCCTCGAGGAGAAGCTCCGAACCGTCCCCTCGGAGTCGATCGCCTACCACGGGGAGCGGAATCACTTCTCGAACTGGTTCACGGCGCGCACGGAGTTCGCGCTCGCGCGTAAGATGCGTCCGCGGAAGGTCTCCGACTTCGACTCGGTGGATGGCCTTCGGTTCGACCTGATCCGTTCGATCGCGGAATATCGCCGCGAGCAGACCGACACGCTGGTCGCCGATTTCGATCCGAAGGTCTTCGATCCGAACGGCAACTATTTCGCCCGCATCGGCGGCGGTTCGCTGGGAGGGAAAGCGCGCGGGCTCGCGTTCGTCCGCTATCTTCTCAATTACCACGTCGTCGGGAAGCTCTGGCCGGGGGTTCACATCTCCGTTCCGCCGACGCTGGTCCTGGCGACGGACTGTTTCGACCGCTACCTGGCGCAGAACGGTCTTCGCGAACTGGCGCTGAACAGCCGCGACGACGAGCAAATCACGAAGGAGTTTCTGAGTACGCCGCTCCCGCGCGACGTCGTGAGGAAGCTCCGCGCGTTCGTGGAGCAGGTCCGCTGGCCGCTGGCCGTTCGAAGCTCGAGCCTCCTCGAGGATTCGCAGTATCAGCCCTTCACGGGCGTCTACGAGACGTACATGCTGCCGAACAATCACCCCGACGCTCGGGTTCGCCTCCGCCACCTCCTCATGGCCATCCGTCGCGTCTACGCTTCGACCTTTCTGCGCCAGGCGAAAGACTACCTCCACGCCACGCCCTACCGGCTGGAGGAGGAGAAGATGGCGGTCGCGATCCAGAAGGTGGTGGGAAATCACCACGAGAACCGCTTCTATCCCGATTTCTCCGGCGTCGCGCGCTCATACAACTACTACCCGACGCCGCCCGCGACCTCGGAGGACGGCGTGGCCGCGGTGGCGCTCGGCATGGGCCGAAGCGTGGTGACCGGCGAGCGTTGCCTCAGTTTCAGCCCGAGGCATCCGCAGTCGATCGTCACCTTCTCGTCGGTGAAGGAGACGCTCTCGAACACACAGCGGGAATTCTGGGCGGTGGAACTCGGCGAGGAGACCGATACCGACTCCGAAAAGGCGATGCGGGAAACGGCATTCGGCCTCGACGTGGCGGAGAAGGACGGAACGCTCTCGGCGCTCGGCTCGACCTATTCCGCGGAGAACCAGGCGATCTACGACGGACTCTCGCGTTCGGGTGTGCGCCTGGTCACGTTCGCGCCCATCCTCAAGCATGGGGTATTCCCACTGGCCGAAATCCTCGCGGTGCTCCTCGAGGTCGGTAGCCAGGGGATGAACCGCCCCGCGGAGATCGAATTCGCGACCTGTCTGTCGAACGATCCCCGGAAGCCTCACGAATTCGGCTTCCTTCAAATGCGGCCGCTGGTGCTTCAGCGCGAGACCGAGAATCTCGATCTCGGTGAGGCGCCGACCGAGGCGCTTCTCTGCCGGAGCGAGTCGGTCATGGGGAATGGTACCGTCGACACAATCCGCGACGTCGTCGTCGTCGATTTCCACCGCTTCGACCGCTCCCGGAGCCGCGCCGCCGCCGCCGTGATCGCTCGCTACAACGCGGAACTTCTGGAAGCGAAACGTCCCTACCTCCTGATCGGCGTCGGCCGCTGGGGCTCCACCGATCCCTGGCTCGGAATTCCCGTGACGTGGGATCAAATCTCCGGGGCGCGCGTGATCGTGGAATCGGGATTCCGCGATTTCAGAGTGATGCCGTCGCAAGGAAGCCACTTCTTCCAGAATCTCACCTCGTTTCAGATCGGCTACTTCACGGTGAATGCCGACGTCGGCGAGGGCTTGATCGCGTGGGATTGGCTCGCCGCCGAGAAAGCCGTGAGCGAGCAGGACTTCGTTCGCCACCTCCGCTTCGAGGAGCCCGTGGTGGTGAAGATGAACGGACGGAAGACACAAGGGCTCATCTACAAGCCGGGGAAGGCTTCGTAGTGCGATTTCCCAACCTGCTCGCCTCGCGGCGAGGGCGGTTGGCGGCCTTCTTCCTCCTCTACCTCACCGAAGGAATTCCCTCAGGCTTTTCCGGCACCGCCGTGGCGACCCAGATGCGCCGTCAGGGCCTCGATCCCGGGGTCATCGGTGCGTTCGTCGGCGCGCTCTACCTGCCGTGGGCGATCAAGTGGGCGTTCGGTCCGTTCGTCGATGTCCTTTCGATCGATCGCTGGGGGAGGCGGAGACTCTGGATCGTCGCCACGCAGACGATGATGGCGGTCACGCTCCTCGTCGCGATGGGAATCGACTTCAAGACGCACCTCCCGCTCTTCACGGCGCTCATCGTCATCCACAACGTGTTCGCCGCGACGCAGGACGTCGCGATCGACGCGCTCGCCGTCGATGTGCTCCAAGGCGGGGAACGGGGTCTCGCGAACGGGCTCATGTTCGCCGGGCAATTCCTCGGAATCGCGCTCGGAGGATCGGGCGTGCTGCTCCTCACCTCGGCGATCGGATTTCGCCCCTCGTTCCTCCTGGTAGCGGGGGCCATCATCGCCGTGACGATCCTCGTCCCGCTCGGCATGACCGAGCCGGCGAGGGCAGAGCGGGTTCGCGCCCAGGGAGCCTGGTTCCAGGCGATCGCGGCGGAATTGAAGGACTTTGCGAAGGGAACCGTCGCGGCGTTTCGGGGCACACGCGCCGCCTCCCTCGCGATCCTCCTGGCGCTACTCCCCATGGGCGCCTACACCCTTTCGCTCTCCCTCCAATCCAACCTGGCGGTGGAACTAGGGCTGACCGACCGTCAGATCGGGACGCTCGGCTTCGTGAGCACGGCGCTCGCGGCGTTGTTCTGCATCTTGGGAGGGTGGTTGTCGGATCGCTACGGCCGGCGAAGGACGCTCGCCATCTTCATCGCCGGGACGACCGTGCCGGTCTTTATCCTGGCGACACAACTTCAGCGATTCGGATGGATCATGCCGGTCAACCCCGCGCTTCCGAATCGCCCCCTCGCGGGTCACGAACTGGTCGCCCTCTTCTGGGGCCTGACGATCGCCTATTCCGTCTTCCAGGGCTTGATGTACGGAGTCGGCACCGCCATCTTCATGGACGTGACGACGCCGCGGGTGGCCGCCTCGCAGTTCACGGCCTACATGGCGCTCACAAACGTGGTCTATTCCTACAGCTCGACATGGCAAGGACACGCCACGGCGCGATGGGGGTATCCCGTGACGCTGGTTCTCGACGGTGTGTTCGGACTGGTCTGCCTTCTGATCCTCCCATTCATGGGGGCGCTTCGACACGCGGAAGCGCCGGATCCAGGCGCCGCGATTCCGGAGCGGGTGGGGCCGTGAGGGATCGAATCCGGGTGTTGCTCCCTGCGGCGTTCGTGCTGCTCTTCCTGATGCCCGGATCGGCCCGGCCGGCGGGGGCGGATCCCTTCTACGACCGCCTCCGCGCGGCGCGCGCCGCCCTCGCGGGAGGAGATCTCGCGGCGGCGAAGGCGGGATTCGACACGGCGGACAGCACTGCCGCCGGCTTGCCCTCCGCGATCTGGAGTCTCGCGCAGATCGCCGCACGGCAGGGAAACGCGGAGGAAGCGATTCGCCGGCTCGAGGAGTACGCGGCGATGGGCCTCGCGCGGTCGGTCGCGCGCGACACAACCTTCGCGAGCCTTCAAGCGGACCCGCGCCTCAGCACCGTAGCGGCGAGACTTATTGCGAACGCCGATCCGCGCGCGACCGCGACAATGGCGGCGGGCCTCGACGACGCCGGCCTCCTAGCCGAAGACATTGCCTACGACGCGACGGCCCGTACCTACTATGTCAGCAGCATTCATCGGCGGAAAGTCGTCACGGTAGATGCTTCGGGCGTCGTTCGCGACTTCGTCCCCGCCGCGCAGGGTGGGATCTGGGGGGTTCATGCGCTCGCGCTCGATGCCGCGCACCGGGTGCTCTGGGGGAGCATGGCGGCGATTCCCACGATGGAGGGGTATGCCGAGGCCGATTCCGGCCGCACGGCGCTCGTCTGCTGGGACCTCCGCACCGGGAAGGAACTCGCTCGTGTGGAACTCGCGCGCGACGGGGCGCCCCACGTGCTGGGCGACATCACGCTCGCGCCCAACGGCTCCCTTTACGCCACGGATTCGCGGGGAGGCGGTCTCTATCGTCTCCGCCGCGGAGCGACGACCCTCGAGACGCTCGCTCCATCGGGTACGTTCGGATCTCCGCAGCTGCCGGTGCTGATGGAGAAGGGCCGCGTTCTCTGGCTCGCCGACTATCCGCGCGGGATCGTTTCCTACGACCTTCGAACTCGAACGATCGCGACCGTGCCCAAGCCGCGCACGCTCGGAGCTTCCGGCATCGACGGCCTCTACGCGGCCGGCGAAGGTCTCATCGCCATTCAGAATGGCACACGTCCCATTCGCGTCCTTTCGCTCACGCTCGACCCAGCCGGCCGCAGCATCACCGGGTGGAGCGTGCTGGAGCAAGACTCTCCCTCCCTCGGAGAGCCAAACCACGGCGTCGTCGTGGGCGAATCCTTCTATTTCATTGGGAACAGCGGCTGGGATCGGGTTAACGGAGCGGAGCAGCTGGAAACGCCGGAGGGCGCGATCGCTCCCGTCATCCTCCGCCTTCCGCTTCCGGCGGCCCAGTAGCAGTCCCGCACATTCCCTAGTACCAGAAGCGGTTCCGGGCTTGCCGTCGCGCGAGGCGAGTGCTAGAAGTTGCAGGCTTGGTGTCGTTTGCCCGTTCGGGTAAGCGAGCCCATCGCCCGCTCACGCGGCCGGTCAGGACCGGCCGAACGGCACTCATCGACCCGGAGCCACGAATGAACGAGCAGCTCGAGTCGTTCCGATACGACGACGCGATCGTGCGAAAGTTTTTGATCGCCACATTCGCGTGGGGGCTGGTGGGGATGTTGGTGGGGCTGCTCATCGCCCTCCAGCTCGCGGATCCTGTCTTCAATCTCGGCCAGCCGTGGCTCAGTTTTGGGCGTCTCCGGCCGCTCCATACGAACGCCGTCATCTTCGCCTTCGCGGGAAACGCCTTCTTCTGCGGGGCGTATTACTCCACGCAGCGACTGTTGAAAGCGCGGATGTTCAGCGATCTCCTGAGCAGCATCCACTTCTGGGGTTGGCAGCTGATCATCGTTAGCGCGGCCGTCACCCTCCCGCTCGGTTTCACGCAGGCGAAAGAGTACGCGGAGCTCGAGTGGCCGATCGACATCGCGATCGCCATCGTCTGGGTCGTCTTCGCCGTGAATTTTTTCGGAACGATCGCGCGCCGCCGGGAGCGCCACCTCTACGTCGCGGTTTGGTTCTACATCGCGAGCATCGTGACGGTCGCGATGCTCCACATCTTCAACAACCTCTCGATCCCGGTTGGCCCGCTCAAGAGCTACTCGATCTACGCCGGCGTGCAGGACGCCCTGATGCAGTGGTGGTACGGCCACAACGCCGTCGCCTTCTTCCTCACGACGCCGTTCCTGGGCCTCATGTACTACTTCCTGCCGAAAGCCGCGGACCGCCCGGTCTTCTCCTACCGGCTCTCCATCCTCCATTTCTGGACGCTTGTCTTCATGTACATCTGGGCGGGACCGCATCACCTTCACTACACGGCGCTTCCCGAGTGGGCTTCCACACTCGGGATGCTCTTCTCGGTGATGCTCTGGATGCCTTCGTGGGGCGGCATGGTGAACGGTCTTTTGACGCTGCGCGGCGCCTGGCACAAGGTCGTGGAGGATCCGGTCCTCAAGTTCTTCGTCGTCGCGGTGACGGCGTACGGGATGTCGACCTTCGAAGGGCCGATGCTCTCGGTGAAGAGCGTGAACGCGCTGGCGCACTATAGCGACTGGATCATCGCGCACGTCCACACGGGCACGCTCGGCTGGAACGGGTTTCTCACGTTCGGGATGATCTACTGGCTCCTGCCGCGCGTCTTCCAGACGAAACTCTTCAGCACGAAATTGGCGGAGGCGCACTTCTGGTTCGCGACCTTCGGCATGCTCCTCTACGTGGCCGCCATCTACAGCGCGGGGCTCACGCAGGGGCTCATGTGGCGCGCCTTCGACGACACGGGCCGTCTCCAGTTCCCCGATTTCATCGAGACCACCGTGAAGCTTCTGCCGATGTACTGGGTCCGCGCCCTCGGCGGTTCGCTCTACATCGTGGGAATGCTCCTCCTCGGCTACAACATCCTCCGCACCTGGATGGCGCGCCCGAGGACGTACGAGGACCCGGTCATCCAGGCTCCGCCGCTCGTGCAGCGCGGCCCGGTTACGACCGCCCCGGTCGCGACGTCCGCCGCGCCGGGGCAGCCGGGCGACCTCTGGGCCTATTTCACCTCCGTTCGCTGGCACCGGAAATGGGAGGGGCTCCCCGTCACCTTCACGGTGCTGACCGTCCTCACGGTCGTCGTCGCGTCTCTCTTCGAGATCCTTCCGACATTTCTGATCCGATCGAACATCCCGACGATCGCCTCGGTGAAACCCTACACGCCGCTCGAGCTGGCGGGACGCGACCTTTACATCCGGGAGGGGTGCTTCAACTGCCACTCCCAGATGGTTCGCCCGCTCCGCCACGAGACGGAGCGCTTCGGGGAGTATTCGAAGCCCGGCGAATTCGTCTACGACCACCCCTTCCTCTGGGGATCGCGGCGCATCGGTCCCGATCTCGCGCGCGAGGGAGGGAAATACAGCGACCTCTGGCACGTGCGGCATCTGGAAGACCCGCGCTCGATCACCGCGCGGTCGATCATGCCGCCCTATCCGCATCTAGCGCGGGAGCGACTCGATTTCGCATCGATCCAGGGGCGCGTCGATGCGATGGCGATGCTCGGTGTTCCGTACGGCGATGCCGTGAATCATGCCCCGGAACTCGCGCGTGAGCAGGCCACCGCCGTGGCCGCTACGATCATGGAGCAGGGCGGGCCGCGAGGGCTGGAGGACAAGGAGATCACGGCACTCGTCGCCTACCTCCAGCGCCTCGGCACCGACATCAAGCGGCCGACGCTGACGCTCGGGGACGCCCCGGTGGAGGGGGCACCGTAACGTGAGACTCTCCGACATCGTCGCGCACTCGGGGCTCTCGAGGTACGCCGAGATCGCGCTCATCTTGTTTCTCGTCGTCTTCGTGGCGATCGTGATCCGCGTCTTCACCGCGCGCCGCGCCGAAATGGACCGCCATGCCCGATTGCCGCTCGAAGACGGCGATCGCCCGGCGAAGGAGAGCCGACATGACTGAAACGCCCTCCGGCGGGCCGGATGAGGACCGCCTTCTCGACCATGAAGTGGACGGCATTCGCGAGTACGACAATCCGATGCCGCGCTGGTGGATCACGATCTTCTACGTCACGATCGTCTTCTCGGTCGTTTATGCGCTCAATGTGATTCCCGGCGTCGGAAGCGGCGCGGGACGGATCGCGAACTACGAGGCGGAAATGGCGGCCGCAAAGAGCGCCCGCGACGCCGCGGCGTCGAAGCTCGCCCCCGTCACCTCCGAGGCAATCCTCGCGGTGGCGGCGGACCCGGTGGCGCTGGCGAAGGGGAAGGAGCGATTCAAGGCAACCTGTTCGCCTTGCCACCGTGAGGATGGCGGCGGCAACATCGGTCCGAATCTCACCGACGATTTCTGGCTCCACGGCGGCCAGCCGACGCAAATTCTCACAACCGTGAGCGAGGGAGTCGTGACCAAAGGAATGCCCGCGTGGGGACAGGTGTTCAAGCCGGAGGAAATCACCGCCGTCGTCGCCTACGTGACGACGCTTCGCGGAACGAAACCGGTGAACGCGAAAGCGCCACAGGGCGATCGCGCCGTTTCGGATCCGACAACCGCGGCCGCGGATTCCGCCAAGGCCTCGCCGTGAGATCGTGATGCCGGCTGAACCCGGCGCGGCAGCCCCGCCGAGGCTGCCGATGGCTCCGCCCCCGGGGCGCGTCCTCTCCACGCTGAACGAGGACGGCTCCCGCCGGCGCCTCCGGCCGCGATTCTCCAAGGGGCGCTACCATCTCCGTCGGCGAATCACCGCCTATGGATTGATGCTCGTCTTCTTCCTCATCCCGTATCTCCGACTGAGTGGGAAGCCGCTCATCCTCCTCGACCTCCCGCGGCGCGAATTCACGCTCTTCGGCACCACCTTCCTGCCGACGGAGACCGTGCTCTTCATGTTTCTCTTCATCGGGCTCATCCTGGTCATCTTCCTCGCCACGGCGCTCCTCGGGCGGGTCTGGTGCGGTTGGGGCTGCCCGCAGACGGTCTATTTGGAATTCCTGTACCGTCCGATCGAGTACTGGCTCGAAGGCGGGTGGCGAGGGGCGAAGAAGCTCGACAAGCAGAAGGGGATTCACGCGCGTCGGATCGCGAAGCAGGCGATCTATCTTCTCCTCTCCATGTTCCTCGCGCACACGTTTCTCGCCTACTTCGTCGGCGTGGAGCGACTGGCGCAGTGGGTGCAGCGCTCGCCGATCGAGCATCCGACTTCGTTCCTCGTGATGCTTGCGACGACGCTCCTCATCTTCGCCGACTTCGCATGGTTCCGGGAGCAGACGTGCCTCGTCGCCTGCCCGTATGGGCGGCTCCAGTCCGTGCTCCTCGACCGACGCTCCCTCATCGTCGGCTACGACGCGAAGCGCGGGGAGCCGCGCCAGAAAGGAATCCTCGAACGTCCTTCGACCGCGGGGGATTGTGTGGCGTGCAACCTCTGCGTCCTCACCTGCCCGACCGGCATTGACATCCGCGAAGGGCTCCAGATGGAGTGCATTCACTGCACCCAGTGCGCCGACGCCTGTGATTCGGTCATGCTCCGCGTCGGAAAGCCGCTTGGATTGATTCGGTACGGTTCGCGCGACGAGTTCGAAGGAAAGAAGAGTTCCTGGCTCCGGCCGCGCGCGGTTCTTTATCCGATCGCGCTCGCGATCACGGTGGGCGCCTTCCTTTGGCTCCTCGGAACCCGTTCCGACGCGGAGGTGACGATTCTCCGCGGCCTCGGCGACCCGTACACGCTCCAAGCCGACGACGCGGTGGCGAACCAGATAAGGATCAAGGTGGCGAACCGCGGGGGACGGGAGCGCGCGTTTCGGATCGCGGTCGCGGGAGCGCCGGAAGCGTCCGTCATCGCGCCGATGAATCCGCTCTCGGTTCCGGCGGGGGAGACGCGGACGACGAGCATCTTCGTCGTCTTGCCGCGATCGTCGTTCGTGAAAGGCGAGCACGCCGCCACGATCTCGTTGAGCGACGGCGCCCGCTTCTCGACCGAACTCCCCTACCGACTCCTCGGCCCGGAGGGGGACGAGCACGACGCGCACGAGGGGGCGGAATCGTCCAAGGATGGGACGACGCCGTGAAACCCGCCACGCTCTGGCCGATCGCGGTGATCGGCGCCCTCGTCGTCACGGTCGCGGCGAATATGGTGCTCCTCTTCGCCGCGAACGATCCTCGCCAGGCGGTCGTCGAGCCGGACTACTATCGAAAAGCGGTCGCGTGGGATTCCACGATGGCCCAGGAGGCGCGTGACGACTCGCTCGGCTGGAGCGTCCAGGCGGAACTCGCGCCGGCCGCGGAAGGCGCGCTCATTCATGCCCGGGTCGCGGATCGCCAGGCCGCTCCCGTCTCCGGCGCTCGCGTCTCCGTCGTCGGGATCCACAATCTCGACGCCGGAAATCCCGTTGCGGGGAGGCTTCGTGAAACAGCGCCCGGAGAGTACTCGGCCTCGCTTCCGTTCCGACGGGCCGGGCTCTGGGAACTTCGCTTCCGCGTCGAGGATCGGAGCAACTCCTTCACCGCCGATCTCCGGCGCGAACTGATTCGGACGCCATGATCGAAGTCGCGGGCGCCGTCCTTGCCGCCACCCTGATCGGGAGCCCCCATTGCGTCGGCATGTGCGGCGGCTTCGTCTGCTTCGTGACCGGGGAGGCGACGGGGAAGCGCCGATGGCTCGTTCAGGGGGCGTATCACGCCGGGCGCCTCGTTTCGTACGCGACGCTTGGCGCGATCGCAGGCGGTATCGGCGCCGGCGTGGAGCATGCCGGCGCCGCCGTCGGCTTCTTTCGCGCGGCCCCCATCGTCGCGGGCTTTCTCATGATCGTCTGGGGTGGGATGAACCTTCTCCGAGCGACCGGAAGGCTCGCCTCGAGCCCCGCGACTCCATCGCCGCTCCATCGCGCCCTCGCGCCATTCGTTCGAGGCATGCGCTCCTGGAATCCGGTTGCGCGCGCCGTGGCGATCGGCCTCGTGACGACCGTGATTCCGTGTGGATTCCTTTACGGCTTCGTCACCGTGGCGGCGGGGACAGGGGCTCCGCTCGCGGGGCTCGTCGTCATGATCGTCTTCTGGGCAGGGACACTCCCCATCCTCGCGAGTTTCGGCTTCCTCGCCGACCGTGCGCTCGGGGCGCTTCGAGCGCGGCTTCCGGTTGTATCGGCGTCGCTCCTCATCGTGCTCGGACTTCTGACCCTGGCGGGCCGCATGCAGCCGCTCGGCGCGCATCGGCACCACGCCGGCATGCCCGGATCGGGCACGAGTCCCCATGCCACGCACGACGCGAACGGCGCGGGGCATGGCGCTCGCTAGTACCGCGACCCCGGAGCTCGCGGAGCGCGAGTCCCGCTCGGGAGTCGCGTGCGCGCACTGCGGCCTCCCCGTCGGCTCGGGAGTGGAGGAACGGGAGGGCGCCGGGCCGTCGTTCTGCTGCGCCGGATGCGCCACCGTCCACGGCATTCTTCGGGAGGGAGGGCTCGACGCCTACTACGGCATGGCGGAGCGGCGACACGCCCGGGTCGCTTCCACCGAGCGGCGCTTCGAAGAATTCGACCACGAGTCGTTCCACGAACTCTACGTGACCACCCAGGCCGACGGACTCCTCGAGACCTCCTTCTACCTCGAGGGGGTGGAGTGCGGTTCGTGCGTCTGGCTGGTGGAGCGCGTCCCGCTTCTTCTCCCGGGAATGTCGCGCGCGGAACTCGACGCCGGCCGTGCCCGCGTGCAGGTGGTCTGGGACGGAGCCGGCGTGACGCTCTCGGCCATCGCCCGAACGCTCGACACGCTCGGCTATCGCCCTCGCCCCTATCGAGGACTCCGTCGCGATCGCGCGCGGCGCGAGGAGGATCGGGCCGCGCTTGGGCGGATCGGCGTGGCGGGGGCCATCGCGGTGAACGCGATGCTCGCGGCGCTCGCGCTCTACAGCGGTTTTCTGACCGGCATGGAGCCCGCCTACGAGCGCACCTTCCGCTGGTTCAGCCTCCTCCTGGTGACTCCGGCCCTGCTGTGGCCGGGGCGCGTCTTCTTTCGTGGGGCGTGGGCCGCCCTTCGCACGCGTTCCCTCCACATGGATCTCCCGATCGCCATCGCGCTCGCGGCGGGCTACGGCCGCGGACTTGTGAATACCCTGAGGGACGAGGGGCCGATCTACTTCGACGGCGTGACGCTTCTTATATTTCTCCTTCTCGTCGGCCGGTTTCTTCAGCAGCGTGCGCAGCGCGCCGCGGGCGATTCGGCGGAACTTCTCCACTCCCTCTCTCCCGCGACGGCGCGCGTGACGGATGGGGAGGAGATGCGAGACATCCCCGTGGAAGCGCTTCTCCCCGGAATGATCGTGGAAGTCCGAGCGGAGGAGACGCTCGCCGCCGACGGCGTCGTTGTGGCGGGGCGCACCAGCATCGATCTCTCCCTCCTCACCGGCGAATCGCGACCGGTCCCGGTCGGAGCGGGAGACGAAGTTTTCGCGGGGTCGGTCAATCGCGGATCGCTCGTTCGGATCCGCGTGGAGCGGGCGGGGGAGGAGAGCCGCCTCGGAGCGATCCTCCGCGAAGCCGAGGCCGGCGCGCAGCGCCGTGCGCCGATCGTGGCGACTGCGGACCGGCTCTCGGGTCTCTTCGTTCTGGCGGTACTCGCGCTCTCGCTCGTGACATTGCTGCTTTGGTGGCGCTCCTCGCCGTCGTTCGCCATGGATCAGGCGATCGCGCTTCTCATCGTGACCTGCCCCTGCGCGCTGGCCCTGGCCACCCCGCTCGCGGTGTCGGTCGCGATCGGAAGGGCGGCGCGGGATGGCATCCTCATCCGCGGCGGCGCGGCGCTCGAGGCGTTGGCGCGGCCGGGAGATCTCTATCTCGACAAGACGGGAACCGTGACGGAAGGAAGGACGTCGCTCCTTTCGTGGGAGGGGGCTGATTCGTTGAGGCCGCTCGTCCTTGGGCTCGAGCGCCACACGTCCCATCCGCTTGCCGCCGGTTTCGAGCGAGCGTGGAGCGACGTCGTACCCGCTCGCGCCGACGATGTCGCGTACACGGCGGGAGGGGGCGTGGAAGGGAAGGTGGGCGGCCGGCCGGTGGTGGTCGGCTCTCCGCGCTTCGTCGCCGCGCGGTTGTCGGAGACCTCGGGCGATCGTCCCGGCATCGAATCGCTCGATCGATCCGGGGTGCCGGAGGGGACTCCCGTCTGGGTCGCGGTCGATGGCCGCGTCGAAGGGCGCGCCCTCTTCGGCGACGCCATTCGCCCGGGTGCCGCCGCCTCGCTCTCCGCGCTTCGAACACGCGGCTACATTCCGCACCTCCTCTCCGGGGACGATCCCGCGCTCGTCGCGTCGGTCGGTTCGGCGCTCGGCATTCCGGCCGACCGCTGTCGTGGCGGCGCCTCACCGGAGGAGAAACTCCGTGTCGTGGAGAAAGCGGAAGGCCGCTCTCGCGTCGTCATGGTGGGGGACGGCGTCAACGACGCCGCCGCCATCGCCCGTGCATCGGTCGGTGTGGCCGTCGGTGGGGGCGCGGAGGCGAGCCTCGCTTCGGCCGATGTCTATTTGACACGCCCCGGCCTCGAAAGCCTGGTGAGGCTCGTGGATGGATCGCGAAAAACCCTCGCCGTCATCCGGCGGAACATCGCGCTTTCGGTGGCGTACAATCTCGTCGGCGCGGCACTCGCCATGACCGGGCAGATCAACCCGCTTCTCGCCGCGATTCTCATGCCGGCGAGTTCCATCACGGTTGTCCTCACTTCCTGGAAAAGCCGAACCTTCGAGGCGAATCGATGAGCGTTCTCTACATTGTCCTTCCGCTCGCCCTCATCGTCGTCACGGCCGCGGTAGTGGCCTACCTATGGGCGGCGAAACGAGGGCAGTTCGATGATCTCGAGACTCCAGCCATCCGGGCCCTTCACGACGACGTGGCGACCAACACGTCGAAATCGAACGACCCCGGCACGCCTGCCCGCGAAGGCGAGGAGGTGACGTGACGAAACCGCGGAAGGGACGACGCTCGGGGAAGGGCGGAGCGCTACGGGCGGCCGCCATCGCGGGGCTCACCGCGGCGGGTCTTTCCGTATCGTCTCCGACGGAGGGCGCCGAATCGAACGGCGGAAGTTCGGCGGGCCCTACGGCGGAGGGAATCCGCTTCGTCTATTTGATTCGACACGGCCACTACGATCGGGTCGATTCGCTCGACGATAGGACCGCGAACGGCCTGAGCCCATTGGGACGCGAACAGGCGCGCCTGCTCGGGGAGCGGCTCGCCGCGCTCCCGGTGAAACTGGAACGCTTCGTTAGCAGCGACCTTCGGCGCGCGATCGAAACCGTGGACGAGATTGGCGCCATCATCGGGCGGACCGCCGAGCGCGACTCCCTTCTCGCGGAGTGCACCGCCCCCTCCTCGAGGCCCGGGGTGAACGAGGCTAACGACCCCGCGGATCTCGCGGCGTGCCAAGCCGCCATGGAGGCAGCCTGGGCGAAGTACTTCACCCCCTCGCCGGATGCGGACACGCACGACGTGCTCGTCTGCCATGGGAACGTGATCCGTTGGTTCGTGAATCGCGCTTTGGGGAATGACACCCGGCACTGGACCTCGCTCGATATCGGCAATGCCTCGCTCACCATCGTGGGCGTGCGGCCGGACGGCGGCACACGGCTCGTGATCTACAGCGACGTCGGCCACCTTCCGGTGGCGAAGCAGACCTGGGCCGGGCGCGGAGCGGGGTGGGGGACGCTGAAGAAGTAAGGAGTTAGCTGAACTCCACGGGAACGGCGAGCGCGCCTTCTGGGGTGCCGTCCCCGCCGACCGCGTCGTGGCCCTCGCCCTCGGCGCCGGAGTTGAGGTATAACTAATAGGGACGGGCGACTTCCCCATCGCCCCGCTGACCCTCCCGTGGAGGACCTGCAGATGTCCCGTTCCATTGCCGGCGATCGCGCCGCCGACTCCAAGCGCGAGTCCCTCGCCAAAACGACATTCTTTACGCTCGCCACACCGGAACTCCGCCGCGAGATCACCGAGTCGGCGAGCCTCGTTCATTTAGAAGCGGGCGCCTATTTCTTGCGGGAGGGGGACTCCTGCGCCCACTTCGCGGTACTCGTCTCCGGGCGCATGCGGGTCTTCAAGCTCGGTGAGCGCGGGCATGAGATCACGCTCTACCATGTCGGTGCCGGAGAAGCGTGTCCTCTCAATGTCTCCTGCATTCTCTCCGACCGGCCGGTGCCTGCCATGGCGCGCGTCGAGGAGGACGTGGAGGCGATCGTCATTCCCGCCGCGACCTTCCGGAGTTTGATGGCGCGGCACGAAGGGCTTCGCACCTTCGTCTTCACCACGTTCGCGACGCGGCTGAGCGAGATGATGTCGCTCGTCGAGGAAGTCGCGTTCCGTCGCATGGATCAGCGGCTGGCGAGGCGACTCCACGACATTCTTGTGGTTTCACCGCCCGAGGGCGGGAAGCGCCCTAGCGTCGAGATTACCCATGCGGAATTAGCGTCGGATCTCGGAACGGCGCGAGAGGTGGTCAGCCGGCTCCTGAAGGAACTCGAGCGGCTCGGTGCGATCACGCTTTCGCGGGGCAGGATTGGCTTGAAGAACGGAGCCGTATTGCGGGAGATCGCGGCGATCGTAGAAGAACGTTAGGGACCGGCGGCGCGTCGGCGAGCCGTGGGGTGCAGGTCAGACCCTCATCCGCGGGCGCGCTTCTAGATGTGAGGGCCGTGAGGCAGATCGAACGCCGAGCACCGCCGGAAACCCGATTCGGATTCTGCCACCGGCAAGGGGCGAGATTCCGTGACTTAGGTCACGGAGTCTTCTTTTTTTCTACGACCCAGCCGAGTGTTTTCATCTTCTTGTAGAGATGGCTCCGTTCCAGCCCGAGTCGTGCCGCCGCTTTTGTCATGCTCCCGCCCTCGGCCCGAAGCGCCTCCTCGATGCGCGCCCGCTCGAACTCGCGAACCGCCTCGGCCAGCCGCGCCGGCTCGGCCGATCCGCTCGCGGCTTCCTGCTCGTCCCGAGGGAGGACGGCCGCCACTTCCTCGGCCCCGACGCGGGACCCTTGGGACATGATGAGGAGCCGCTCCACGAGATTCCGGAGTTCCCGGATATTTCCTGGAAAGGCATACCGACCGAGGAGGTCGAGGGCCGCCGGGGAGAAGGCGCGCGGCCTGGTCCCCCGCTCCTTCGCGATCTGGGACGAGAAGTGCTCCACGAGGAGCGGCACGTCCTCCGCTCGGTCACGTAGCGGCGGCACCGCGATCGGCACAACCGCAAGGCGATAGTAGAGATCTTCGCGGAACCGTCCTTCCTTCACGAGCGCCGCCAAGCCGCGGTTCGTCGCCGCGAGGACCCTCACGTCGACCTTGATCGCGCGGTTGCCGCCGACGCGCGTCAACTCCTGCTCCTGAAGGACGCGAAGCAGCTTCGTTTGGGCGCGGGGGCTCAAGTCGCCGACTTCGTCCAGGAAGAGCGTGCCGCCGTGAGCCTCCTCGAAACGCCCCCGCCTCGCTTGCGTCGCGCCCGTGAAGGCGCCGCGCTCGTGACCGAAGAGCTCCGATTCGATCAACTCGTCGGGGATCGCGGCGCAGTTCACCGGGACGAAGGGGCGGTCCCGGCGCGGGCTCGCCGCGTGAAGCGCCCGCGCCACGAGTTCCTTGCCGGTGCCGTTTTCCCCTTCGATCAAGACGCGCGCCTGCCGTTCACCGGCGACCTCGATCTCGTGGAGGAGTTGCCGCACGGCCGGGGAGGCGCCGACGATGGGGTACGCGGTGTCGCGACGGAGGCGCGAAAGCTCGCTTCGAAGCGCCAGCGAGGTGGTCGCGTTCCGGAGCAGGATGAGGAGCCGCTCCAACGACAGCGGCTTCTCCAAGAAGTCGAATGCCCCGAGACGTGTCGCCCGCACCGCGGCCTCGATCGTGGCGTGCCCCGACATCATGATGACGATCGTCTCGGGGTGGCCCGCGAGGATCTCGGGGAGGAGATCGAGGCCGCTTCCATCGGGCAGCCGGACGTCGAGGAGAACGACGTCGTACGACTCACGAAGCCGGGTACGGGCTTCGGCCAGATTCGCAGCGACATCGGTCTCATAATTCTCGCGGCCCAAGGCGCCCTGGAGGCTCGAGCGAATATTGGCTTCGTCATCGACGAGAAGGAGTGTCGGCACGGTCAGATCCCTCTCAAGAGCGGGAGGCGCACGTGGAACGAGGTCCCCGCGCCGGGGGACGACTCGACCGCGATCGAACCGCCATGTTCGCTGACGATTCGCTCGACGATCGTCAGCCCGATGCCGCTCCCGGCCACTTTCGTCGTGAACCCAGGGGTGAAGAGGCGCTTCCGTTCTTCCAGGGAAAGGTCCGGACCGGTGTCTCGCACCGTGAGAAGCGCGTCGCGCTCGGTGCGCGATGCGGAAACCGTGACGGTCCCGGTCGCTCCCGCGGCGTCGCGGGCGTTCAGGATCAAATTGAGGAGCGCCTGTCGCAATTGGCCACGGTCGGCCGACACATCGAGCGGCTCCGCGGCGATTTGGAAGCGGAGCCGGCCCTCCTCCACCTCGCGGGCATAGAGCGCTCGGAGATCGGAGAGGATTTCTCCGAGTGCGCACGGCGAGAGTTGGGGTGCCGGGAAGCGGGCGAACTCGGAGAACTCCTGGAGGAGACGCTTCAAGGTCTCCACCTCGTCGGCGATGGTGCGGGCCGCCTCGTCGAGGATGGTGGGGAAGTCGGGGCGCTTCTGCTCGTAGCTTCGCTTGAGATCCGCGATGGCGATCGCGATCGGGGTGAGCGGATTCTTCACCTCGTGCGCGACGCTTCTCGCCATCTCGCTCCACGCCGCGTGCCGCTCGCTCACGACCAACTTCTCGCGATAGGTCCCGAGGTCGCGGCGCATCCGGTCGAGCGCCTCCACGAGCGTTTCCAATTCGCGGACACTCCGAAGGTGGAGCGGTTCATCCCACGAACCCTCCGCCACCCGCCCGGCGAACGCCGCGAGCTGCTCGACCGGCCTCGAGACCTGCGAGGACCAGAAAAGCCCGAGCAGGATCGCGATGGCGACGCAGATCGCCGCGAGGACCAGCGTGGCCGTACGGAGCGCCGCGATCGCCCGATCGGCCGGCTGGGTGGAGACGAGCCCCGTGAGCGTCGCGGAGCCCTGGACGCCGAATTCGAGCGCGACCTGGCGGGTCCAGAACGATCGGCCGCCGACCACGAGACGCGCGTTCGGTCCCACGTCCGTCCGGCGCGGTTCGAGCCGCGGCCCGAGCGTGTTCGCGATCACGGCCCCCGTGGCGTCACGAAGGAGCAATTCGACTCCGGCGTTCGCGCCCATGCGCTCCAGCGCGGCCTGATTGAAAAGGGTTCCGCCGTGAACCGCGCCGACTCTCTCTCCCTGATAGAGGATCGCGGCCTCGGCCCCCGACGCGAGCCCGGCCGTCGGTTGCTCACCCGAAACGGCCGTGCCGCCAGCATCGGAGACATAGAGGTAGTCGAGTTCGAGGAGAAGTTTCCGCTCGCCGACGTATTCCGTTAGTTCGCGATCGCTGCCGGGGCGGAGAAGGTAGAGCCGCTTCAGTTGCGCGTCTCTCCCGAGAATCGCGAGTCGCTCGGAAAGGCGTTGTTCCTCGGCCGCCATCTGCCGCTGAAGCGTGCCGAGCGTGACGCTCAGTCGCTCGCGTGCCTGGTCGCGCACCATCGTCTCGATGCGCCCGCCGAGGAGAAACGTCGCGATGGCGAGCGGCACGAGCGCGACGACCGAGAACGCGACGATGAGCCGCGCGCGGAGGGAGTTCACTCTCCACGCCTTCGCACTCCGCAGTCGAGCATGCGAAGGAAATTCTCCGGCCGAAGGGTGCGGATATAGGGCACGAGTTCGGGCGGTGTCAGCACCACAAAGGGAACCCCGCGGATCGCCATCCCCATCGCCATGCTCGAATCGGCGGCAGATTCCGCGAGCGCGCCGCCATCGGCCAGGAGCCGGTCCTGCCAGCGCGGGGCCTTCAGCATTCGAGTCGAGAGTTCGCCGGGCGCGAAGAGCGCGACATCGAGATCACCTCGTTCGAGGGCGATCTCCTGCTCGGCCGCATCCTCGAATGCGTTGACGACAATCGTATCCGGCCACGAGGTCGCGCGGGCCGCCCAAGAGCCGGGCATGGGGAGCGACGTCGTGCTATCGCGAGACAAGTCCCGTGTCATTCGATACCTCAGACGGCCGGTCGATTCGATCCGATAGGCCAGGCCCAAGGGAGGGCGCAGTGTCCATGGTCCGCAGCCGTAATTCAGAATGACGCGCCGGCTCGACGGAACGCCGACGCGAAGTGCCGATGGAACGGGAAGGGCTCGCCTCAGAAGCGTGACACGGAGCCGCTCCAGTCTTCGTTCTCGCGAGAGCGTCCCTGAGACGAAGCGTGCGACCGCCACTTGCCCATCGGTGAGCTGCACGATTTCGGCCACCGCGATCTCGTTGTTACCCGACTCAAATCGGAGCGTGTCGCCGGGGGCGGCCTCGCTCCACTCCTCGAGGGCGACGTACACAAATTGAAGTCGATGCCAAATGACCTGAGCCCGCAGCGCGATCCCGGGTCGCGCCGATGCCCGGGGTGCCTGTGATGACGTGATGCTCGAGGCGCAGCCAGCGAGTAGGAGGCAGAGCCCCGTGAGCCCAACGCAAGAGAGACGCTGGCGGGGCGGGGAGGTGACCCCACCGGAACACCGCGTGTCAAAAGCACCACACCACCGGAAACCGTTGTGAATCATCCGGTTCAACATGATGCCTAGCCTGCTCCTCCAGTCCATGCGTGTCAAGAGTGACACGAAAACTCCAGCTTACCAGCGACACAAAGTATTTAAACTATTGTAAAATAACAACTTAACAATTAGGCACGACGTTTGATTAGGTACCTGGTCACCGGCCACGCCAGTGCGGCGAGTTCGGTAACCGGAACTCGGGACCCATCCTGATCCGGACGACCAGGGGCCACACGCCGGCGGCCACCCTCTGGTTGAACACCACAAACGCCGGCTGGGAGCAGGGTCATGATTCGCCAGGAAAAGAAGTCGAGCGCGTGGGGCATCAGTCGCTGGGACGTGGCGGTGGCCGGTTCGTTTCTCATGTTGCTGGTTGCGCTGGGGTGCGGGAACGAGGAGAAGAAGATCTCTGCGACCAACAGTGACGACCAGGGGAAGGCCACCGTGGCCCTGTCGGCCGCGACCACCGCCGGCGGAACTGGCTCCACCCCGTCGACCATCACGAGTGGGGTCATGGAGTCTGACGGAGGCGCCGCTCAACTCGAGGCGACCGGCCAGGCGCCGGCTGCCGAGCAGGATATCGCGCTTCCTCCGGAAGTCGTCGTGAGCGCTCCAGACTCCTTGGTGGTCCCGGGAAGCATCGTCCAGGTCACGGCGGAAGGCTCGTCGGACGTCACCGAAGTCATGCTGTCCGACGGGCGTGGGCAGTCGAGACCGTTCGTCTTCGATGCGACGGCGAATGTCTGGCGCGCTTCGTACCGGGTGCCGCTCCGGAGCACGACCGAACGGCTCGGACTCTCGGTCACCGCGACGAACGGAGGGAGCCGTTGGAAGCGGGTCTGGATTTTCCTCCAGGTGTTGCCGAAGCAGACGACCGCCATCACGGAAAAAGGTGAAGGGTGCTGAGCGGCGGTCACTTCGCCCGCAGCATCGATCCGAGCCCTCGGGGCCAGGCCCCGGGGGCTCACCCCTTTTCGGCGAGCACCTCGAGCCGCACGCGCGCCACGCCGGCTCGGAGAAATCCGAGCTCGCGCGCGGCGCGTCTCGAAACGTCGACGATGCGGCCCCGCCGAAACGGACCGCGATCGTTGATCGTCACGACCACGCTTCGATCGTTCTTGAGATTCGTAACCCGCACGCGCGTCCCGAAGGGAAGCGTGCGGTGCGCGGCGGAAAGTTCGTCGGGGTCGTAGCGCTTGCCGCTCGCGGTCCGCTTCCCCTGAAATTCCGGCCCGTAGAAGGAGGCGAATCCGGTCGACTCGGAGCTCTTGCCGATGAAGTCACCCGTACCGACCGAAGGGCCGGTGCCGGCGCAACCGGAGGCGAGGATCAGGGTCGCCACAAGGGGAGCCAGGAGTAGGGTGCGCATCAGGGATTCATCGGCAGGAGGGGCGTCGGGCTGAAGCGGAGGGCGTGCGAGCCGGCGTGGTCGGATTGGGCCATCTCACCCGATGTCACGGGCCATTCGCCCCGCTGAGCGAGAGTATTCGGGGCGCGGCCGCGCTCTGGAGATCGAGCCCGCCTTGCGCCGCAATGGGTTGAGCCTGCCGCAGCCGGTTGCACCCCCGCGGCACGGGCATTGCACAATGCAAACCCGCCATGCGAGAGAGAACTCCCGGTTCAGGCATCGGATTGGTACTCACGCTCGTCGTTGTGATCGTAGCGACCTACCTTCTCCTGACCAACATCGCCGAGAAATTCCCTCGGCCCTAGCAGCGGGCCGCTAAGGCTCGGCGCCTCCCCGACTCCGCGGAGCCGCGCCCCTTACCGGTGCACGCCCGCGGCCTC
This sequence comes from Candidatus Eiseniibacteriota bacterium, assembly GCA_031370645.1. Lineage (GTDB taxonomy): Bacteria > Eisenbacteria > RBG-16-71-46 > SZUA-252 > SZUA-252 > SZUA-252. The sequence continues at coordinate 27,060 of JANMQV010000171.1, read as the reverse complement.
GCTCCCGGTCCGCTCCACGAACTCCACGTACGATCCACCGTATGCGAACGGCGGGAGTCCGGGGTTGCCGTTGCCGTCTCCGGGACGAAGCTCCAGGACGCGATTGCTCAGCCCCTTGAGAAACGTCCGGTCGTGACTTACGAAGAGCATCGTCCCTTCGAAATTCCGAAGCGCCTCCACCAGCATCTCCTTCGTCTCGAGATCGAGGTGATTCGTCGGCTCGTCGAGGATGAGGAAGTTCGGCGGATCGAAGAGCATCTGCGCAAGGACGAGTCGCGACTTCTCGCCGCCCGAGAGGACGCGCACCGGCTTCTCGTGATCGGTCCCCGAGAAGTGAAACGCCCCGAGGAGATTCCGAAGGACTCCCTGGCCTTCCATGGGGCAGCTCTTCTGGATCTGCTCGAACACCGAGAGGGACGGATCGAGTTGCTCGAGCGACTGCTGCGCGAAGTAGCCGACCTTGAGACCAGCGCCGAGCCGCACCGAGCCATGGTCGGGATCGAGCACGCCCGCGACTAGCTTGAGAAGCGTCGTTTTACCGGCGCCGTTTCGCCCCATCACGCACCAGCGTTCCGTGCGGCGAATCACGAAGTCGAAGCCGTCGTAGAGGACGCGCGGCCCGTACGCCTTCGAGACGCCGGAGAGCATCGCGACATCCTCGCCGGAGCGGGGGGGCTGGCGGAAATCGAACTCCACGACCTTCCGCCGCACCGGCAATTCGACGACATCGATCTTTTCCAGCTTCTTCACGCGGCTCTGCACCTGCGCGGCCTTGGCCGCGTGGGCGGCGAAGCGCTCGATGAAGCGCCGCTCTTTCGCCAGCATGGCCTGCTGGCGCGCGTAGGCGGCCTCCCGGTTCGCCTCGGCGATCGCCCGCTCGCGCACGTAATAATCGTAATTGCCGGTGAAGGTGCTGAATTCACCGCCGTCGATCTCCACGATCCGGCTCACCACGCGATTCATGAAATCCTTGTCGTGACAGGTCATGAGAACGGCGCCGGGATAGTCGCGGATGAAATCCTCGAGCCAGAGGATCGACTCGATGTCGAGATGGTTCGTCGGTTCGTCCATGAGGAGGACGTCGGGTCGGCCGAGGAGAACGCGGGCCATGCCGACGCGCATCTTCCAGCCGCCCGACATGGCGCCGACGTCGCCGTCGATCTGGCGGTCCTCGAAGCCGAGCCCGTGAAGCACTTCGCGGGCGCGTGCCTCCAGGTCGTATCCGCCGCCGTCCTGATACGCCTCCTGCACCTCGCCAAAGCGCTTGAGAATCTTCTCCATCTCGTCGGCGCGCGCCGGGTCCGCGAGGGCGAGTTCGAGATCCTTCAATTCGTGGTGAAGGTCGCCGAGCTTGCCGCTACCCGCGATCGCCTCGTCGAGCACCGAGCGACCCGACATCTCGCCGACGTCTTGGCGGAAGTAGCCGATGGTCGTTCGCTTGGGGACGGAGACCTCGCCCTCATCGGGCGTCTCTTCGCCGACGATCATCCGAAAGACGGTCGTCTTTCCCGCGCCATTCGGCCCGACGAGCCCTGCCTTCTCCCCGGCGTTGAGCTGGAACGAGGTCTCGACGAAGAGGACCTGGCGACCGTACTGCTTGCTGATATTGCTGAGCGAGATCATGGGCCGGGGATTGTATCACCGAAGCGGCGGAACGCGGGGCGTCGCGTCGCGCCGAATCGCGAGCCAAACGCACTGCCTCCGCGTCTTCATGACCCCACGGCGTCACGACTTGGAGCGGAATCCGGCAAGACCGAGGCGCCTTGTGACGGAGCCCGGCTGGGGTGTCGGCTGCGCGAGGAATAAGTCGATGCGGAGTCTCCGCGGGACCTCCGGGCTTGGGGCTGGTGTTCAACGATCCGAAGGGCTAGACTCCGGAGGAGCATTGCCCGGACGGCCCCGCGGTCACGATCCGCGCGGAGAGTCCGCGAGCTCGGTTCAGGAACACTCCGCCAATGGCGCCAGGAATGTGGCGCGGGCGACGCTGGGAGAAAAAACGATTCAGAACGCCACCGCCGGGACGCACCCCGCCACCTCTCGGGTGGTATTTGCCCCCGCCGACCCGGCCGGCTTCGGCGATGCCGTCAAGCGTCGAGTCGCCGAGTACTTCGATTCCCGCCACCTTTCTCCCAAAGCCAACGCCTCGATGGTGATCAAGACGATCGTCATGCTCGGGGTCACGTTCGGCGCGTACGGGATGATTTTGAGCAACCAGTTCACGCCGCTCCAAATGCTGGGTCTCGCGGTCGTGATGGGGGTGGGCACGGCGGGGATTGGATTCGGCATCTCGCACGACGCGTTGCACGGGGCTTACTCCTCTCGTCCTTGGCTCAACCGGGTCCTCGGTTTCAGTTTCGAACTCGCGGGGGCAAGCGGGTACATGTGGAAGATCACGCACAACGTGATCCATCACACGTATCCAAACGTTCATGGCTTGGACGAGGATCTCGAAGTGTCGCCGCTTCTCCGGCTCTCGCCGCAGGCGGAACTCCGGCCGATCCACCGATTCCAACATCTCTACGCGGCCGCCGCCTACAGCCTCTCGACGCTCAACTGGGTCTTCATGAAGGACTACAAATACTTCCTGATGCGGGAATTGGGCCCCTTCCGGGAAAAGAAGCACCACGTCTCGGAGGTCGCGCTGCTCGTTGGTTCGAAGCTCTTCTACTACACCTACGCCATCGTGATCCCGCTTCTCGTCCTGGACGTCCCGTGGTGGCAATTCTTGATCGGCTTCGTCGTGATGCACCTAACCGCGGGATTCATCCTCGGCATCGTCTTCCAATTGGCGCACGTCGTGGAGGAGACGGAGCATCCGATTCCCGCGCCCGACGGCTCGATGGAAACGGCATGGATGATTCATCAGATGGAGACGACGTCGGACTTCGCGATGTCGAACCGGTGGCTTTCGTGGTACGTCGGGGGGCTCAACTTCCAGGTGGAGCACCACCTCTTCCCGAAGGTCTGCAGCGTCCACTATCCCGCGATCAGCAAGATCGTCCGGGAGACCGCCGCCGAGCACGGGGTGCCGCATCACCATCACGCGACGATGCGCGCGGCGGTCAGGTCCCATCTCCAAACGCTCAAGAGACTCGGAAACCCTTCCGCCTCGCCCGCCTAACCGCCCCGTTCGAGTGGGGCGTTACTTCGTTCCGACTCCTACTCCGGCGCCGGCTTCGCCCTTCGCGCCGCTCTCGGCCTTCGCTTCAACCTTGCCGCTCTTCTTCGACTTGGCGAAATCGCCCGCCTGAACCATCGTGATTTTGTTCAGGTCGATCCGCTTCCGCATCGCCGTGATGATCTGATCGGCCGTCAGGTCGCGAACACCTTTTTCGACGTCGCGATCGAACGCAAGCGTGCGTCCTTCCTCCAGCCGGCTCGCCAGCGTGCCGACCAGTTCGCGGTCCTGGGAGCGAGAGACCTGACGCGATTGGAGCCACCCCTTCTTTGCTTCCGCAATCTCGTCGGCGCCGAATCCATTCGCGAGCATCTTGGACATCTCATCCCGGAACGCCGCCTCCAGCTTGGCCGAGTTCTCCGGGGCGTAGATGGCGATGGCGAAGAATCGTGCGTCGTCTTCCCACGGCGTGGCGATGAAGCCCGAACCGACGCCATAGCTTAGTCCCTCGACGCGTCGGATGCGGGTCGCCAACCGGGAGTTGATGAATCCGCCGCCCGTCATGAAGTTCCCGAGGATCATGGCGGGATATTCGGGATCGTCGTCCTTCATTTGGACGCGAAGCACGGCCTGCATGTAGGCGCTCTGCTTGTCGGGCGCCTCGATCGACTGGACAAGCGCGGGGCGATCCTCGTACGGCGTCACCATCCGCACGTAGGAGCGCGGGCTCTTCCACGAGCCGAGCAGTTCGTTCAGGAGGTCCTTCGTCGCCTTCGGATCGAAGTCTCCGACAATCGTGACCTCGCCGTCGGAGGCGCCGTAGAAGTCGGTGTAGAACTGCTTCACCTCCGCGAGCGTCACCTTCTTTGTCAGCTCGAGCATCTCCTCGGGTGTGGCGATATAGCGCGGATCGTCCGGCGAGCGCGGGACGAGGTACCGGCTCGCCGCCGTGCCCGCGATCTGCCTCGGATCGGTCTTCGATTCCTCCACCCCCGCGATCACTTCCTGGCGGAGGAGTTCGAGTTCGTTTGCCGGGAAGACCGGTTCGCGCATCGCTTCCACGGCGAGGCGAAGCGCCTGCGGGAGCGTCTCCTTCGTGGCGTCGATCGTGGCCCAGGTGCCGGCCGTCGCGCCGTCCACCCGGACGGTCGCCTTCAAGCGATCGATCTCGTCCTTCAATTCCTGGCGCGTGTGCTTCGCCGTGCCGCGCATGAGCATGCTGCCGGCAACCTCGGCTGCGCGCTTCCGACCCTTCAAGTCGGTCAGCGATCCGAAGTGGAGCCGGATGACCGCCTGCACCGTGGAGCCGCGCGTCTTCTTCGGAAGGAACGCGAGCTTCAGGCCCGACGGAAGCGTCGTCCGCGTGACGCGTGCTTCCACGGCGTCGGGGGCGGGGTCGAATGCTTCGCCCGCGCTAAGCGCCTCGCCGCCCTTGTAATTCTTCACGACCGCCGCGATGTCCTGGAGCGGCGGGATCGTCGCGCGATCGGGATCCTTCGTCGGGAGGAACAAGCCGGCCGTGCGATTCGAAGACTTGAGGTAGGCGCCGGCCACGCGCGTCACGTCGCCGACGGTGACCTTCTGCAACCGGTCGCGGTGGAGGAACATGAGGCGCCAGTCGCCCATGGCCGCCCACTCCGAGAGATTGAGGGCCGCGCGCTGCGAATCGCGAATCATGAGGTCCCAGCCCTTGAGAAGGTTGTCGCGTGCGCGCGCGACGTCCTGCTCCGTGGGGGGCGTCTTGTTGAAGTCCTCGAGCGTTCGGAACATCGTGTCGCGCACGTCCTCAATCGCGCCGTCCGACGACGTGCTCGCATCGACGTAGAGAAGCCCCGGGTCGCGGAACTGCGACACGTCGATGGAGATGGTCGCGGCCTTCTTCGTCTCGACGAGCGCCTTGTAGAGGCGACCCGACGGCTGGTCGCCGAGAATGAAGCCGAGGACGCTGACGGTGGCATAGTCAGGATCGGAGCCCGCCGGAATGTGATAGGCGGCCGACGCCACCTTCGTGTCGCCGACGCGTCGCAGCGTCACGTCCCGCTCGCCGTCCTGCACCGGTTCGGAGGTGTAGGTGCCGTCGATCGGCTGCTTGGAGCGTGGGATGACCCCGTACTTCTTCTCGATCATCCGAAGCGTCTTCGCTTCGTCGAAGTTCCCGGCGACGACCAGGATCGCGTTGTTGGGCTGGTACCACTTCCGGTAGAACCCCTGCAACCGACCGATCGGGACGCCCTCGATGTCGGAACGCGCGCCGATGGTCGACTTGCCGTAGTTATGCCACAGGTAGGCCGTCGAGAAGACGCGCTCCGTCAGAATTGCGCGGGAATCGTTCTCGTCGATCTCGAACTCGTTTCGGACGACCGTCATTTCCGAGTCGAGGTCCTTCTTCGCGATGAAGGAATTCACCATCCGATCGGCTTCCAGATCGAGGGCCCAGGTGAGATTCACGTCGCTCGCGGCGAACGTCTCGAAATAGTTCGTGCGATCGAACCACGTCGTCCCGTTCGGGCGGGCTCCGTGCGACGTCAACTCCTGGTAGATGTCGCGGTGGTTCTTCGAACCCTTGAAGAGCATGTGCTCGAGAAGATGCGCCATTCCCGTCTCCCCGTACCCCTCGTGCCGCGAACCGACCAGGTAGGTGATGTTCACCGTGGCGGTTTGCTTGGAGAGATCGGGGAAGAGGAGAACGCGCATCCCGTTCGGGAGTCGGTACTCGTTGATCCCCTCGACGGACGTCAGTTTTTCGGCGCGGGGCGCCGCGGCCGGAGCGGGCTTGCGTGTCGCGGCGCGGGCCTGCGCATTCGGCGAATGGATCGCCGACGCGAGCCCCAGGATCATGCCGGCCACGATGATGAATCGGCGCAGGTTCATGGCAACGTTCCTCCCCTGGAAGGGCATGCGGAAATTGCGGTACAAGCCCGCGAAGTGTACGCCATTCGAGGGCTCCAGGGGAGCGCAGGAGGCGACGCTAGGGGGGTGGGGCCGGCCCCCTTATCCCCGAGGGGGCTTTGGGTGCCCCCGAACTACTACGAGGGGCCACCTTGCCTTCACCCTGGATGGGTCCACAATGGGCTTCACGAGGCGCGCTGGCCACCCGCCGCAGACGCCATTGCCGAAAGGGGTTACGCCGTCATGACCGACTCGATTGGACGGGAGTCTCTCGAATACCACCGGAGCGGACGACCCGGGAAGATCGAGGTCGTCGCCACGAAGCCGTGCGCGACACAGAAGGACCTCTCCCTCGCTTACACGCCGGGTGTGGCCGAGCCCTGCCTCGCGATCGAGAAGAATCCCGAACTCGCCTACGAATACACGGCGAAAGGGAATCTCGTCGCAGTCGTCACCAACGGCACCGCGGTCTTGGGACTCGGAAACATTGGAGCGCTGGCGGGAAAGCCCGTCATGGAGGGGAAGGGGATCCTGTTCAAACGATTCGCCGACGTCGATGTGTTCGACATCGAGATCGATTCGACGGATCCGGAAGAGATCATCAACGTCTGCCGGCTTCTCGAGCCGACGTTCGGCGGCATCAATCTCGAGGACATCAAGGCGCCGGAGTGCTTCGTCATCGAGGAGAAGCTCCAATCGCTGGTCTCGATCCCGGTCTTTCACGACGACCAGCACGGAACCGCCATCATCACCGGCGCCGCGCTCTTGAACGCGTTGGAGATCACGGGCCGAAAGATCGCCGACGCGCGGATCGTCATCGTGGGCGCCGGGGCGTCCGGGATCGCCTCGGCGCGACTCTTCACGCGGCTCGGCGTCCGTCGCGAACAGATCATGCTCTGCGACCGGACCGGAGTCATCTATCAGGGGCGGACGGAGGGGATGAATCCCTACAAGGCGGAGTTCGCGGCCGAAACGAAGGCCCGCACGCTTGCCGACGCGGTGCGCGGCGCCGACGTCCTCTTGGGACTCTCGAGCGCCGGCCTTGTCACACCGGACATGGTCCGCTCGATGGCCGCCCGCCCGATCCTCTTCGCCTGCGCCAATCCCGACCCGGAAATCAGCTATCCGGATGCGAAGGCGGCGCGCCCCGACGTCATCATGGCGACCGGGCGTTCCGATTATCCGAATCAGGTGAACAACGTGCTCGGATTCCCCTTCCTCTTCCGCGGCGCGCTCGACGTGAGGGCCAGGCGGTTCAACGACGAGATGAAGCTGGCGGCGGTTCACGCCCTGGCGAGCCTCGCCAAGGAGGACGTTCCCGACGCGGTCGCGAAAGTCTACGGTGTCGAATCGCTCCGGTTCGGACCCGATTATCTGATCCCGAAGCCGTTCGATCCTCGCGTGCTTCTCTGGGTGTCGCCGGCGGTGGCCGGAGCCGCCATGAAGACCGGTGTGGCGCGGCGGACGCTCGATCTCGAGGAGTATCGTGAGCGCCTGGAGGCGCGTCTCGGCAAATCGCGCGAGATCGCGCGCTCCCTCATCCATCGCGCCGAGCAGGACCCGCGCCGCATTGTGTTTCCGGAAGGACTTCATCCACGAATCCTGCGCGTGGCGGCACACCTCGTGGCCGAGGGGATTGCGCGGCCGGTGCTTCTCGGCAAAACGGAAGAGATCGAGGCTGCCGCGAAGCGTCTTGAGGTATCGCTCCGAGGCGTCGAGCTGATCCACCCGCGCCGGCACCCGAAGTTCGACGCCTACGCCGAGGAACTCTACCGCCTCCGTCACCGGAAGGGGTTACGACGGAAGGATGCTGATCTTCACATGCGCGATCCGAACTACTTCGGCGCCATGATGGTCCACTTGGGCGACGCCGACGGATTGGTTTCCGGCGTGTCGCAGCACTACGCCGAGACGATTCGCCCCGCGCTCCAGATCATCGGTCTCCGACCGGGGATCACGCGCGTCTGCGGCGTCTACTGCATGATCGTGCGCGGGAAGTGTTACTTCTTCGCCGACACAACCGTGAACATTCAGCCGAACGCCGAGGAACTCGCCGAGATCGCCATTCTCGCCGCGGGTGTCGCCCGAGAATTCGGTTTCGACCCGCGCGTCGCCATGCTCTCGTTCTCCAGTTTCGGATCGGCGAAGCACCCCTTGGTGGATCTCGTGCGGCAGGCGACGGCGCTGGTCGCGAAGCGCGCCCCCGATCTGGTCGTGGACGGGGAGATGCAGCTCGAAACGGCGATCGATCCAGAAACCGCGCGAGAGCATTTTCCCTTCAGTCGCATCCAGGGCGACGCGAACGTGCTCATCTTCCCGGATCTGCATTCCGGGAACCTGGCCTACAAACTCGTGCAGCGGCTCGGCGGCGCCGAGACGATCGGCCCGATCCTGGCCGGCCTCGCGAAGCCGGTTCACATTCTCTCGACCATGTCCGACGACAACGAGATCATTCACATCGCGTCGATCGCGGTCGTGGAGGCGCAGCAGCGGGACGGGGGTGGTCCGCCCTCGTCGCGCCGGGGCTAGATCGGACCGGTTCGATCGGCCTTCCACACGGGTTGCCAGCGGGGGACGCGTCGCCTAGACTGCTTGCTCCATGCTCAAGACCACCCCATTCCATACCCGCACTTCCGCGCTCGTGCGCGCGCAAACGTGGCGCCGCTGGGCGGGGTACCAGATGGCGAGCGCCTACGATCCGCACCCCGATCGCGAGTACGCCGCCATTCGGAATTCCGCCGCGCTGATCGACGTCTCGCCCCTCTACAAGTACCGCATCACCGGGCGTGACGCGATGCGGCTGCTCGATCGCACCATCACGCGGGACATGACGAAATTGAAGCCGGGGCAGGTCTACTACACGCCCTGGTGCGATGGGGAAGGGAAGGTGGTCGACGACGGAACGGTCACGCGCCTCGACGAGACATCCTATCGCCTCACGAGCGCCGATTCGTCGCTCCGCTGGCTCCACTTGAACGCCGCGGGAATGGAGGTCCGGATCGAGGATATCTCCGAACGTGCCGGCGCGCTCTCGCTTCAGGGTCCGCTCTCTCGAACCATCCTCACGACCGTTTCTCCGGCGGACCTGACGGCGCTCAAATACTTCCGCTATGTCGACACGACGATTCGCGACATCCCCGTGGGCCTCTCGCGCACGGGATACACCGGCGACCTCGGTTACGAGATCTGGGTCGACGCGGAGCGGGCCGTCGCCCTCTGGGACGCGCTGATGGAGGCCGGCAAGCCGTACGGACTCACCCCCGCGGGCGTCTGGGCGCTCGACATCGCGCGAATCGAGGCCGGGCTCATCATGATGGACATTGATTACTTCTCGTCCCACCACGCGCTCACCGAGCAGCGGAAGTCTTCACCCTACGAGATCAACCTCGGGTGGGCGGTGAGCGCAGGGAAGGGGCCCTTCAATGGACGGCGCGCCCTCGCGGCCGAGCGGATTCGCGGCGCCGCGTGGAACTTCGTCGGCCTCGAGATCGAATGGGATTCGTTCGAGCGGCTCTTCACCGCCCAGGGCCTGCCGCCCCAGATCCCGAACGTCGCGTGGCGAACCAGCGTCCCGCTCTACGACGCCGGACGGCAGATCGGCTACGCCACGAGCGGCTGCTGGTCGCCGCTCCTGAAGAAGTCGCTCGCGCTCGCGCACCTTCGCACACCCTACGCCGTGCCGGGCACGAGCGTCGGGATCGAGATCACGGTGGAGCATCAGCGCCGCCGCGCGTCCGCCACCGTGTCGAAGCTCCCCTTCTTCGATCCCGAAAGGAAGAAGGCGTGACCCCTCGTTACGACGCGATTGTCGTCGGGGGCGGCCACAACGGCCTCGTCACCGCCGCGTATCTGGCGCGCGCCGGCAAGAAGACGCTCGTTCTCGAGCGGCGCGACCTCGTCGGGGGCGCCGCCGTCACCGAGGAGGTCTTCCCGGGTTTCAAGTTCTCCGTCTTCTCCTACGTCGTGAGCCTCCTTCGTCCCGAGATCATCCGCGATCTCGATCTCCCGAGGCATGGGCTCCAGATCCTTCCGCTCGAGAGCACCGTCACGCCGCTCGACAACGGCGACTATCTCGCGGGATGGGCCGATCCCGACGAAACGCGACGCGAACTCTGCCGCCACTCGCCGCGCGATGCCGATGCCTCGGCCGTCTTCGGGCGCCTGATGCATCACATGGCGATGGCCGTGAGACCGATCCTCGGCATGGTTCCACCCGACCCGACGTCGCTCTCACCCGGCGATCTCGTAGGGCTTCTCAAGCTCGGCGGCCATTTCCGTTCGCTCGGCGCGGAGCGCTTTCACGCGCTCCACAAGCTGATGACGATGAGCAGCGCCGACTATCTCGACGAGTGGTTCGAGTTCGGCCCCCTGAAGGCGACGAAATCGGCCAGCGGCATCATCGGCACCTTCCTCGGGCCCCGCTCCCCCGGATCGGCGTATGTGCTCCTCCACCACTACATGGGGGAGCTCGACGGCGCCTTCCGCGCCTGGGGTTTTCAGAAGGGCGGGACCGGAGGCATCAGCGAGTCGATCGCCGGCGCGGCGCGCGCTCACGGCGTCACGATCCGCACGGGCGCGGCCGTCGAGCGCGTGATCGTGCGAAACAATCGCGCCACCGGCGTCGTGCTGGAGGGGGGCGAGGAAATTTCGGCGAAGATTGTCATCTCGGGCCTCGATCCGCGCCTCACCTTCACGAAGTTGGTGGAGTCGCGGGAACTCCCCGCGGATCTGGTGGAGGCGGTGCGGCGATTCAAATTCCGCGGTTCGTCGGGGAAGGTGAATCTCGCGCTGGCCGGCCTCCCGAATTTCACCTGCATGCCGGGCGAAGGGCCGCACCTCCGCGGCGCCATCTCCATCAGCCCGAGCGTCGAATACCTCGAGCGCGCCTACGACGACGCCAAGTACGGAGAATTCTCGCGGCATCCCTATATGGACATCGTCATTCCGTCGATGATCGATCCGAATATGGCGCCTCCAGGCAAACATGTCATGAGCGTCTTCGTCCAGTACGCCCCGTACGACTTGAACGGCGGATGGACGGACGCGAAGCGGGAGGCGTTCGGCGACGCGGTCATCGACACGGTCTCGCGCTACGCGCCGAATCTCAAGTCGCTCATCCTCCACCGCCAGGTCCTGACACCGCTCGATATCGAGCGGATGACCGGCCTCTCGGAGGGGAATATCTTCCAGGGCGAACTGGCGCTCCAGCAGCTCTTCTTCCTCCGTCCGCTTCCGCAGTGGTCCAACTACCGGACCCCGATTGAGGGCTACTGGCAGTGCGGTGCGGGGACGCACCCGGGCGGCGGAATCATGGGCGCATCGGGACGCCTCGCCGCGATGGAAATCTTGAGGTCTGGATCATGAGCGAGCCTGTGGCGGGCGCCGCCAAGAGCCCTTCGTACGACGCGGTTGTCATCGGCGCCGGCGCGAACGGACTCGTCGCGGCGACTCGGCTCGCGCAGTCGGGGCTTCGCGTCCTGCTCCTCGAGCGCTCCGATGCGCTTGGGGGCCAGGGCGCGATCGTGGAATTCGCGCCAGGGTTTCGCGCGGCCCCGCTCGGAATCGACCCGGGCTGGATTCCTCCCGCCGTGGCGCGCGGCCTTGGCCTCGAGTCGCTTGCGGGCGATCCTGCCGAGGCGTCGCTCAGCGTGGCGATCGCCCCCGGCTCCTTCCTGACGCTGTCGCGCGACGCGGGACGCGCGGCTGAAGCGATCAAGGTTCACTCGGCATCCGACGCGGCCAAGTGGCCCGCCTTCACCGGCCTGCTGCATCGCCTGGCGGGATTCCTCGGCGCGCTCTATCAGACTCCCGCGCCCGACGTCGGGCTCGCCTCGGCGGCGGACCTGCCCGCGCTCCTCGGACTCGCGCTCAAGTACCGCGCACTCGGCCGACAGGAGATGATCGAATTCCTTCGCACGCTTCCGCTCTCGGTTTGGGATCTGCTCGATGACGCCTTCGAATCCGCGCCCTTGAAAGCCGCGGTGGCGCCTGGCGGCATTCAGGACTACCGCCAGGGACCGCGCTCGGGCGGCACGGGCTATGTGTTGCTGCATCATCTCGTCGGAGCGCCGGCGGGCATGGTGCGCGGTCGCCTTCCATGGCGCGGCGGCCCGGGCGCCTTCACCGACGCGGCGGAAGCGGCCGCGCGCCGCGCCGGAGTCACCATCCGAACCGGCGCCGCCGTCACGAGGATCACGGTTCACGACGACGCCGCGACGGGTGTGGTGTTGTCGAACGGCGAGGAGATCACGGCCGGCGCGATCCTTTCCACGGCCGATCCCTCGCGGACGCTGCTCGACTGGGTGGATCCGGTCTGGCTCGATCCCGAGTTCATGCACGCGGTGGGGAACATTCGTTATCGCGGCTGTACCGCCGTCGTTCTCTACGCGCTCGATACCCTTCCCGAGTTCCCGGGTCTCGAGTCGCGCGATGCGCTGGCCGGGCTGATCTCCCTCACTCCGAGCGTTCGCGCCCTGGAGAAGGCGGCGGACGCCGCGAAGTACGGGGAGGTCTCGGAACATCCCCACGTCGAGATCTCGGTTCCCACGCTTCGAACCGCGGCTCTGGCCGACAACGGCAAGCATGTGATGATCGCCCGCGTACAGTACGCCCCCTACCGCTTGCGCGACGGGGCCGCCTGGGACGCCGCGCGGCGCGAGGCTTTGGCGGATCGTGTCACCGCGGCGATCGAGGCGGTCTCGCCGGGATTCGGAGCGCGTGTGAAGCATCGCGTCGCTCTGTCGCCCCGAGACCTCGAAGAGCGCTTCGGACTTCGCGAAGGGGCGCCGACTCAGGGCGAACTCGGGCTCGACCAGATCCTCTTCATGCGCCCCGTCGCGGGATGGGGGCGTCACGCCACGCCGATCCGCGGGCTCTACCTCGGCGGCGCCGGGGCACACCCGGGTCCCGGGATTCTCGGCGGGGCCGGATGGCTGGCGGCGAGTCGGCTCCTCGCCGACCGCCGTGGAGGATCGAAAGGCGCATGAGTCCGTTTCGCCCGACCACGGCCACGCACGCCCAGGGCGCCCGCACGCTCCCGCGCGAGTACTACACGTCCGCGGAAATTCTCGCGGAAGAGCGCGAGCGGATTTTCGCGGCGGATTGGAATTGCGTCGGGAGAGCCTCGGGGCTTCGAGAGCCGGGCGATTTCTTCGTTCGTGAGATCGCGGGCGAATCGATCATCGTGGTCCGCGACAAGAGCGGCCGTTTGCGCGCGTTCTTCAATATCTGCCGCCATCGCGGCACTCGCATCTGCCGCGAGGCGTCGGGGCGCTTCCACGATTCAATCCAGTGCTCTTACCACGCGTGGACGTACGCGCTCGACGGCCGGCTCGTCGGCGCTCCGCACATGAAGGAAGCCACGGAATTCGACATGAAGGACTACCCGCTCCACGAAGCGGGGCTCGCCGAGTGGGAGGGGTTTCTCTTCGTGAACGTCGCGGAGAAACCGGCGCCGTTCGATGCCGCCTGGGCGCCGCTTGCCGGCCGCTTCGCGCGGTTCGGCCTTCCCGGGCTCGCGGTGGGACACCACGTCGTCTATCAGGTGAACGCGAACTGGAAGTTGATCTTCCAGAACTACTCCGAATGCCTCCACTGCCCGACGATCCACCCGAAGTTGGCGACCGTGCTTCCGTATCAGAGCGGCGCGAACGACCTCATTGCCGGTCCCTTCCTGGGGGGGTACATGGAGATCAAGGCGCCGAATCAGAGCGCCACGATGAGCGGCCGCGCCTGCGGGCGACTGGTGAGCGACGACATCGCGGGGGACGATCGCACTCGCGCCTTCTACTACTCCATCATGCCGAACATGCTCCTGAGCCTTCACCCCGACTACGTGAACTACTACCTCCTACGCCCGATCGGAGTCGATCGCACCGAGGTGGAGTCGGAGTGGCTCTTCCATCCCGCCACAGTCGCGGATCCCGCGAATAACATCCCCGACGCCGTCGAGTTTTGGGATCTAACGAACCGCCAGGACTGGGACATCGTCGCGCAGAGCCAGCTCGGCATCGCCTCGCGGCGCTACGCGCCGGGGCCCTACTCGCCCCGGGAGAGCGTACCGGCCGCCTGGGATCGGGAGTATCTGCGACGAATGGGGCGGGGCTAGTCCGCCAAGCCGACCTTTGCGAGCAGGACCGGCCATCGTGGGTCGGAGTGGAGCGATCGGAGCAGAGGATCGGGTCTCAGGTAGGCGAGCCCTGGATCCCGCTGCGCGTAGGCGCGCTCCAGCCAACGAAACGCTTCTTCGGTCTCGCCGCGCGCCGAGCACGCTTCCGCGATCTGATAGGCCCAATCCATCGCGTGCCCGGAGATCAGCCCTCGTAGCGCCGCGTCCGACTCCGATTGCCGTCCCGCTCGGTGGTGGACCACGGAAAGCGCCCAAAGCCGGAACACCTCGTGGGATTCCCGCTCGGCCTCTTGAAGGGCTTCGTCCAAGCGGTCACGATCGAGAAGGATGAGTGCCAGGGTCGAATGAATGACAATTCGTTCGGGCGCCAATTCGATCGCTCTCCGGGTCGCCTCCTCGGCTTCCCTCAGGCGTCCCGCAGCGTGGTAGGTGACCCCGATATTGCTATGGCTCGCCGCGCTGAGCGGGTCCTTCTCGAGCGCGCGGCGCATGAGTTCGATCGCCTCGTCGAGCCGGCCCATGGTCTCGGCCAGGACGCCCGCGCCGTCGAGCACGACCGAACTCCCCGGAGCGAGTTCCAGTGCGCGGCGATAGCACGCCTCGGCGCCCCGCCAGTCCCGATCCCAGTTCTTCTTGAGCGATCCCAATCGCGCAAGCGCGTCGGCGAAGTCGGGCTCCAGCGTCAGGGCTCGCTCTGCGGCGGCGCGCGCCCGTGCCACGCCTTCCTCGGCGGGCATCCAGTCCCCGTTCGCCTCGTTCATGTAGGCGCGCGAGAGTTCGGACCAGGCGAGTGCATGAGTGGGATCGAGTTCAACGGCCGCGTGGAGGCTCTCGATGCCTCGAGTCGTGTATTCCCGCGAACCGCGGTCGACGAAGAAGCGCCCTTCAAGATAGAGCCGGTGCGCCTCGCTGCTGCCGCCGCGCCCCCTCGCGGCTGCGGCGACCTCCGCCTTCACTTCGGCGTCGGCGGTTCCCTTCGCTTCGGCGCCCAAGAGTGCCGTTCGGAGCTCCTTCAGCACCGATTGCGCGATGCCGTCCTGCACCGCGAAGATGTCGTCAAGTGTGCGGTCGTAGGTCTCGGACCAGATCTGGAAGCCGTCCGCCACCTTCACGAGCCGGACCGAGATGCGAATCCGGCTTCCCGACTTCCGCACACCCCCCTCCAGCAGCGCCGCGACGTTCAACTTCCGGCCGATGACCGCGATCTCCTCGTTCTTCCCCTTGAACTGGAAGGAAGAAGTCCGCGAGGCGACTCGCACACCGCGAATCTTCGCGAGCACGTTCAGAAGATCATCGGCCAGCCCGTCGCAGAAGTACTCCTCCGCCTCGTCCCGAGAGTGATTCAGGAAGGGGAGAACCCCGATCGAGAGGACCG
This sequence comes from Candidatus Eiseniibacteriota bacterium, assembly GCA_031370645.1. Lineage (GTDB taxonomy): Bacteria > Eisenbacteria > RBG-16-71-46 > SZUA-252 > SZUA-252 > SZUA-252. The sequence continues at coordinate 11,550 of JANMQV010000171.1, read as the reverse complement.
GCGGGCCTGCTCCGGACAAGACACTCGTGCGGGGCGAGATCGCGAGGGGATCGGTTTCGGTCTCGTCGAGGGCGAATCGGAGAAGGGAGCCGAATTCCGCCGCGGTGTAGCGTCGCGCGCTCGGCCCCGAATCCATGGCGCGTTCGATCGCGCGCACAAGCGACGCGGGCGCTTCCGGTCGCTCCTCGGCGAGCGGTCGCGCCGGGCCGTGAGCAATCTCCGCTTTCAAATCCTCCACACGGCGCGCTCGGAAGGGGGGGTGGCCCGTCAGAGCCCAGCGAAGCGTCACGCCGAGGGCGTAGAGGTCGGTGCGCGGTGTCGGAGCCTCGCCGGTCAGAAGCCCCGGCGTCATGAAGAGGGGAGTGCCCAGTCCGCGCGGCGCGTCATCGTCGAGAAGCGCGCGTCGCCAACCCAATCCGAAATCGGCGAGCACGGCGCGGCCATCCGACTCCAGCACGATGTTCGCCGGCTTGAGATCGCAGTGCACCAGCCCCGCCTGATCGAGCGCCTCGAGCGCCGCCGCGAGGTGCAGTCCTATCCTCGCTACCTCGCGGGGAAGAAGCCCTCCGCGGCGGTCGATCTCCGTCGCCAGCGTGGGGCCGCGCAGAAATTCCATCCACATGCCCGCGCGCCCGTCGTGCTCGGCGATGCCGTACACGGTGACGACACCGGGGTGCCGAACGCGAGCCACGGCGCGCGCTTCCTCGAGAAGCACGGCCGGATGGATGCCGCTTTCGCCCAAGACTTTCGCTTGAAGAAACTTGATGGCGACGTCGCGCTGGAGCGAGGCGTCCCACGCCCTCCAGACCTCCCCGGTGGCACCGGCGCCGACCAGTTCGAGCAGCGTAAAGGGGCCCCACCGCCCCGACTCGGCGGCGGCAAGGCTCTCGCCGGCGCGGCCCTCGCGAGCGGCGCGCGTTTCGGCGACCTCCCAATCGACGGGTTTGCCGTCGAGGATCGAGTCCGCCACGTCGTCGAGCGGATCGTCAGCGTGCATGTCCCATGATCTCGGCGAGTTTTCGAAGCGAGCGTTGCACCGCCATTCGCGCGGCGTCGCGGCTCGTCCTTCCCATGACCGCGGCGATTTCTTCGAAGTCGGCTTGAAAGAACCCGGGTCCGCGGACCTCGACGATCAGGTCGAGCCCTTCGATGGCACGAGGGAGGGTTTCCTGGACGAGGTCGCTCGTGTCGAGGAGGGAGCGAGCGTCGTGGGGGAGCCGCCCGCTGGTCCAGCGCTCGAGACGCGGGCGATGGCGCGCCATCAAGCCGCTCATCGCGCGCTGATCTCCATCCTTGGCGCGCTTTACCAGATCGCCCGTGATCAGCGGTTCCGACGAGGGTTGTCCGGGTTGGGCGTGCATGGCACAACTCCCAAGGGCAGGGGGATTCGACCGAGCAAGGATGACGGAAACGGGGGGTGGCGGCAAGGGCGCAGAGGGGGAGTTGGTTCGCGGGAGCCGATCGGAACGCCCCCTCGCACGCACGGAGGGGGCGTTCCGGAAACAGAGCGGTCGGGTTAGAATTTCCTTGGGGCAGTTACCGCCCGAACCCGCCGAAGCTCGAGCGAATCACGGTCGCATCGGCATCCAATCGCTCCAGCGTCACGGCGACGGAGTCAGCCCCGCCCGGGTGCGGAAGCGATGCGGAGTCCGGTAGAGTCGTCTCGACCCGCGCGACGACCCGAGTGTCGGCGACGATCGGCATCGATGATTTCACCACGGGCACGGGAGGTGCGACCGCCGATCTCGCGACCACCACCCGCTGCTTCGGTTCGCCGCTCACGAGACGGACCGCCCGTTTTCCGAGTTCGAGAACCGGCGCGAATTGGCGCGCCTGACCCATCCAGCGGGCCGTCCACGAATTCGAGGCGAGCGGAGTGCCGGCGGGCTGCATCCAGGTACGCCATCCTTCGGGACACGCCGCCGCGATCTGCGGGAGTTCGTCCGCCACGAATCCCTCGGCGCCACCCTCACGAATCAGGAGTCGCGGCCCCACCCAGAGGCGGCGCCGGTTGGGCGACTCGGGGGCGAGCCCGTACCACGACAGCGCGCCGAGGTAGCGAATGCGCTCCTCCCCAGGGGAGGGAAGCGAGCCGGCGGCCCAATGCCCACGGCGATCGAGGAGGCTCGCCCATTCCTCCACGGCTCGAAAGTCTGTGTTCGTGAGTTCGGAACTGTCGGACGCCGCGTGGCGCGCGGCCTCCGCGAACGCACTCATCGCGCGCGAAGCCTGGTAGGCCCCGGCCGATTCGAGTCGCGTGACTTCGTAGGGGACGAATCCGTTGGTGTCGTTCAAGGCCACCTTGAAGAAGTTGGCGTAGAGACGCTGGCGCCCGTTGACCTCCGCGAAGCGGCTCGCGTCCTTGTCGGCGAACACCATCGCGGGCTCGAGCGCGACGCGCCGCCACGCCTCGCGCGCGACGAGGCGATCGATGCCGGGAGCGGTGAGAACGCGCTCCTGAACCGACCGGCTGGAGAGTGAACTCTCCCAGGTGGCGAGTCGGTAGCCGACGGAGTAGCCGGAAAGGATGCCGACCGCATTCGCGATCATGGAGAGTGGGTTGACGAGCCCGATCGTGGAGCTGTAGAGCTCGTCGAACTGTTCCGGTACAAGCGACTGCTGCGAGGCGTCCGGAATTTCGAGCCAGACGCCGCGCTCCACGTGGCCGCGCACTTCCAGCGGCTCATAGCGGGCGCCGGTGACCGTCCGCCAGTACTCGCGTGCCTCGGTCGGGGGAAGGAAGCGGCGTGTCCCGACGTCGTACTGACGGAACGGTTTGCCTCTCGCCGTCAGTTCCGCGACGTAATGAATCGTCGTGTCCGAGGGCGCCTCCCGGTACGAAAGAACGCGCATGTTCTCGAAGAGATCGTCGTAGGGAATCCGTTTCGGATCGGGACGCGCTTGGGTCCCGATCAGGTATCCGAGCACGCAGAGTCCGACCCAGACCGCGAGGATGTAACTCTTGAGGATCATTCCGCCGGCGCGTTTCACGAGTGCCGTGAGCTGCGCCTGTCGAATACGGATCATTTTCACGGGGCGCTCCGTCGTTCATGAGATGGTGGAAGGAAGGGTGGCGTCTCCGCGACCGACGGAGGAGACGCCGAATCCTCTTGGTTATCGGCAGACTTGAGGGTTGGCTTTAGATGGATCATGCATCGTATTGAACGTCAATGTATTACAGGCTCGTTGATTGCCCCATTCGGGCGCGGGTGGGAGCCGTTCTCGCCTGTGCTAGAGTCGCGCGGATGACGCTCAACTCCGCGCTCCGCCGTGGTGCCCTCGTGGGAATCCTTCTCGGTTCGCTCGCCGTGCCGGGGCGCGCCGCGGAATCGGCGGCGCCGAAGCCCTCCGCGGTGCCGAAGCGAGAGACCTCCATTCCTCCACCCTTCATGCCGCGTCTGAGCACCGCTCCGCTCCGTGGCGCGCGAGTGTTGAACGGCGGGTTCGGCGATTTCCGAGGCGGTCATTTTCACGCCGGCTTCGATTTCGGGACGGCGCAGCGCACGGGGCGCGCCGTCCGGGCACCGGTGAGCGGATGGATCGAGCGCGTGCGGAGTTCGGGCGTCGGCTACGGCCGCGCGCTCTACTTCCGAGCACGGGACGGAAGGCTGCTTGAGTTCGGGCATCTCGATGCGTTCGCCCCATCGATCGCTTCCTACGTCGACAGCGCGAAGGTAGCGAAGGGGGATTACGAGCAGGACCTCTGGCCCGTCCGTGGCCGCTTCTCGTTCAAGGCGGGAGCCCTCATGGCTTGGTCGGGGGAGAGCGGGGCAGGAGGTCCGCACCTGCACTTCGAAGTCCGGCGCGGCGATGTCGCCTACCACCCGGTGCGAGCAGGACTCGCTACCGCGGACGCCGTTCCGCCCACCCTGACCGATCTCACGCTCGAGCCGCTCGACGATGCCTCCATCGTCGAGGGGAACGCGGGGCCGGCCACCTTCGACTTTGCCCGCCGTGACACGCTGACGGCGCTCGGAAGATTCCGAGCCATCGCAAGCGCGTACGATCGGATCGCAGCGGGCGGTGCTCGCGTCGCGCCGTGGCGAGTCGGGGTCGAGTGGGACGGCCGGCGGACGGAGTGTCGATTCGACAGCGTTTCCTGGGCGACGGACATGCCCGAGGCCGACTACGTCTACGACACGGGGCGAGTGAATGGAGGGAAAGGGTTCGTCCTCTGGGCTCCCGTAGGGTTCCGACCGGCGGTTCTCCACGCCGATGCCCCCGCGGGAGAGGAGGCGGGGACGATCGAGATTCGTGCGGGCGATCCACCGAGACCCCTTCGCGTCTACGCCCAGGATCTCGGAGGAGGGCGGGTATCGCGAACGCTCGTGATTCGTCCCGGGCCGGCGGCGACTGCGGCGACGGCCGGTTGGTCGCGGGGCGAGAAACCGTGGACCGACGAGTCGCTCGAAGTCATCTCGCTCCCCGGTGGATTCCTACGACTTCAGATTCCGATTGCGACTGCGAAACGGGACGTCTCCATCCAATTCGCCGATCGAGCACGACGCGCTACGCGCGGAGTCAACGCCTGGTCGGTCACGCTGGCGGTTCCTTCGGATCTGCTCAAAGGCTCGCGACGATTGCCGCTCGCGATACGATCAGCCGAGGGCACGGCCCCGCGGGTCGACCAGTTCGGCGGCGTCTGGGCTCGATGCGCCGTCCCTTCGAAGGAGGTCTCCTTCTCCGACTCCGCGACATCCTTCCAGGTCGATCTCCGAGCGGGGACTCTGTTCGAGGACGCGGCGCTCCTCGCCTACTCGGTTTCGGCGCGCCACCCAATCGGGCTCGTCTCCGTGGGAACGGCGTGGCGCTTGGAGCCGACGACGCTTCCGCTTCGACGGGCCGCGCGCGTCGCACTCGTCTTGTCCCGCGCGGCGTCGCGGGAGAGGATCGGGCTCTATCGGCTTGAGGGCACGCGGTGGCAGTGGGTCGGCGCCGTCGTGGACAGCGTTTCCAGCATGGTGCGAGGCGAATCGAGACGGCTCGGGACCTTCGCGATCTTTCGCGACGACATCGCCCCTCGAATCAAGCTTCGGCCTTCTCCCGTCGCGTCCGCGCCGCGGTCGCCCTACAGCCGGTGGGCAATCGAGGCGGCGGTAGCGGACGACGGGAGCGGGATCGATGGAACGAAGTCGTACCTTGAGGTCGATGGACGGCGCGTACCGACCGAATGGGATCCGGAAGCCGGCGTCCTTCGATGGCGGCCACTCCACCCTCCCTCACCCGGGGCGCATGACGTCGCGGTCGTGGCGGTCGATCGCGCCGGTAACCAGAGCCGCATCGAGGGCGCGGTTCGAAAGGGGCCATGAAATCGAAAACGTTGATCATGATCGGCATGGTGGTCGGCTCGACGCTCGGCGGTTATCTCCCGGCGCTCTGGGGCGCCGGTGGGTTCTCGATCGCTTCGGTCGTCCTCAGCATGGTGGGGGGAGTGGCTGGGATCTGGGCCGGGTTCAAGCTCTCACGCATGTAGGCCCCGCCTCCGGGGCTCCTCGACGCTGCTGACAGAAACGCGCCGCCCAGGTAGAGTCGATACCGAACCCGCGGCCCGACTCCACCGGAGGATCTGATGAAATCTCTCGACGCGCTGAAGGTAAGACTCCGCGAGGTAGACGATCTCTACCGCGCGTCGGCCGTGCTGCAATGGGATCAAGCCACCTACATGCCTCCGGGAGGCGCGGCGGGCCGCGGCCGGCAGACCGCGACCCTGACGAGGATCGCGCACGAGAAGTTCACGGCCGCCGAGATGGGACAGCTCCTCGATGCCGCCGCGAAAGAGACGGAGGCGTTTCCCTTCGAGTCCGACGAGGCGTCGATCGTCCGCGTGACGCGCCGCTCCTGGGACCTCGCCGTGCGCCGCCCCGCAAGCCTCGTGTCGGAATTTCAGGAGCATCAGGCCAAGAGCTATCAAGTGTGGACCGTGGCGAAGCCCGCCAACGATTTCGCGGCGGTTCGTCCGCTTCTCGAGAAGACGCTCGAGCTGTCGCGGCGCACGGCGGAGTGCTACCCGGGATTCGAGCACATCGCCGATCCGATGATCAATTTCTACGATTACGGAATGAAGGCGTCGTCGGTTCGGTCCCTCTTCGCGACGCTGCGGGAGCGCCTCGTCCCACTCGTGCGCGCCATCGGGTCGCGTCCCTTGGCCGACAACTCCTGCCTTCAGCAGCACGCACCGGCCGCGGATCAGCTTGCCTTCGGCGTCGGCGTGATCGAGCGGTTCGGATATGACTTCCAGCGGGGGCGCCAGGACCTGACGCATCATCCGTTCCAGACCACGTTTTCCTCGGGAGACGTGCGAATCACGACGAGAGTCCGCGAGGACGACATCACGGACGCTCTCTTCTCCACGCTTCATGAGTCAGGGCACGCGCTCTACGAGCAAGGCGTCGATCCCGCCCTCGAGGGATCGCCGCTCGGGCACGGGACGTCCGCCGGCGTGCACGAAAGCCAGTCGCGGCTCTGGGAAAACATCGTGGGCCGAAGCAGGGGATTCTGGGATCACTTCTACCCGCGCCTGCAGGCCGCGTTCCCGTCTCAATTGAAGGGGGTCCCGGTCGACACATTCTATCGCGCCGTCAATCGCGTGGAACGGACACTCATCCGCACCGACGCGGATGAAGTCACCTACAACCTGCACGTCATGCTGCGATTCGACCTGGAACTGGAACTCCTGGAAGGGAAGCTCGCGGTGAAGGATCTGGCGCGCGTCTGGCGAGAGCGCGTGGAAGCCGATCTCGGACAGATCGTTCCCGACGACCGCCACGGCGTCCTTCAGGACGTGCATTGGTATGCGGGGCCGATCGGCGGCGTCTTCCAGGGGTACACGCTCGGGAACATTCTTTCCGCCCAGTTCTACGATACGGCGGTGAAGTCGCATCCGGAAATCCCGAGCGACGTGGCGAAGGGAGAATTTTCGCGGCTCCATGGCTGGCTCAAGGAGAACATCTATCGCCACGGCTCCAAGTTCACCTCGCCCGAGTTGGTGCGTCGCGTGACAGGGCAAGACCTCACGATCGAGCCCTACATGGACTACCTTTGGCGGAAATACCAGCCGCTCTACGGCCTTAAGGCGGATGAGCGCGTCGGCGCGGGTATCGCGTAGGCGGGCAGGCTCGGCCAGAGCTCAAAATCTCCAGGCCCGCATCGTGCATCCAAGTCCGTATCCCGGGCCAGGGGCTCCGGACTCAGGAGGACTTTCGTATGAAGAGTGTCACCGCGCTCCACCACGTCACCGCGATCGCCGGACCCGCTCAGGAGAATCTCGATTTCTACGCGGGTGTTCTAGGGATGCGGTTGGTCAAACGAAGCGTTAACCAGGACGACCCGGGCACTTACCATCTCTTCTACGCCGACGCGGAGGGGCATGCGGGAAGCGACCTCACCTTCTTCCCGTGGCCGGAGATGGCGCCCCCCGTGCCGGGGCACGGACTCGCGAACGAAGTCGCGCTCGCGGTTCCGGCGGGCACGCTCGGCTATTGGGGGGATCGTGTCTCCCGCTACGGCGGACTCGTGGGCGGAGTGGAGACGCGCTTCGGAGAGAAGGCGTTGCCGTTCGCCGATCCGCACGGACTGCGGGTGGCGCTCGTGGAAACTCCCGAGCCGTCGCATCGATCGTTCGCCGCATACGACGGAAGTCCGGTGCCGCAGGAGAAGCAGATTCGCGGCCTTCACGGCGCTCGACTGCTGGAACGCTCGCTTTCGCCTACCACCTCGTTTCTTGAGGACGTGATGAAGTTCAAGCTCGTAGGCACCGAAGGAGCGTGGCACCGCTATTCGCTCGAGGCTGGAGGGTCGGGGACGTTTCTCGACGTATCCGAATTGCCGCAGATGCAGCGCGGCATGTGGGGTGTGGGCGCGATCCATCACCTCGCCTGGCGCGTGGACGACGATACTCACGAACTCGCGGTGAGAGAACGGATCGAGAAAGCCGGCGCGCGACCGACGCCGGTGATCGACCGCTTCTGGTTCCGATCGGTCTACTTCAAGGAGCCGGGTGGGGTGCTATTCGAACTGGCTACCGACGGGCCGGGGTTCGGTGTGGATGAGGAGACGGCGCATCTCGGCGAGAAGCTGGTATTGCCGCCGTGGCTGGAGCCGCGCCGGAAGGAAATCGAGTCGACGCTCCCCCCGCTCACCGTGCCGAGCGGGGTCGGGACGGCGCGGTAGGGGGATCGAGCGGAGAAGGCGGCACGTCGGGGGCAATCTTCAGAGGCGCGGCTTGCGTGAGTGCGCCACCGGCCGCGGACTGGTATGCTCCCCTCATGGCACGATTCCTCGTCAAGACAGAACCCTCGACCTATTCCTTCTTCGATCTACAGCGAGACACACGCACCGTCTGGGACGGCGTCACGAACGCGGCCGCGCTGCTTCATCTCGCCACGATCAAGAAGGGTGATAGCGTGATCGTCTATCACTCCGGCGACGAGAAGCAGGCCGTCGGTCTCGCGATCGCTGTTTCGGACGCGTACCCCGACCCGAAACTGAAGAATCCGAAACGACCGGTCGTGGAGCTCGAAGCCGATCGGCCGCTTCCCGAGCCGGTGACCCTTGCGCAGGCGCGAATCGACGCCGTGCTGCAGCACACCGAGCTCGTTCGCTTCTCTCGGCTCTCGATCATGCCATTCACCGAAGCGCAGTACTTGCGACTGTTGAGATTGTCGGGCATGGAGCCGCCGCCTCCGCCGAGCAAGGCTCCACGACGCAAGGGGTAACAAGATGTGTCGAAATATTCGGACCCTCCACAACTTCACGCCCTCCGCGACGGACGAGGAAGTTCGCGCTGCTTCGCTCCAGTTCGTACGCAAAGTCAGCGGCTTCAACAAACCGTCCCTCGCGAACCAGCCTGCATTCGATCGTGCCGTCGATGAGGTGTCGGGGGGGGTGCGCGTGTTGCTCGACGCCCTCACGGCGACCGGCACTCCCAAGGATCGCGACGTGGAGGCGGCGAAGGCTCGGGCGAGAGCGATCCGTCGTTTTGGAAGGGCGGAACGGACCGGCTAGTCCGTTCGATCAGTAGACCTCGGGGACGAAGTTCTGTTCGGTGACTGGGGGACGAACGTACGTAACGTCCACCTGCCGGCGCGGGAGCTTCAGCTTCTTCGGCGCGTAGTTCTTGTAATTGAATTGGCTCAAGAGATGCGTAATGCAATTGAGGCGAGCCCGCCGTTTGTTGTCGGCCGGCACCACCCACCACGGAGCTTCCTTGGTCTCGCGCGCCGCCAACATGGCGTCCTTCGCTCGCGAGTAGTCGACCCAGCGTGCGCGAGATTCGAGGTCCATCGGGCTCAGCTTCCAGCGCTTGGCGGGGTCATGAATGCGCTTTTGGAAGCGCTGCTCCTGCTCCTCGTCGCTGACCGAGAACCAATACTTGAGTAGCACGATATCCGAGCGAATCAGCATGCGCTCGAACTCGGGGCAGGATCGCATGAACTCGACATATTCATCCTTGGTGCAGAATCCCATGACCCGTTCGACGCCGGCTCGGTTGTACCAGCTACGGTCGAAGAGCACCATCTCGCCGGCCGCGGGGAGATGCGCCACGTAGCGTTGGAAGTACCACTGTGAGGTCTCGCGCTCCGTCGGCGTGCCGAGCGCCACGATGCGGCAGGTGCGGGGGTTCAGGCTCTGCGTGATCCGCTTGATGACGCCGCCTTTCCCGGCAGCGTCGCGCCCCTCGAACAGAACGACGACCTTCAGTCCCTTGGAGCGTACGTATTCCTGTAATTTCAAGAGCTCGAGCTGGAGCCGAGAAAGCTCGCGTTGATAGAGCTTGGGATTGAGCTTTCGTTCCGGCGCCGCTCGGTCCTGAGTCTTGACGTCGCTCACAACGGATACCGAATCTTTGGCGGCGCGCACCGTATTCTTTTTGGCTTTCGCCATGGCATCACCTCGTTCTAGGGATCGACTGCGACTGCGCGCGCCTTCGTGGCAAGCGACTTTAAGCCGGGTGCTTCTTGGGGCCAATCAGGATCTACACGCCTCCGAGGGCCACGAGAACGAAGCCGAGTGGTTTCAGTCGATTCTCCGATTACCGATTGGTGGAGCGGGAAGGGAGCGCTGCGATCGGTGGAGGGAAACGCAACTCGCGTGCCAGGAGGGGGATCGGCGTAAGAGACTCAAATTGCTGGGGCTCTTGCTCCGGGGGCGCTGCCGAGCGGGGCTTAGGTGTAACTATGTTCGGACGGTTTTTACAATCCCACAGCGTGGTGGGGCTTGCGGGTTGTGCTAGGGGCGGCCTGGCCGATCACCAGCGGGCGCGTTCGCCGCGCGCGTCGATGTGCACGAATGGCCCGTGCCCCGCGTTCGCCGGGTAGGCCGATAGCCCTCCCACCAGGCTGGGGTGGTGTGCCTCGACGCTTTCGGCCACGGCGTAGAGCACGCGCGCGTCGCGCAGCGTGGACTTGCCGTCGCCGTCGAGATCATCCATGACCCCGTCCCCGTTTCCATCCACGATCACGTCGGCCGCGTCGCCGTACATGTGCCGGCTCTGTCCGGCTCGGCCCCCCTTCGGGCCAACGCCCTGCGCGTTGTACTGCGGCGTCCGAAATCCCGACATGATGTGGAGCGAACCCGGAAGCCCCCGACGCTCCAGTTCGTCCCCGACAAGTTCCAGTTTGTCCAGCAGGTCCACGCGCAGCACTAGGACCTTGGGCCACACCTTCTGCTGGTCGTGCGTCAGGAAATCTCGGAAGCGGAACCGTTTCGACACCGGCGTCGATTCGTTCTCCCGCGTCACGGTGATGAATCCGGGAGGAGGCGCATAGCGCGGATCCGTCAGGGCTCGGCCGCGCGTCGGCCACCTCCCGACGCGGTAGGCAGCCAGTCGCGAACCCTTCATGGCGCCGAGAGTTTCGAGCGTGACGACGACAAGCGAATCACCGCTGGGCGTGGGTACGCCCAGGGAGCGCACGCCCGGCGTGCCAAAAAAGATCTTGGAGAGAAGCGGTTGGAACACCGAACTTTGGGACAACCACTCCGGCGTACCGATCAACGCTCGAAGGTTTCCGCTTGCCCCGAACAGGTCACGAAGCGGCGAGCGAACGCCCTCCACGACCATCCCTGGCGAACCGCCCGGGGCGTGGACGTCTTCTACCGCCGGCCGCGCGACCGGCGCGATGAGGACGGAAATGAGGCCGCAAAGCAGAGCGGCGAGTCGGCGAGCCTGGCCCATGGATATTCCTCGATTCTTGCTCGTGTGAGGAGAAGTTGCTGAGGACTACCCCCTGGGTGGGGTTCCATTCCCGTCAAAGGCTGCATATCGGGTGCCAGGAGGGGATAGGACCTTCCAAGGGCTCTCAAACCGCTGCAGCGGCGCGGGATGGCGCCATTCGGGTGAATCTTCCGGGAGGGGAATAGTGCGGCTCTAGGGGCACAGAGTGACCGAGGAGGTTCAGTGCAGCCAGGCGCCGATGGCGAATTCCAAAGGCGCCTCGGTTTGTTAGAAAGCGTTAAGTTAAGTTAACGACCGACAATCAAGTTACCCATGCTTACCATAATACCGAACCCCAGGAGGATCCAGATAAACACGCCGATAAAGACGACAATGTT